>CAIKMZ010000026.1 GCA_903828665.1 uncultured beta proteobacterium
CCTGGCGGAGAGAGTGGGATTCGAACCCACGGTACCTTGCGGTACGCTTGATTTCGAGTCAAGTACAATCGGCCACTCTGCAATCTCTCCGAACCATTTACAGCGTGATGTGGCAAGTTTAACAGAGTCAACTGTTCACAGCGCCAGCAAAGACTTTGCAAATCTTTGCAAGCTTTTTCACCTGCTATTTAGTAAAAATACTGTTTAAATTCAACGGCTTACAACGCAGAATTTTCAAATGCGTTTACTTTCGAGTCAGGTACATTCGGCCACTCTGCCACCTCTCCGAGTGATTCAATGCTGTTGCAAGCAGGCGAGATTGTATCAGCGCCCGGGCGCTCTACGCTGCTGCCGCGAGTTGCTGCAGCGCGGCGTCGATGTCGTCGTCGCTGACGCCCGGCTGCGGCCGCAGCGCCGCCTTGAGCTCGCCCAGCGCCGCGCGGCCCTGGCCGTGCAACAACTTGATCGCCGCTGCCGCCTCGCGCGGCGAGTCGAAGCCCAGGCTTTGCAGCAGCACGCGTCCACCCGGTTCCATCAGCTTGAAGCAGAATTTGCCATCGATTTCGCGGTATTGCTTGAACAGCGGCAGCGCGGTCTTGGCCGCCTTCACGGCGCTCTTGGTTGCCGATACCGTGCGCAGGTCGCGCAGGCCGACAGCGCGGCGCAGCTCCGCGGTGAAGGGCCGGGCGATGGTGCGCGCCTTCTCGGCGCCGGCCAGCAGGATTTCCTCGATCTTGTCGGGAGCGGCCATCAGCGCGGTGTACTGCTCGCGCATCGGCGCGATCTCGCGGTCGATGCGCTCGAACAGCATGTGCTTGGCGTCGGCCCAGGCGATGCCTTCGGCGTAGGCGCGGCGCAGGGCAGCCGTTTCCTCGGCGCTGGCGAAGGCCTGGTAGATCTGGAACAGGGCCGAGCCCTCGGTCTCTTTGGCCTCGCCCGGCGCGCGCGAGTCGGTCACGATGCCGGCGACCAGCTTCTTCAGCTGCGCGCGCGGCGCGAACAGCGCGATGTGGTTGTCGTAGCTCTTGCTCATCTTGCGCCCGTCCAGCCCCGGCAGGGTGGCCACGCTCTCCTCGATCGCCGCTTCGGGCAGCGTGAAGTGCTCGCCATACAGGTGATTGAACCGCTGCGCGATGTCGCGCGCCATCTCGATGTGCTGGACCTGGTCGCGTCCGACCGGCACGTGGTGCGCGTTGAACATCAGGATGTCGGCCGCCATCAGCACCGGGTACATGAACAGGCCCGCGTTGACGTTGGCGTCGGGCTCCTGCTGCGCCGCCGTGTTCTGGTCGACAGCGGCCTTGTAGGCATGGGCGCGGTTGAGCAGCCCCTTGGAGGTGACGCAGGTCAGCAGCCAGGTCAGTTCCGGAATCTCCGGCACGTCGGACTGGCGGTAGAAGGTCACGCGCTCGGGGTCCAGGCCCGCGGCCAGCCAGCTCGCGGCGATTTCGAGCGTGGAGCGCTGGATGCGCGCGGGCTCGTCGATCTTGATCAGGGCGTGGTAGTCGGCCAGGAAATAAAAGCTCTCGACATCGGTGCGCCGGCTGGCCTGCACCGAGGGCCGGATCGAGCCGACGTAATTGCCCAGGTGGGGTGTGCCGGATGGCGTGATGCCGGTCAGGAAGCGGTGGGAACTCATGTCTGGAAAACGTCTTGGCAGTTGGCTAGTTGAAGATGGCGGCGATCGGTGTCAGCAGCAGATCGAGCAAGCCGTAGGTGAGCGCCATCAGGGGTTGCATCCACAGGCTGCTGATCAAGCCGGCGATGACCAGCCCCATCACGATGAAAAAGCCCCAGGGCTCGACGCGCGAGACCAGCACCGCCTGGCGATACGGCAGCAGCCCGACCAGGATGCGCCCGCCGTCGAGCGGCGGCAGCGGAAACAGGTTGAAGACGAACATCACCACGTTGACCAGCACGCCGCCTTGCGCCATCTTGATGAAGAAGGGCTCGGTCACGCCGCCGCCTCTGAGAACGAACAGCAGAGCGCCCCAGAGGAAGGCCTGGATGAAGTTCGCGCCCGGCCCGGCCAGGGCGACCCAGATCATGTCGCGTTTCGGGTTGCGCAGGTTGCCGAAGCGTACCGGCACCGGTTTCGCGTAGCCGAATAGGAAAGTGCCGGAGGTCGCGAAGTACAGCAGCAAGGGCATCAGGATCGTGCCCATCGGGTCGATGTGCTTGAGCGGGTTGAGCGTGATGCGGCCCAGCATATAGGCCGTGTTGTCACCGAAGTGGCGCGCCGCGTAGCCGTGCGCCGCCTCGTGCACCGTGATCGCGAACAGCACCGGCAGGGCGTACGTGACGATGGTTTGAATCATGTGGGCAAAGTCCATGGCGCTATTGTCCTAGAGTCCGAGTGCGGACAGGGCGCCGCGGCCCTGGCGGATCAACACCGGCTCGCCGCTGCTCAGGTCGATCACCGTGGTGGGTTCGCGCGCGCAGGCGCCGGCATCAATCACGCCGGCGATCTGGTTTTTGAAGCGCTTGAGGATGTCCTGCGCGTCGTTGAGCGGCTCGGTCTCGCCCGGCGCGATCAGCGTCGTGGCCAGCAGGGGGCCGTGGTGCAGCTCCAGCAACGCCTGCAGCACCTTGTGCTCGGGCACGCGCAGGCCGATGGTGCGCCGTGCCGGGTGGCTCAGGCGGCGCGGCACTTCCTTCGTCGCTTCCAGGATGAAGGTGTAAGGCCCGGGGGTGGCCGACTTGACCATGCGGAACTGCTGGTTGTCGACCATCGCGTAATTGGCCAGCTCGCTCAGGTCGCGGCACAGCAGCGTCAGGTGGTGCTTGTCGTCGACGCCGCGGATGCGCCGCAGCTTGTCGGCGGCGGCCTTGTCGTCGAGGTGGCAGACCAGCGCGTAGCTGGAATCGGTGGGCACCGCCAGCACCTCGCCTTTCTCCAGCAGCGCAACGGCCTGCTTGAGCAGGCGGATTTGCGGATTTTCGGGGTGGACTTCAAAGAACTGGGCCATGGCGCTATTGTCGGTGAATGTCGGTCATTCGGCGCCGGCCGGCGTGGCGCCGGCGCCGCGAGGGCGGCTCGCCTCCTGCGACGAGAGCACGGCGTTGCCGACGCCGCTGGCAGCGATCACGGCAATGCCGAGCCAGGCCAGCGCATCGGGCACATGGTCGAACACCAGCCAGCCCAGCAGCGTGGCAAAGGCGATCTGCGCGTAGAGGTAGGGCGTGAGCACCGGCGCCGACGCGCGCTGGTAAGCACGGATCAGCAGCAGGTGGCCGAAGGTTCCGAGGAAGCCGATCAGCAGGAACACGCCCCAGTGCGCCAGCAGCGCGGTGTTGTCCCAGTAGAAATACACGACTGGGCACATCAGCAGCGCGCCCACCAGCCCGGTGTAGAACTGCGTCGTGTAGGGGTTTTCTTCGCCGCTGAGGCGGCTGGTCAGCACCTGGAACCAGCCATAGGCCGTCACCATCACGACCGGAAACAGCAGGGCCCAGCTGAACACCTGGCCGCCGGGGCGTACCACGAGCAGCACACCGCCCAGACCCGCGGCCATCAGCAGCCAGCGCCGCGGCGAGACATAGTTCTTCAGGATCCAGGCCGCCATCGCGGTGGCTGCCAGCGGCGCGAGCATCACCATGGCGGTGAATTCGCCCACCGGCAGATACTGCAGGCCGACAAACGAACAGGTGCTGGTGATCAGCAGCAGCACGCCGCGCAACAGCTGAAAGCGCGGATTGGGCGTGCGCAGCAAGCCGGCTCGTTGCGCCGGAAAACGCATGACAAAGGTCACCACCGCCTGGAACACGTAGCGGCCCCAGAGCAACATCATCACGGGGGCCAGTTTGACTCCGAGCTTGGTCACGGTGTCGAGCACGGCAAAGCTGATCGTCGCCACCACAATGAGCAGGATGCCGGCCCCTTGCCGGGTGCGCCAGAACAGCATCTCGGATCAGCGACCCGTGGCGGCGCCGGCCACCGGGCTCGCGCTGCTGTGCCGGATCCGATCGGCCACCAGTTCCCACACCGGCGTTAACTGGCCCGGCAGCGGCGGCAGCGTACCGAGTTCGGTGTGGCTCTCGTCGGGGCTGTGGAAGTCGCTGCCACGCGATGCGGCCAAGCCGAATTCGCGCGCCGTGTCGGCGTAGCTCAGGTATTCGGCCGGCGTGTGGCTGCCGGTGACCACTTCCACGCCCTGGCCGCCATGGGCCTTGAATTCGCTGAACAGCGCGAACTCCTCGTTGGCGCTGAACTTGTAGCGCGCCGGGTGCGCGATGACGGCCACGCCGCCGGCGTCGCGAATCCAGGTCACGGCATTCTTGAGGCTGGCCCAGCGATGCTCGACATAGCCGGGCTTGCCTTCGGTCAGGTACTTGCGGAACACTTCATTGGTCTCGCGGCAGACGCCGGTCTCGACCATGAAGCGGGCGAAATGCGTGCGCGAGATCAGCGCCTTGTTGCCCGCATACTTGAGCGCGCCTTCGTAGGCGCCTTTGATGCCGACCTTGGCCAGGCTCTCCGACATTTCCATGGCGCGCTGGCCGCGTCCGTCGCGGGTTTGCAGCAGGCCGTCCTTGAGCGCCTGGTTCTCCGGATCGAAACCCAGGCCCACGATGTGCACCGTCTGGTGGATGAAGGTGACCGAAATCTCGACCCCGGTCAGGTACTGCAGCCCGATGGCCTGCGCCGCCGCGGCTGCGCGCTGTTGGCCACCGATTTCATCGTGGTCGGTCAGCGCCCACAACTCGACGCCATTGGCCTTGGCGCGCTCGGCCAGCGCCTCAGGCGTCAGCGTGCCGTCGGAGACCGTGGAGTGGCAGTGGAGATCGGCGTTGAGGGTGGGGGACACGGAGCCATTCTAAGCCGCTGCGCCGGGCCGCGACGCTGGGTCGTCATTGCGAGGAGCGTCAGCGACGCGGCAATCGATGCAGCCCGAAGTCATGGATCGCCACGGCCTGACGGCCTCGCGATGACGATCGGTGCCGGCTAGATTTCCGCCGCCTCCACGAGAAAGCGCACGCGGCGCACGCCGTTCCAGGCGTCGGCGTCGAGCCGGAACGCGAGCTTGACGCGTGTCGGCAGCGGATCGGTGTGGCCGAACCAGATGCCGTCCACCGGCTGGCCCTGGTGCTTGAGCTTGAGCGCGAGGTGCTTGCCGCCGACCAGGCGCTGCGACAGCACTTCGATTTCTTCGCTGAAGGTCGGCGCGGCAAAGCCCTGGCCCCAGACTTCCTTGTGCAAGGTGTCGACCAGATCGACGCGGCGGTACTCTGCCTTGAGCGGTCCGTCGGTGGCCAGGCGCCGTGTCAGCGTGTCGGCATCGAGCCACTCGCGCGCCACCGCGCTCAGGCCCTGCTCGAAGGTGGCCAGATTGTCGGCGGCGATGGTGCAGCCCGCCGCCATCGCGTGGCCGCCGAAGCGCAGCAGCACGCCGGGATGGCGCTTGGCCAGCAGGTCCAGCGCGTCGCGCAGATGAAAGCCGGCGATCGAGCGCCCCGAACCCTTGAGCTCGTGCTCGTGGCCGGGCGCCGCGCTGGCGGCGAAGACAAAGGTCGGGCGGTGCAGCTTGTCCTTGATGCGCGAGGCCACGATGCCGACCACGCCCTCATGAAAACCGGCGTCGAAAACGCAGATCGCGGGCGGCGGCGTCTGCTCGGCCGCGAACAGCGACTCGGCGATGACAAAGGCCTGCTCGCGCATCGTGCCCTCGATCTCGCGCCGGTCGCGGTTGATGCCGTCGAGCGTCTTCGCCAGCTCGTCGGCGCGCCCCGCGTCATCGGTGAGCAGGCATTCGATGCCCAGCGTCATGTCCGACAGGCGCCCGGCGGCGTTGATGCGCGGGCCCAGCGCAAAGCCGAAGTCGAACGTGGTGGCCGCAGCCGCCTCGCGCCCGGCCGCCTTGAACAGCGCGGCCAGCCCCGGCGGCATCGCCAGCGCGCGCACGCGCTTCAGGCCCTGTGCCACGAGGCGGCGGTTGTTGGCGTCTAGCTTGACCACATCGGCCACGGTGCCGAGCGCGACGAGTGGCAGCAACGTGTCGAGTTTGGGTTGGGCCTCGTTCTGGAATTTTCCGCGTTGGCGCAACTCCGCGCGCAGTGCGAGCAGCACGTAGAACATGACGCCGACACCGGCGATCGACTTGCTCTCGAACGGGCACAGCGGCTGGTTCGGATTCACGATCACGTCGGCGTCCGGCAGCAGCGTGCGGCCGTCGATGCTGGCCGGCAGGTGGTGGTCCGTCACCAGCACCTGCAGGCCCAGGGCGCGCGCTGTTGCCACGCCCTCGAAACTGGCGATGCCGTTGTCCACCGTGATCAGCACGTCGGCGCCGCTGTCCTTGACGCGCTGCGCGATCGGCGGCGTCAGGCCGTAGCCGTCCACCACGCGGTCGGGCACGATGTAGCTCACCTGTTTGGCCCCGAGCAGGCGCAGGCCGCGCAGGCCGACGGCGCAGGCGGTGGCACCGTCGCAGTCGTAGTCGGCGACGATGCACAGCTTCATGCCGGCCTCGATGGCCTCGGCCAGCAGGCCGGCTGCGGCGCTCGCACCGAGCAGCGTGTCGGGCGGCAGCAGGCGCGCCAGGCCCTCGTCGAGCTCGAGCGGGCTTTGCACGCCGCGCGCCGCGAACAGCTGGGCCAGCAGCGGGTGCACGCCGCCTTGTTCCAGCGCCCAGGCGCTGCGCGGCGGCACGTCACGCGCGATCAGCTTCATAGCGGCTCCAGAAAGGTGGCGGCGCGTGGCGCATTGAAGCGCTGGCGCAAGCGCTGCAACAACGGTTGTGCCGCGTTGTGAAAATCCTGTGCGTTGCGTTCGCCGCAGAGCGTGAGTCGCACGTCTTCGCCGCGCGCCAGCGCCGCTTGCAGCGCAGCGCATTCGGTGGCGTCGATCACCTGCCACGCCTGCGTCCAGGCGTCCCAGTTCTCATCGAGGGCGGCGTCGCGCAGCGCGGTGATCACGGTCGGGGCTTCGGCCGGGCTTGCCGGTGCCTGGCGCAGCGTGCCGCTGCCGCTGAGCCAGAAGGAGTTGACCGGCACCAGGCCGCGCGCCGCGCGCTCGTTGTTGAGCGGGTGGTGGTAGAGCAGCATCTGCATCTCGGCCTGCAGGCGCTGCACGGTGGTGGCGTTGCGGCCGCGCGGCAGCCAGCTCTGCACGTCGCGCCCGACCACGCGCTCGAGCGCCGCCGTCGCCAGTCCGTCGAACAGCTCGCTTTGCGCCAGCCAGCAGTGCGGCTGCCAGTAGTGCAGTTCGATGCCGTCCTCGGTGAAGTAGGGCTGCATGGCAGCCAGCAGCGTGCGCGAATCCGGCTCGGCAAAGCCGGCCAGTCTGAGGTCGCCCATGGCCGCATGCTTGGAGCCGACGTGCCAGTGGCAGGGTGTGATGAAGGCCCAGGCGCCGCCGCCCAAGCCGGACTGCAGCGCCTGCAGCGCGGCCCAGGGGATCATGCCATCGGTGAGCGCCAGGCCCAGCGCACGCGCGAGCGCGCGCTCGTGCGGCGGCGACAGGCTCGCGGCATCGCCCAGGTCAGGCGCCTCGGGCGTGAGGCGCGCGAGCAGCTTTTCGAGCTGCGGCAGCTTGAGCGCGGGCAGGGCCGTGGCACAGCCTTCGGAATTGCAAAACGCGTACGGAATCAGGAGGTGCATGGCGTGATTGTGCGGGATGCCACAATGGCAGCTGTTTCAACCCGGTCTGGCCATGCAAATCCCCTACGAACTCATTCTGGGCTGGCGCTACACGCGGGCCGGACGTGCGACCCGGCGCAACGGCTTCATCTCCTTCATCTCGGGCGTCTCGATGCTCGGCATCGCGCTGGGCGTGGCCGCGCTCATCATCGTGCTGTCCGTCATGAACGGCTTCCAAAAGGAAGTGCGCGACCGCATGCTCGGCGTGGTTTCGCACATCGAAATCTTCGCGCCCGACGGCGCGGCCCTGCCGGACCTGGGGCGCACGCTCAGCCAGGTGCGCACCCACCCGCAGGTGCTGGCCGCCGCTCCCTTCATCGCCACGCAGGCGCTGCTGGCGCGCGGCGAGGACATGAAGGGAACGATGGTGCGCGGCATCGACCCGGCCCTCGAACCCTCGGTCACCGATCTGGCCGCCGGGCTGCAGAACGCGGCCCTGACGCGCCTGGTGCCGGGAGAATTCGGTATCGTGCTCGGCGGCGAGCTGGCGCGCTCGCTCGGCGTGCGCGAGGGCGACAAGGTGACGCTGGTGGCGCCCAGCGGCCAGGTCACGCCGGCCGGCGTCGTTCCGCGCCTCAAGCAGATGACGGTCGTCGGCACCTTCGATTCCGGCCATTACGAATACGACTCGGCGCTGGTGCTGATGCACATGGATGACGCGGCGCGCATCTTCCGGCTCGAAGGTCCGACCGGCGTGCGCGTCAAGCTGCGCGACCTGCACCAGGCGCGCGAAGTCGGCGCCGAACTCGCGCGCAGCCTGAGCGGCGATCTCGTCGTGCGCGACTGGACGCGCCAGAACCGCACCTGGTTCGCCGCCGTGCAGGTCGAGAAGCGCATGATGTTCATCATCCTGACACTGATCGTGGCGGTGGCCGCATTCAACCTGGTCTCGACGCTGGTGATGACGGTCACCGACAAGCGCGCCGACATCGCCATCCTGCGCACGCTGGGCGCCAGCCCGCGCTCGATCATGGGCATCTTCGTCGTGCAGGGCGCGATGGTCGGCGTCATCGGCACCTTCGTCGGCCTTGCGCTGGGCCTGGGCGTGGCGTTCAACATCGACGTCATCGTGCCGGCGCTGGAGCAGCTGTTCCACGCCAGCTTCCTGCCCAAGGACATCTACCTGATCAGCCGCATGCCGAGCGAGCCGCAGCAGGCCGACATCGTCCCGATCGCGCTGATCTCGCTGGTGCTGGCCTTCCTCGCCACGCTGTATCCAAGCTGGCGCGCATCCCAAGTGAACCCGGCGGAGGCGCTGCGCTATGAGTGAGATGGCATCTGTTCCTGTTGACGCCGGCAGCGCGCCGGGCGGCGGCGAAGTCGTGCTGAGCGCGCGCGGCCTGACCAAGCGCTTCACCGAAGGCCGGCTCGACGTGACCGTGCTGCAGGGCGTTGATCTCGATGTGCATGCCGGCGAGACGTTGGCCATCGTCGGCGCCTCCGGTTCCGGCAAGAGCACCTTGCTGCACCTGATGGGCGGGCTCGACGCACCGACCAGCGGCTCGGTCTTGCTGCACGGCCAGGACCTGGCGCAGAGCAGCGCGGCCGAGCAGGGCCGATTGCGCAACCAGTACCTCGGCTTTGTCTACCAGTTCCATCACCTGCTGCCCGAGTTCAGCGCCCTGGACAACGTCGCCATGCCGCTGTGGATCCGGCGCATGACGCCGGCGCTCTCGGCGCAGACCGCCACGGCGATGCTCACGCGCGTCGGGTTGCAGGAGCGCTTGCTGCACCGCCCGGCCGAACTCTCGGGCGGCGAGCGCCAGCGCGTGGCCATCGCGCGCGCCCTGGTCACGCGCCCGGCCTGTGTGCTGGCTGACGAGCCCACCGGCAACCTGGACCGCAGCACGGCCAACGGCGTCTTCGAGCTGATGCTCGAACTCGCGCGCACCCAGGGCACGGCCTTCATCGTCGTGACCCACGACGAAAGCCTAGCCGCACGCTGCGACCGGCAACTGCATCTGGTGCAGGGGCGTTTGGCGGAGTAGGGCGCGGCACCCGGTTGTCGCCATTCGGCTGTCATCCCGGACTACCGGGTTGTCATCCCGGACTTGATCCGGGATCCATGCCTTCTGCCAGAGCCACACGCATCCTGGATTGCGGATCAAGTCCGCAATGACGAGAGTGGAGTCCGCAAAGCCCGATCCGCACGCGTCAACGCGAAGCCTTTGCCTTGTCTCCGCGCAACAGCGTCAAGGCGAGCAAGGCCGACGCCACCATCAGGAACAGGCTCACGGCGTTGAGCACGGGCGTGGCGCCTTCGCGCATGCGGCCGTACATCATGACAGTCAGCGGTGCGTCCGATCCCACCAGCATCAGCGTGGTGTTGAAGTTCTCGAACGACATCAAAAACGAGATCGCCGCCGCGCCGATCAGCGCCGGCTGCAGGTAGGGCAGGGTGATGGTGGTGAAGACCGCAGCGCGCGAGGCGCCCAGGTTGTAGGCGGCGTCTTCCAGGGTGCGGTCGAAACGCTTGAGGCGCGCCGTGATCGTGAGCGTGGCAATCGAGACGATGTAGGAGAACTGCCCGAGCACCACCAGCGGCAGACCGGGGCGCAGGAAGTCGAGTTCGAGTCCCCACAGGTCGTCGGCCAGATTGGCCACACGGCTGGCGAAGGCCAGGATCGAGATGCCCAGGATCACGCCCGGGATCACCAGCGGTGCGAGCATCAGCAGCGAGAGCGCCTGCTTGCCGCGAAACTGCGTGCGCTCGATCAGGAAGGCGTTGCTCGTGCCAACCAGCACCGACAGCAGCGTGACCCAGCCCGCCACGACGACGCTGGTCCACAGGCTGCCGAGCATGGCCGGGTCGGCAAACAGGCCGCGCCGTCCGCTGCTTGGCGCGCCCGAGAGAAACCAGTCGAGCGTGAAGCCGCGCCAGGGCGGCGCCGGATAGGGCGCGTCGTTGAACGCGAACACCGCCACCACCAGCAGCGGCAGGAACAAGAAGGCGAAGAAGGCCAGCGCGTAGAACACGGTGCCGGCGCGCAGCCAGAGCGGGCGGGGCAGGGAGGGGATCATGACTGTTGCATCACCTCGCCAAAACGCTGGCCGCTGAGCTTCAGGCCGAGCCAGACGATGAGTGTGCTCAAGCCCAGCAGCAGGAAACCGAAGGCCGCGCCCTGCTCCCAGTTGAAGCGCGTGATGAACTGGGTGTAGATCTGCTCGGTGAACCACTGCGAGTTCTTGCCGCCGAGCAGCGTGGGCGTCAGGTAGTTGCCCAGCGTCAGCATGAAGACCACGATGCAACCGGCCACGATGCCCGGCGCTGCGTGCGGAATCACGATTGTCCGCAGGATCGACCAGCCGTTGCCGCCGAGGTCGTAGGCGGCCTCGATCAGCGAATCGTCCAGGCTCTCCAGCGCGCTGATCAAGGGCACGACCATGAACAGCATCGAGGTGTAGACCAGGCCGACCAGAATCGTGGCGTCGTGGTAGAGCAGTTCAACCGGCGCCGGAGTCAGGCCCAGGCGCACCAGCAGGGCGGGCAGCACGCCGGATTCGCGCAGCAGAATCATCCAGCCCAGCGTGCGCACGGTTTCGCTGACCCAGAACGGGATCAGGCACAGCACGAACAGCAGCGAGCGCGTCCGCCCGCGCGCGATCTTGGCAATGGTCCAGGCGATCGGGAACGCCAGCAACAGCGTGGTGGCGGTGGCCAGGATGGATATGACCGCTGTGCGCACAAAGGTGTGCCAGTAGAGCGGCTCGTCGATGAAGGTGCGGAACTGCGCCAGGCTTGGCTCGTAGACGCGCGGCGCCACCCGTGCGCGCAGCGACAGGCTGCCAAGTTCCACATGCGGCAGCAGGATCAGTGCCGCGAGCCACAACAGCGCCGGCGCCAGCAGCAACATGAGCAGCATCCGTGCCGGGTCGCGCGTGCCGCTGGTGTCTTCAGCTCGCATGCTCGTTGCCGGCGGCAAAGCACACGGCCAGTTGCGGGTCGAAGCCGAAGCTCACGCTCTCGTCCACCACCAGGTCGGAGAGGTGGCCGGTTTGCGGCAGGGCGATGCGGAACTCGGTGCCCGAATGTTCTTCATGCAACAGCACGGCCGAGTTGGCGCCGTCGAACAGCAGGCTGTCGATGCGGGCCTGGTAGTGCGGCAGTCCGGCGTCGGTAAAAGGCGCAGCGCTGCGCGACAGGCTGGCCACTTCGGGGCGCACAAAGGCCTGCACGGCATCGCCGACGCGCACCGTGCCCATGGCGCGTGCCGAGATCACCAGCCCCTTCTCACTGGCCAGCGTCACCCGATCGCCATTGATCTGCGTGGCGCGGCCCTGGACGGCGTTGTTGGCGCCGACAAAGCCGGCGACGAACGGCGTCTGCGGCGCGTAGTAGAGATCCTGCGGCGTGCCGATCTGCTCGAAGCGGCCCTGGTTCATCACCGCCACACGGTCCGACAGCACCAGCGCCTCGGACTGGTCGTGCGTGATGTAGACAAAGGTCGTCCCGAAGGCGGCCTGCAACTGCTTGAGCTCGATCTTCATGTGATCGCGCAGCTTGAGGTCGAGCGCGCCCAGCGGCTCGTCGAGCAGCAGCAGCGTGGGCTCGAGCACCAGGCTGCGCGCGATGGCGACGCGCTGCTTTTGCCCGCCCGACAACTGGTCGACGCGCTTGTCCTGCGCACTGGGCAGGCTGACGCGTTCCAGCATGTCGCCGACGCGGCGTTTGATCTCGTCCCTGGCGACGCCACGGCGCGAGAGCCCGTAGCCCACGTTCTCGCCGACCGACATCATCGGAAACAGGGCCAGGTGCTGGAACACCATGTTGACCGGGCGCTTGTTCGGCGGCACGCCCTGCATAGTCTTTCCCCCGATGCGAACCTCGCCCGTGTCGGGGCTCAGAAAGCCCGCGATGATGCGCAGCAGCGTCGTCTTGCCGCAGCCCGATGGCCCGAGGATGGAGAAGAAACTGCCGCGCTCGACGCTGAACGACAGATCGTCCACCGCGCGGAAATCGCCGAAGCGCTTGCTCAGGCCCTCGGCTTGCAGGTCAGGCGGCGCTGCGCTTGTCGCAGTGCCAGACGTGGCGGTCATCTGTTGATGGTTCCGAAATTCAAGACACGCTGAGACCTGACGGATGTGAGCTTGTCATTGCGGGCTTGACCCGCAATCCATGGATGCCGGATCAAATCCGGCATGACGACCTCATGCCCTGTGCGTGTCGTGCGTTAGGGAAGCCTCATCAGTTCGCCGCTTTGACGCGGTCCAGCACGCGGCCTTCGATGTCCTCGATGCCGGCGGGAACGGCCGGGTACCACTTCACATTTTTCAACGCGGCTTCCGGGAAGCTGGCGGCGAACTGCGCTTTGAGCTTGACATCGGCCAACTGGTCCGCGCCCTTGGAGGCGGTGAAGTTGCCGGCCGAGGCGCCGACCTTGGCGGCGATTTCGGGGCGCATATTGAAGTTGATCCAGGCGTAGGCGGCGGCATCATTCCTGCCCTTGGCCGGAATGGCGAAGGTGTCAATCCAGCCCAGTGCGCCGGACTTCGGTGCTAGGAACTGGATCTCGGCCTTCTCGCCATTGAGCTTCCAGCCGCCGGTGTCCCACATCATGGCGCCGACGATCTCGCCGGTGCGCATGCCGTTGAGCAACTGGTCTTTGTTGTCCCAGAAGAACTTGAGGTTGCCCTTGCAGGCGATCAGCGTCTTGCCGACTTCGTCCATCAGCGCCGTATAGGCCTTGGCGTCGTTGTAGAGCGCGAACGGGTCCTTGCCGGCGGCGAAGGCAAAGGCCAGCAGCGTCGGGCGCTTCAGGCGCACGGCGGTCTTGCCCTTGACGTCGGCGCGGCACAGGTCCGGGTAATCGCCCATCTTGGTGAGCTTGGTGTTGACCACCAGGCCGTCGGTGCCCCAGATGTGCGGCAGGCCGTAGACCTTGCCGGCCAGCGTGGTGTTCTTCTTGGTGGCGTCGAGCATAGAGGGGATGAACAGCTCGGCCTTGAGCTTGCTCAGGTCCATCGGCTTGTAGATGCCGAACTCCTGCTGCGGCCCGGTGATGCGGTCCTGCGAGGGCTGCGCCAGATCGAAACCGGCGCCGCCCGTGGCGCGCAGCTTGGAGATCATCTCCTCGTTGTTGGAGAGCGTGAGCTCGACCTTGTAGCCGCTTTCCTTCTCGAACTGGGCGACGACGTCGGCCGGCGCGTAGTCGGCCCAGGTCAGCAGGCGAAACGTCTTCTCCTGTGCCAGCGCGGCGCCGGTCAGAGCGAGCGCGAGAACGCCAGCAGCAACAAGGGTGGTGTGTGTCTTCATGCGTTGTTCCTTGAATGAGTGGGACAGCATTGAACCGGGACATCAGCAGTCCGGTCGGTAGCCGGGTTCGCCAAGATTAATACAGGCGAATGACATTCTGATGTCAGCGGTCCGGGCAAGCTATGGTATTTTCCCTGTATGCCCAACTGGATCGACAGCCACTGCCACCTCGACGCCGCTGAGTTTGCCGCCGACGTCCCGGCGGTGCGGCAACGGGCTGCGAGTCTGAAGGTCGTGCATTGCGTGCTGCCCGCCATAGAAGTCGGCAACTTCGATGCCGTGCGAACGCTGGCGCACGCCGGTGGCGACAGCTACGCGCTGGGCATTCATCCGCTCTATGTGGCGCAGGCCGGCGAGGCGGATCTGGCCACGCTTGACGCGCAGCTGCTGCGCCATCGCGACGACCCGCGCCTAGTGGCGGTGGGCGAGATCGGGCTTGATTATTTTGTGCCGGCGCTGTGCGAGCCGCCGCTGCGCGCGCGCCAGGAATTCTTTTATTCCGAGCAGTTGAAGCTCGCGCGCAAACACGGACTGCCGGTGCTGCTGCATGTGCGGCGCTCGGTCGATCAGGTGCTCAAGGGCCTGCGCGACACGGCGCAGGGCCGGGCGTGGAGCGGCATCGCCCATGCCTTCAATGGCAGCGCGCAGCAGGCGCAGGCCTTTCTGGCGCTGGGCTTGAAGCTCGGCTTCGGCGGCGCATTGACCTTTGATCGCGCGCTGCAACTGCGCCGTCTCGCGGCCGGTTTGCCGCTGGACGCTATCGTGCTGGAGACCGATTCGCCCGACATGCCGCCGCACTGGCTGTACCGCACAGCGGAGCAGCGCGCCAGCGGTGGCGCTCAGGCGCGCAATGAGCCCGGTGAATTGCCGCGCATCGGCGCCGAACTCGCGGCGCTGCGCGGGATGACGGCCGAGGCGCTGGCCGACGCGATGCTCCACAACACGCTGGCAGCGCTGCCGCGCCTGCGCGCGCTGCTGCCGACGCTCGACGCATGACCCAGCAGGCCCAGCCCCCAGCCGGCGCGCCGCAACGCCTGTTCGGCCTGGCGCCGATCGTGGATGCGCGCACGCGCTTGCTGGTGCTCGGCAGTTTCCCCGGCGCCGCCTCACTGGCGCGTCAGCAGTACTACGCCCATCCGCAAAATCATTTCTGGAAGATCCTGCAGGCGCTCTGGCCCGAGCAGCCGCTGCCGGAAGCCGCGCGCGACTATGTCGGCCGTTGCCGCTGGCTGCTCGCGCGCGGCATCGGCTTGTGGGACGTCTACGCGTCCTGCGAGCGCACGGGCAGTCTGGACAGCGCCATCCGCGCTGCGCAGCTCAACGACTTCGCCGCGCTGCTGCGCCGCTGCCCGCAAGTGCGCGTCATCGCGCACAACGGCGGCGAGAGTTTTCGCCAGTCGCATGGCACGATCGCGTTCGGTCTGCCGGTCTGCAAGCTGCCGTCCACCAGCCCGGCCAACGCGAGCTGGAGCTTCGAGCGCAAACTCGCCGCCTGGCGCGAGGTGGTCGCCAGTGCCGGTCTGCTGTGATCAGGCACCACTGGCGATTGGGGATAATGTCCGCATCTTGAAAAAACGCACACCCACACTGCCTGAAGTCAATTTCTCCGACGATGGCCCGTTGCGGCATCTGCACCTTGGCACCGAATGGATTCAGGGCAGCATGATGATGGACGACCCGACCGCGCTCTACCACGAGTACATCCAGCGCATGATGGCCTGGCTGCTGTTCGTCGAGCCCGACAGCGTGCCCCAGCGCCATGCCATGCAGCTCGGGCTGGGCGCGGCCTCGCTGACCAAGTTCAGCCACAAGGTGCTGCGCATGAAGACCACCGCCATCGAGCTCAACCCGCAGGTGCTGGTGGCGTGCCGCGGCTGGTTCAAGCTGCCGGCGGAAAACAGCCGCCTGCAGATCGTGCTGGCCGACGCCGCGCAGGAGATTCAGGACGCCAAATGGTGGAGTACGGTCGATGCGCTGCAGGTCGACCTGTACGACCACGAGGCGGCCACACCGGTGCTCGACAGCCTGCCGTTCTATTCGCACTGCCGGCGATTGCTCACAGCAGACGGCTCCATGACGGTCAACCTGTTCGGCCGTGCTTCCAGTTTTGCGCGCACCGTCGAGAAGATCTCGGCCGCCTTCGGCGCCGACGCGGTCTGGGCCTTCAAGCCGACGCGCGAAGGCAATACCGTGGTGCTGGCCCAGCGCACGCCGCTGCGGCCCCGGCGCGATGTGCTGACGCCGCGCGCCGGCGATATCCAGATGCGCTGGGGTTTGCCCGCGACCAAGTGGGTGCGCGTTTTCAGGCCCTTGCAAGCATGAAAAGCGACGATCGCCCCAAAGCAGCGCCAGGCAGCTTCAGCGGGCCGCTGGACTGGCGCCACCTGGTGCAGTGGCTGCAGGCCGATGGCGTCATCAGTGCCGAGGAAGCGCAGCGCATCACGGCGCGCTGCGCGCAGGCCGAGAGCGCGCAGCATCCGCTGCTGCGCCTGGCCAGCGTCTCGGTGCGCCGCGCCAGCGACGGCAAGGCGCTCGACCTCGAGTTGCTGACGCAGTGGCTGGCCGCTCGCGCCGGCCTGGATTATTTGCGCATCGATCCGCTCAAGGTCGACGTCAGCAAGGTGGCCGATACGCTCAGCGCCGCCTACGCCGAGCGGCACAAGATCCTGCCGGTGCAGGTCAGCGCCAGCGAAGTCGTGATCGCGACCGCCGAGCCCTTCGTCACCGACTGGGTCGCCGAGCTGGAACGCCAGGCGCGGCGCAGCGTGCGCCGCGTGGTCGCCAGCCCGCTCGAGATCCAGCGCTACACGGCCGAGTTCTTTGCCCTGGCCAAATCCGTCAAGGCCGCCAGCCGCTCCGGCGGCAGCGCGGGCGGCTCGAGCTTCGAGCAGCTGGTGGAGCTGGGCAAGAGCAGCAAGCAGATCGATGCCAACGACCAGAGCGTGGTGCAGGTGGTGGACTGGCTCTGGCAGTATGCGTTCGACCAGCGCGCCAGCGACATCCATCTGGAGCCGCGGCGCGAGCAGGGCGTGATCCGCTTTCGCATCGACGGCGTGCTGCACCCGGTCTACCAGATGCCGATGGGCGTGCTCACCGCCATGATTGCGCGCATCAAGCTGCTCGGTCGCATGGATGTGGTGGAAAAGCGCCGTCCGCAGGACGGCCGCATCAAGACGCGCAACCCGGGCGGCGACGAGGTCGAGATGCGCCTGTCGACGCTGCCGACCGCCTTTGGCGAGAAGATGGTGATGCGCATCTTCGATCCCGACACCACGGTCAAGGACCTCGATGCGCTGGGCTTTTCCGAGCACGACGCGCAGCGCTGGGAGGAACTCGTCAAGCGCCCGAACGGCATCATCCTCGTCACCGGTCCGACCGGGTCCGGCAAGACCACGACGCTGTACGCCACGCTCAAGCGCCTGGCGACCGAGGAGGTCAATGTCAGCACGGTGGAAGACCCGATCGAGATGATCGAGCCGTCCTTCAACCAGACGCAGGTGCAGGCCCATCTCGATTTCGGCTTCCCGGAAGGCGTGCGCGCGCTGATGCGGCAGGACCCGGACATCATCATGGTGGGCGAAATCCGCGACCAGCAAACGGCCGAGATGGCGGTGCAGGCGGCGCTGACCGGGCACCTCGTTTTCTCCACGCTGCACACCAACGACGCGCCGTCAGCCGTGACGCGCCTGCTTGAGCTCGGCGTGCCGGCCTACCTGATCAATGCCACGCTGCTCGGCGTGCTGGCGCAGCGCCTGGTGCGCACGCTGTGCCCGCAGTGCAAGGTGGCGGACACGGTCAGCACGCGCGAGGCGCTGACCGAGCGGGTCAAGCCGTGGACCATCAGCGGCGGCTACAAGCCGTTCAAGCCGGTCGGCTGCGTCGACTGCCGCATGACCGGCTTTCGCGGGCGCTCGGGCCTGTACGAATTGCTGGTGGCGAGCGACGCGTTCAAGGAGCAGGTCAGCCGCGAACCCAATACCGATGCGCTCAGGCGCCAGGCCGTCCGCGACGGCATGCGCCCGCTGCGCCTGGCCGGCGCGCTGCGCATCGCGCAGGGGCTGACGGTGCTGGAAGAAGTGCTGTCGGCGACACCGCCCCTGAGTTGAGGGCGGTCGCATGCACGCGGCAGGTGAAATCCGGATTGCCAGCGCACGACGGACCCATGCAAAATCGGACATCGGGGTTTTCTAGGAGCGCGTGAATGAACATCAAGAGTCAAAAGGACTTTTTCTCCGGCCTGGTCTTCATGGCCGTGGGTGTTGCCTTCGCCTGGGGTGCGACCACCTACACGGTGGGCAGCGGGGCGCGCATGGGGCCGGGCTACTTTCCGCTGATGCTCGGTGTGCTGCTGGCCTTGCTGGGGGCCGTCATCACCTTCAAGGCCATGGTCGTCGAGACCGAGGACGGCGAGAAGATCGGCAAGTGGATCTGGCGGCCGGTCGGCTACATCGTGGCCGCCAACATCGCCTTCGGCATGCTGCTCGGGGGCCTGCCCAGCCTTGGCGTGCCGGCGATGGGCATGGTGATCGCCATCTATGCGCTGGCCCTGATCGCGGCCAAGGCCGGAACCGAATTCAAGCTCAAGGAAGTGCTGATCCTGGCGACGATCCTGGTGGCGGGCAGCTATGTGACCTTCATCATGCTGCTCAAGCTGCAGATCCAGGTCTGGCCCGCCTTCATCACCGGTTGAAGAAAGAGACAAGCCCATGGACCTCATCGCCAATCTTTCGCTCGGATTCGGTGTCGCTTTCACGCCGATTAACCTGCTCTATGCGCTGATCGGCTGCCTGCTAGGCACCCTGATCGGCGTGCTGCCCGGCATCGGCCCGGTGGCCACCATCGCCATGCTGCTGCCAGCCACCTACGCGCTGCCGCCCGTCTCGGCGCTGATCATGCTCGCCGGCATCTACTACGGCGCGCAGTACGGCGGCTCCACCACGGCCATCCTGGTCAACCTGCCTGGCGAATCCTCGTCTATCGTGACCTGCATCGACGGCTACCAGATGGCGCGTCAGGGTCGGGCCGGACCGGCGCTGGCCGCGGCCGGCCTGGGCTCGTTCTTTGCCGGCTGCGTCGGCACGCTGATCCTGGCAGCGTTCGCGCCGCCGCTGACCGAGCTGGCTTTCCAGTTCGGCCCGGCCGAGTACTTCTCGCTCATGATCCTGGGCCTGATCGGCGCGGTCGTGCTGGCCTCGGGCTCGCTGCTCAAGGCGATCGCGATGATCATCCTCGGGCTGCTGATGGGGCTGGTCGGAACCGACGTCAATTCGGGCGTTGCACGCTACAGCTTCAACATTCCCGAACTGACCGACGGCATCGGCTTTGTGGCCGTGGCGATGGGGGTTTTCGGCTACGGTGAAATCATCTCGAACCTGGCGCTGCCGGAAGAGCACCGCGAAGTCTTCACGGCCAAGGTGCAGGGCCTGTGGCCGACCAAGCAGGACTTCAAGGACATGACGCCGGCCATGCTGCGCGGCACCTTCCTCGGGTCCGCGCTGGGCATCCTGCCGGGCGGGGGCGCTTTGCTGGCGTCGTTTGCCGCCTATGCGCTGGAGAAGAAGATCAAGGGCAAGCCCGGCGAGGTGCCGTTCGGCAAGGGCAACATCCGCGGCGTGGCCGGACCCGAGTCGGCCAACAATGCGGGCGCGCAGACCTCCTTCATCCCGCTGCTGACGCTGGGCATTCCGCCCAACGCCGTGATGGCGCTGATGGTCGGCGCGATGACCATCCACAACGTCCAGCCGGGGCCGCAGGTGATGAGCAGCAACCCGGAGCTGTTCTGGGGCCTGATCGCATCGATGTGGATCGGCAACGCGATGCTGATCGTGCTCAACCTGCCGCTGATCGGCATCTGGATCAAGCTGCTGACCGTGCCCTACCGCTGGCTGTTTCCGGCCATCGTGCTGTTCTGCGCCATCGGTGTCTACACCACGAACAACAGCACCTTCGACATCTGGCTGGTGGCGGGCTTTGGCTTCATCGGCTACGCCTTCAACAAGCTCGGCATGGAACCCTCACCGATGATGCTGGGCTTCATCCTCGGGCCGATGATGGAGGAGAACCTGCGCCGCGCGCTGCTGCTCTCGCGCGGCGACTGGAGCGTGTTCGTCACGCGCGGCCTCTCGGCCGGTCTGCTGCTGGCCGCCGGCGCCATGCTGGTGATCGTGCTGCTGCCGTCGATCCGCGCCAAGCGTGAAGAGGCCTTCGTCGAGGATTGACCCGGCATCGCGCGACATGGGCTTTGCTTCGCGACTGGTCCAGGAAAGACCGGAAAACCGATGCAGATGAAGATTTCGAAGGTGTGGCGAGTTGCTGCATCAGACATCAACCAGCCGCTCGTTGAAATCAGGTGATGGACTACTGAGTGCCCTTATGCATAGCGTCCAGTTATGAATAGCATTTTGTGACTTTTGACTGGAAGCCTTGTGGACATTGGCTCTACAGCCGGTGTGTGACTGATTGGTAGACATAATTTGCGTGATCGATTGAAGTCGGCTCTCCACTA
>CAIKMZ010000027.1 GCA_903828665.1 uncultured beta proteobacterium
AGCCGCAACCTGGTGCGCGGCGTCCTCAAGGCCGCCAGCACACCCTGATCAGGTCCAGAGCACCGAGCGCATCGAAATCGACGCGGCCTGAAAGCTGGCGTTGAAGAACTGCGGCACTTCGCCGGCATCGACGGCGGCAGCGCAATACAGCAGTGGCAGCAGGTGCTCGTAGCTGGGGTGCGCCTGCTGGGTCAGAGCACCGAGTTTTTGAAAGTCCTGCAGTGCGGCAACATTGCCATCCTGCAAATAATCGGCCATCAGCTGGTCAAATTCGAGTGCCCAGTCATAGGACCGATTCGTCGCAGCGCCCATCTGCAGGGCGCGCAGGTTGTGCACGATATTGCCGCTGCCGACAATCAGCACGCCTTGCTCGCGCAAGCCCCTGAGCTGCCGGCCCAGCGCGACATGCTCGTACGGAGCACGGCTGTAGTCCATGCTCAACTGGATCACCGGGATGTCGGCCAGCGGGAACATCGGCTTGAGCACGGACCAGGCGCCGTGGTCGAGTCCCCAATCCTGCAGATCAAGCAGCACGGGCGCGTTGCTGTCAGGTTGTTGCAGACGCTGGCTGATCTCCTGAGCTGCATGCGGAAAGCCGGGCGCCGGGTACTGCTGATCGAACAAGGCCTGCGGAAAGCCGCCGAAGTCGTGGATCGTCCTGGGCTGTGCCATGCCGGTCAGGCACCAACCGCGCGTCAGCCAGTGCGCCGAAATGCACAGGATCAGCTGCGGCTTGGGCCACCGGATGCCGAACTCGGCGCCGATGGCCTGCCAACTGCGGCGGTATTCGTTGTCCTCGATCGCGTTCATGGGGCTGCCGTGACCGAGGAAAAGCACGGGCATCGTGCTGGAACTTTTCAGGCTCTTGCATGTCGCAAAGGCGCTAGGATTCGTCATATCGTGATGCTCAGGAGTTGCCGACACTGCGACAATATCAGCCTTGAGGCCCCTAGGCCGGCAAGGTCTTGTGCCGGTCTTGCAATATCCTGACAAATTTTGTGGGAAATTGGTGTTGACTCTCCAAATCTACGCCAAAAGAACTGTTATATTGCACTGCAACATTTACAGAAAGTGAATTCATTTTGCTATACCAACTTTACGAGACCCACCGCTCGCTGATGGAACCGCTGACCGATCTGGCTCAGACGGCGGCCAAGTTATATGGCAACCCTTTGTCACTGGCTGGACAGAACCCGTTTGCGCAGCGGCTTTCAGCAGGCTACGACCTGATGCACCGCCTTGGCAAGGACTACATCAAACCGGAATTCGGCTTGCGCACGATCGATGTCGATGGCATCGATGTCGCCGTTCACGAACGGGTGGAGATCAACAAGCCGTTCTGTGAACTGCGTCGTTTCAAACGCTTCAGCGATGATCCGGCAACCCTTGCAAAGCTGAAGGAACAGCCTGCTGTTCTGATCGTAGCCCCCTTGTCAGGCCACTATGCAACCTTGCTGCGTGACACGGTCAAGGCCATGCTCAAGGACCACAAGGTCTACATCACCGACTGGAAGAACGCCCGGCTGATCCCCCTGTCCGAGGGCAAGTTCCATCTGGATGACTACGTCAACTATGTGCAGGAATTCATCCGCCACCTGCAGGGGCGCTACGGCAATTGCCACGTCATGAGCGTGTGCCAGCCGACCGTGCCGGTGCTCGCAGCCGTCTCACTGATGGCCAGTCGCGGCGAGACCACGCCTCTGAGCATGATCATGATGGGCGGCCCGATCGATGCGCGCAAGTCACCCACGGCCGTCAACAACCTGGCCATGAGCAAGAGCCACGAGTGGTTTGAGCACAATGTGATCTACCGTGTGCCGAGCAACTTCCCGGGCGCCGGACGACGCGTCTATCCGGGCTTCTTGCAGCACTCCGGTTTCGTGGCGATGAATCCGAGCAACCATGCCAAGAGCCATTACGACTATTTTCGGGATCTGATCAAGGGTGACGACGCCAGCACCGAGGCGCACCGCAAGTTTTATGACGAGTACAACGCGGTGCTCGACATGGACGCCGACTACTACCTCGACACCATCAGGGTTGTGTTCCAGGAATTCAGCCTGGTCAGCGGCACCTGGGACGTCAAGGGCGTGGACGGCAAGGTGGAACGCGTTTGCCCGCAGGACATCACCGGCACCGCCCTGTTCTCGATCGAAGGCGAACTCGATGACATTTCCGGCTCCGGGCAGACCGAGGCCGTCCACAGCATCTGCAGCGGCGTTGCCGCGTCCCAGCAAAAGCATCTGGAAGTTCCAGGGGCCGGGCACTACGGCATCTTCAGCGGAAGCCGCTGGCGCGAGATTGTTTATCCGCAGGTCCAGGCGTTCATCCACGCCCACCAGCCGGCAAGCATCCCGACGACACCTGCAACCAAGCCTGCTGCGACCGCAACGGCCAAACCGGAAACGGTGCAGGCGGCCGCGAAGTCAGCCAAGCCGGTTGCCAAACCCGCCGCAAAGAAGCCCGCTCGCAAGAGTTGATGGCTGCGCTGGCCGACCTGGTGCTGGCGGCCTTGCCGCAAACCCAGTGCGCGCGGTGCGGCTACCCGGACTGTGCTGCGTATGCGCAGGCAGTCGCTAGCGGGGAGGCGGGCATCAACCAATGCCCGCCTGGCGGCGCACAGGGCATTGAACGACTGGCCAGCCTCACCGGCCAACCGATATCAGCGCTGAATCCCGTCCACGGGACCGAAGGACCGCGCAACGTCGCCTTCATCGATGAAAACTGGTGCATCGGTTGCACCCTGTGTATCAAGGTCTGCCCGACTGACGCCATCATGGGCAGCAACAAGCTGATGCACACCGTGCTGGAAGCCTATTGCACAGGTTGCGAACTCTGCCTGCCCGTCTGCCCGGTCGACTGCATTGAACTGGAAAACGTGACGGGCAGCGCAAGCGGCTGGGATGCGTGGTCAACCCAACAAGCGAATGTGGCGCGCGGTCGCTATGCCTTCAACCGTCACCGGCGTGTGCGCGAGCATGACGAGAACAGAATCCGACTTGAAGAGAAGGCCGTGCTCAAGCTGGCCGATCTGGCCCGGCACTCGATGCACTCCGACCCGGTGGTGCTGGACAAGAAGCGCGCCGTGATCGAAGCCGCCCTGGCGCAAGCGCGCGCCAAGCGGGAATCAGGCAAGAAAACCTGAATCAACCCAGGGCGTCATTCACCTGGTCATGAAACTCGGCCAAGCTGACCGCGGCACCGATTTCGCGCGGCAAGGCATCGCGAACCGAGAACACGCCGAGGATCTTCCCGGCTGCCGATACGATCGGCAAGTGCCGGAAGCCGCGCTCGATCATGATCAGCACGGCATCCGACACCAGCGTCTCGGGCGGGATGCACTTCGGGCTGCGCGTCATGACATCGGCGACCGCGGTCTTCTCGGGATTGAGCGCCTTGGCCAGCACGCGCGTCATCAGGTCCCGCTCGGTCAGGATGCCTTGCATCACCCCCGCGCCGTCGATGATCAGGACGCTGCCGCAGTTGGCCTTGGTCATGATGCAGGCGGCGTCCCAGATCGTGGCCTGCGGTGCCAGGCTGACAAGGTGCCGTTGCGACAGGCATTGAGAAACGGTACGTTCAGACATGGTGCGACCCCTTTCAAATTACGAGATTAATCCGGCTTCCTGACTGCTGCGCTGACTCAACGCAGTGAAGCGTTGATCTTCTCCAGTGCAGGCGTACCCGGGCACAAGATATCCGCACGCATGGTGTTGAGCGGCGTGTCACTGGTATTGAGTGCCGTGTGCAGATCGGTCGCGAGCGGATCGACGTAAAGCAGTCCGGTGACGACCTCGCCGCGCGCCTGGTGCGTCTGCATGTAGCTCATCGCGGCGTAGCGGTCGGTCGGATCGTAGTCAGCATGGAGCTTGCGCAGGCGCAGCGTGGTGCCGTCGTGCTGCTGCACGTCGACCACTTCGCCCGGCGCGTACGAGGTCGTGATCTCGCTGCGCGGCGTGATGAAGTCGATGCGGCTGACGGCGTCGTTGTGCTGACGCACGTAGTCGTAACTCTTGGTGCTGCCGCTGTGATTGTTGAAGGTCACACACGGACTGATGACGTCGATGAAGGCCGCGCCGCCGTGCGCCATGGCACCCTTGATCAGGGGCACCAGTTGCGCCTTGTCACCCGAAAAGCTGCGCGCCACATAGGTTGCGCCCAGTTGCAGTGCCAGCGCCACCAGATCAACCGGGCTGTCGCTGTTGATGACGCCCTTCTTGCTCTTGGAGCCGCGGTCGGCAGTGGCCGAGAACTGACCCTTGGTCAGTCCATAGACGCCGTTGTTCTCGACGATGTAGCACATGCGCACGCCGCGCCGCATGGCATTGGCAAACTGACCCAGGCCGATCGAGGCCGAGTCGCCGTCGCCGGAAACGCCCAGGTACAACAAATCGCGATTGGCGAGGTTGGCGCCAGTCAGCGCCGATGGCATGCGGCCGTGCACGGTGTTGAAACCGTGCGATGCGCCCAGGAAGTAATCGGGCGTCTTGGAACTGCAGCCGATGCCGGAGAGCTTGGCGACGCGGTGCGGCTCGATATCGAGTTCCCAGCAGGCCTGAATGACGGCGGCGGAAATCGAATCATGGCCACAGCCGGCGCACAAGGTTGAGATGCGGCCTTCATAGTCGCGGCGCGTGTAGCCAACCTTGTTGGTCGTCAGCGTCGGATGGTGCAGCCGAGGTTTTGCGATGTAAGTCATGCGAGCTCCTTCTGCTTGGACGATTTGGCGGCCTCCGGTGCCACACTTTTGCGAATGGCGCCGGCAATGAAGCGCGCCGTGATAGGCGTTCCGTCGTAATGCAGGACCCGCACCATGCGCGCCGGATCAATGTCGAGCTCGTTGACAAGCATCGAATGCATCTGCGCGTCGCGGTTTTGCTCGACCACAAAGACCTTGTCGTGCTCGGCAATGAAGCGGCGAACCGATTCAGGGAACGGGAATGCCTGCAAGCGCATCGCGTCCAGATGCAAGCCTTCGACATCAAGGACGTCGAGCGCCTCGCGCATGGCCGGAGCCGTGGAGCCATAGTAGATCACACCAAGATTCGTCTTTTGCGCCGCGCTGCGCAGCAGCGGCTGCGGCACGAGGTCGGCAGCCGTCTTGAACTTCCTGAGCAGGCGCTCCATGTTGTAGATGTAGTCCGGACCGCGTTCGGAATACCGGGCGTACGGATCGCGCGTGGTGCCGCGCGTGAAGAAGGCACCCTTGCTTGGATGGGTGCCGGGCAGCGTGCGCCAAGGAATACCGTCGCCATCCACGTCTTTGTAGCGCCCGAAGTCCTTGCCCGATTCAAGCTCGGCCGCGGTCATCACCTTGCCGGTGTCGTATTGCTTGGCATCGTCCCAGACAAAGGGCTTGCACAGGCGCTGGTTCATGCCGATGTCGAGATCGGTCATGACGAAGATCGGCGTCTGCAAACGGTCGGCCAGATCGAGCGCGGCGGCCGAATGCGTAAAGCACTCGTGCGGGTCCTGCGGGAACAGCAGCACGTGCTTGGTGTCGCCATGCGACGCGTAGGCGCATGAAATCAGGTCCGACTGCTGCGTGCGTGTCGGCATGCCGGTGGAAGGCCCGCCGCGCTGCACGTTGATGATGGTCACCGGGATCTCAGCAAAATACGCCAGGCCGATGAACTCGGTCATCAGCGACACGCCGGGGCCGGAGGTGGCCGTGAAGGCGCGCGCGCCGTTCCAGGCCGCGCCCACCACCATGCCGATGGAAGCCAGTTCGTCTTCCGCCTGCACGATGGCGAAGTTGTGCCGACCGGTCACCGGATCGACCCGGTACTTATCGCAATACTTCTGGAACGCCTCGGGAATCGAGGACGAAGGCGTGATCGGGTACCAGGCGGCGACTGTGGCACCACCGTAAATGCAGCCCAGCGCCGCTGCGCTGTTGCCATCGGTGAAGATCTGATCGCCCACCTTGTCGGAACGCCGCACGCGGATGCCCAGCGGCGCCGCGATGTGCTTCTTCACGTAGTCACGGCCCAGATGCAAGGCCTGGATGTTGGACGCCAGCAGACGTTCCTTGCCCTTGTACTGCTCGGCAAACAGTTTTTCGAAAACATCGGCATCAACGTCAAGCAGCACCGACAGGGCGCCAACATAAATGATGTTCTTGAACAGTTGGCGCTGGCGCGGGTCCTGATAAGCCGCGTTGCTGATTTCGGTCAGCGGCATGCCGATGGTCAGCACATCCGTGCGGAACTTGGCCTCGGGAATGGGGCGCGTGCTGTCATAGAACAGGTAACCGCCCGGCTCGATTTCAGCGACGTCGGTGTCCCAGGTCTGCGGATTCATCGCGACCAGCATGTCGACACCGCCGCGACGACCGTGATAGCCTTTTTCACAGACGCGCGCCTCGTACCAGGTCGGCATGCCCTGGATGTTGCTCGGGAAGATGTTGCGCGGGCTCACCGGCACACCCATGCGCATCACGGCCTTGGAGAACAGTTCGTTGGCCGAAGCCGACCCGGAACCGTTCACATTGGCGAACTTGATGACGAAATCGTTGATGGCTTCAATGCGCTTCATGCGGCCTCCAATTGAGATGTGCGGCTGTCACGACAGGCGGGACCGGCCTGCGTCGTGTTCAGCAGGAATTTCTGCATGTCCCAAGCCCCGGTGGGGCAGCGTTCGGCGCACAGGCCGCAGTGCAGGCAAACATCCTCGTCCTTGACCATGACGCGCCCGGTCTTGAGCCCCCCGGAAACGTACAAGTCCTGCGCCAGATGGAGTGCCGGCGCTTTAAGCCGCGTGCGCAGATCCGGCTCGTCGCCATCGGCGGTGAACGTGATGCAGTCCATCGGGCAGATGTCGACACAGGCATCGCACTCAATGCAGGTATCCTTGTTGAACACGGTCTGCACGTCGCAGTTGAGGCAGCGGCTGGCTTCCTTGTAGGCAACGGCCGCGTCGAAGCCGAGTTCCACTTCAACCCGGATGCTCGACAGCGCGATTTCAGCGTTGGCCCATGGCACTTTGAATCGCTTGTCATCCGAAACGTCGTTGTGGTAGCTCCACTCGTGAATGCCCATCTTCTGCGACAGCAGATTGGTGCGCGGCGCCGGTCGACGGCTGACGTCCTCGCCATTGAGGAAGCGGTCAATCGAAACAGCGGCCTCGTGGCCATGCGCGACGGCGGTGATGATGTTCTTCGGTCCGAATGCGGCATCGCCACCGAAAAACACGTTCGGCACCGTTGACTGCAGCGTCTCCTGCCCGATCACCGGCAAGCCCCAGCGATCAAACTCGATGCCGCATTCGCGCTCGATCCATGGGAAGGAATTTTCCTGCCCGACCGCGACCAGCACGGCATCGCACTCGAAAAACACATCGGGCGCACCGGTCGGCACCAGGGAACGGCGTCCCTTTTCGTCATAGACAGCACGCACGATCTCGAAGGTCATGCCGAGCAATTTGCCATCCTTGTGCTGAACGCTCTTGGGCACGTGGTAATTGATGATCGGGATGCCTTCATGCACCGCGTCTTCGCGTTCCCACGGCGAGGCCTTCATCTCCTCGTAGCCACTGCGCACGATCACCTTCACATCGGAGCCACCGAGACGCCGCGCCGAGCGGCAGCAGTCCATCGCGGTGTTGCCGCCGCCGAGCACGATGACGCGCGGCGGCACGCTGGTAACGTGTCCAAACGAAACCGATGCCAGCCAGTCGATGCCGATATGGATGTGGGCCGCTGCCTCGGCGCGCCCTGGCACGTCGAGATCCCGACCGCGTGGCGCGCCGCAGCCGACGAACACCGCGTCGTAGCCTTGCGTCAGCAACTGCTTCATCGAATCGATGCGCTGGCCACTCTTGAACTCGACGCCAAGATCGAAGACGTAACCGGTTTCCTCGTCAATGACGGTCTCGGGCAGGCGAAAGCGCGGAATCTGTGAGCGGATGAAGCCGCCCGCCTTGGCCTCGCCATCGAACACGGTGACCTGATAACCGAGCGGCGTCAGATCGCGCGCCACGGTCAGTGAAGCCGGACCGGCGCCGACGCAGGCGATGCGCTTGCCGTTGGACGGCGCAATCTTGGGCATGCGCGACTTGACATCATCCTTGTTGTCCGCCGCAACGCGCTTGAGGCGACAGATCGCGACTGGTTCGGGCTTCTCGCCATTGTTTTCCTCGACGCGGCCGCGACGGCAGGCCGGTTCGCAGGGTCGATCACAGGTGCGGCCCAGCACACCTGGAAACACGTTGGAGACCCAATTGATCATGTAGGCGTCGCTGTAGCGACCCTGACCAATCAGACGAATGTATTCCGGAACGGGGGTATGGGCCGGACAGGCCCACTGACAATCAACGACTTTGTGAAAATAGTTTGGATTTGCGATATTGGTAGGCTTCAAGTCGGTCTCCTAAACCCTTGTTAGACCGCAACCGCGGCCGGGTAGGGTCGCAGTGTACGCCAGCAACTATGCAAAAGCCCCCCGCTTGCCCGCCTCAGACTGAGCCGTTCAGGAGATATTGAGCTATATCAAATGAGCACTCGCGAAGCGCCTATCAGCTTCAGCCCGGCGTGCCCGCCAACCGACTGAATGCACTGACAACTTCGGGTGGCGCCTGCACCAATTCGATCAATACACCCTCACCGCTGATGGGGTATTCGTCGCTGGATTTGGGATGCAGGAAGCAGATGTCAAAACCGGCCGCTCCTCGACGGATACCGCCCGGAGCAAAGCGCACACCCTGCGCCGTCAGCCACTGCACAGCGGTTGCAAGGTGGTCGATCCACAGACCAACGTGATTGAGCGGCGTGCTGTGAACCGCGGGCTTCTTGTCCGGGTCGAGCGGCTGCATGAGGTCGACCTCAACCTTGAACGGTCCGCTGCCCATGGCGCAGATGTCTTCATCGACGTTCTCGCGCTCGCTGCGAAACGTTCCCGTCACTTCCAGCCCGAGCATGTCGACCCAGAGCTTCTGCAAGCGGATCTTGTCCGGACCGCCGATGGCGATCTGCTGGATGCCCAGCACCTTGAACGGGCGGTCGACGGGCATCATGCGAACTCCACGATCGCCTGATCCACCGTCAGACTCTCGCCTTTGCTCGCCAGCACCTTGCTGACGACGCCGTCGGCGGCAGCGAACAGCACGTTTTCCATCTTCATGGCTTCGATGACCGCCACCCGTTCGCCGGCCAGCACCTTCTGGCCTGGCTGCACCGCCACGTCCACCAGCAGGCCCGGCATCGGCGACAACACAAAGCGGCTCATGTCCGGTGGTGCCTTGAACGGCATCAGCGCATACAGTTCCGCAGCCCGCTTCGAAAGCACGAGCGCGTCGATCTGCGTGCCGTTGTGCGAGACGCGGATCGCCAGCGGATTCTTGCCCGCCAGGCTGCCGCGCTCCACCTGCGCCGTGAACGGCGTGCCGTTGCAGGTGCCGGTGATGCGCACTTCACCGAGCCGATAGCCGCTGGACAATTGGTAGCTCCTGGCGCCGACGCGGATCAGGCAGGCGCCGGTCTTGCCATCGTATTGCGTCACCGATACCGGAGTCGACGTGCTCGCCCCTTGCTGTCCCAGCGTGACGAGCACGAAGTCCTCGCCGATCGCCACCTCGTGGCCTTCCATCTGGCCGCTGATATTGCTGGCCCGGCCGCGGTACTTGCGATTCACGAAAGCCGCCAATGCCAGCAACAGGTCGGCATCGTCGTGCGGCACATCTTCGGCGCGGAAGCCTTTTGCGTAGTGCTCGGCAATGAAGCCGGTGTTGAAGTTGCCTGCCACAAATTTGGGATGCGCCAGCAACGCCGCCTGGAACGGGATGTTGCTGCTGACACCGCGGATCACAAAGCCGTTGAGCGCTTCGCGCATCTTGGCGATCGCGTCGAGCCGGTTCTTGCCGTGCACGATCAGCTTGCAGATCATGGAGTCGTAGAACATCGGGATTTCGCCGCCGTCCTGCACGCCGGTATCGACGCGCACGCCGTACCACTGGCTGACGTCCGACGCGAACATGGTCTCGGTCGGCGGCTGGAAGCGCACCAGGCGCCCGGTCGAGGGCAGGAAATTGCGGAACGGGTCTTCGGCATTGATGCGGCACTCGATGGCCCAGCCGTCACGCTTGACGTCAGCCTGCGTGAGCGGCAGTTTCTCGCCGGCGGCAACGCGGATCATCAACTCGACCAGGTCCAGGCCCGTGATGCATTCGGTCACCGGGTGCTCCACCTGCAACCGGGTGTTCATCTCCAGAAAGTAAAAGCTCTGATCCTTGCCGACCACAAACTCGACCGTGCCGGCGCTCTGGTACTTGACCGCCTTGGCCAGCGCCACCGCCTGCTCGCCCATGGCCTTGCGCGTGGCATCGCTGATGAAAGGCGAAGGCGCTTCCTCGATCACCTTTTGATGGCGGCGCTGAATCGAACATTCGCGCTCGTTGAGGTAAACGACATTGCCCTGGCTGTCGCCGATCAGCTGGATCTCGATGTGGCGAGGCTCTTCGACGAACTTTTCGACAAAGACGCGGTCGTCGCCAAAACTGTTGCGCGCCTCATTGCGGCAACTGGTGAAACCCTCAAACGCCTCCTTGTCGTTGTAGGCCACGCGCAATCCCTTGCCGCCACCGCCGGCGCTGGCCTTGATCATGACCGGGTAGCCGATACCCTTGGCGATTTCCACCGCGTTTTCCGCGGTCTCGATTGCGCTGTTGACGCCGGGAATGCAATTCACACCCGCCGCGCCGGCAAGCTTCTTCGACTCGATCTTGTCGCCCATGGCGGCCATCGAATAGTGCTTGGGGCCGATGAAGACGATGCCCTCCTCCTCGACCCGCTTGGCAAAGGCAGCGTTCTCGCTAAGGAAACCGTAACCCGGATGCACCGCCTGCGCGCCGGTCTGCTTGCATGCCGCAATGATCTTGTCGCCGAGCAGGTAACTCTCGCGGCTCGGCGCCGGTCCGATGTTGACGGCCTCGTCGGCCAGCATCACATGGCGCGCGTCCCGGTCGGCATCCGAGTAAACGGCCACCGTCTGGATGCCCATCTTGCGCGCCGTCTTGATGACCCGGCAGGCGATCTCGCCGCGGTTTGCAATCAAAATTTTTGTAAACATGTTCTTGCTTCCTCAGCGATCAGAGTGGGATATTGCCGTGCTTGCGCCACGGGTTCTCTAGTTTCTTGGCGCGCAGCATGACGAGCGAGCGGCAGATGCGCTTGCGCGTCTCGTGCGGCAGGATCACGTCGTCGATGAAGCCGCGCGCGCCAGCCACGAAGGGGTTGGCGAAGCGCGCCTTGTATTCGGCTTCCTTGGCCGCAAGCTTGACAGGGTCGCCCTTGTCTTCGCGGAAGATGATTTCGACCGCGCCCTTGGCACCCATGACCGCGATCTCGGCGTTGGGCCAAGCAAAGTTCACATCACCGCGCAGGTGCTTGGAACTCATCACGTCGTAGGCGCCGCCGTAGGCCTTGCGTGTGATCACGGTGATCTTGGGCACGGTGCATTCGGCATAGGCATAGAGGAGCTTGGCGCCATGCTTGATGATGCCGCCGTACTCCTGTGCAGTGCCGGGCATGAAGCCGGGCACGTCGACAAAGGTGACCACCGGTATGTTGAAGGCGTCGCAGAAGCGCACGAAGCGCGCCGCCTTGATCGAGCTCTTGATGTCCAGGCAACCGGCCAGCACCAGCGGCTGGTTCGCCACGATGCCGACAGTCTGCCCTTCCATGCGGCCAAACCCGATCAGGATGTTCTTGGCGTATTCGGGTTGCAACTCGAAGAAGTCGCCATCGTCAACGGTCTTGACGATCAGCTCCTTCATGTCGTAGGGCTTGTTCGGATTGTCCGGCACCAGCGTGTCCAGGCTCAGGTCCATGCGATCGGCCGGGTCGCCGCCACGGCGCACCGGCGCTTTTTCGCGGTTGTTGAGCGGCAGGTAGTTGTAGAGGCGGCGCAACATCAGCAGCGCCTCGACATCGTTCTCGAAAGCCAGATCGGCCACACCACTCTTGGTGCTGTGGCTGATGGCACCGCCCAGTTCCTCCGCCGTCACATCCTCGTGCGTCACGGTCTTCACCACTTCGGGACCGGTGACGAACATGTAGGAACTGTCCTTGACCATGAAAATGAAGTCGGTCATGGCCGGGCTGTAGACCGCACCACCCGCGCAAGGTCCCATGATCATGCTGATCTGCGGCACGACGCCGCTGGCCATCACGTTGCGCTGGAACACGTCGGCGTAACCGCCGAGCGAAGCGACGCCTTCTTGAATGCGCGCACCACCCGAGTCGTTCAGGCCGATAACCGGCGCGCCGACCTTCATGGCCTGGTCCATCACCTTGCAGATCTTCTCGGCATGGGCTTCGCTCAGCGCGCCGCCGAACACGGTGAAGTCCTGGCTGAAGACGAACACCAAGCGGCCATTGATCATGCCGTAGCCGGTGACGACACCGTCGCCGGGAATCTTCTGGTCCTGCATGCCGAAGTCAACACAGCGGTGTTCGACAAACATGTCCCACTCTTCGAACGTGCCTTCGTCAAGCAGCAACTCGATGCGCTCGCGCGCGCTGAGCTTGCCCTTCTTGTGCTGCAGATCGATGCGCTTCTGTCCGCCACCGAGGCGGGCCAGTTCGCGCTTGGCTTCCAGTTGTTCAAGTATGTCGTGCATGGTGTTTCTCTTTGAAAAGTTCTGTTGTCTCGGTTCTTGCTCAGCTCGCTTGGTTTTCGCAATTTCTGTGGCGGCTCAGGCCTGGTTCATTTGTGCCAGCAGCATGGTCCTGGCCGCGGTCGAGGCCGGCATGCGGCCCTGCTGCACTTCCAGCGTGAGCCGGGGCAGCAGGCGTTGCACTGCAGGATGCTGCCGGAATGCCTGCTTCAGGCCCGCGTCGATGCGCTCCCACATCCAGGCCAGCGCCTGCTGCTGGCGGCGTGTTGTCAGGCGCCCGCTCTGCTCCTGCAGCGACTTGAAGCGCTGCACCGCAACCCAGAAGGCATCGACACCCTGCCCGAGCAAGGCACTGAGTTGCATCACCTGCGGCTGCCAATTGATCTCACGCTGGTGCGCTGCATCCGGGCTGCCATGCAGACCGAGCAGGCGCAGCGAGGATGCGATCTGGCTCTGCGCGCGGTTCGCTGCGATCGCGTCGATGTCGGCCTTGTTGATCAGCACCAGATCGGCCAATTCCATCACGCCTTTCTTGATCGCCTGCAGATCGTCCCCGGCGTTGGGCAGTTGCATCAGCACAAACATGTCAGTCATGTCGGCCACCGCCGTCTCCGACTGTCCGACCCCAACGGTCTCGACCAGCACGATGTCGTAGCCCGCCGCCTCGCAGACCAGCATGGCTTCGCGCGTCTTCTCGGCCACGCCGCCCAGCGTGCCGCTGCTCGGACTGGGTCGGATGTAGGCATTCTCCTGCACCGACAACTTTTCCATGCGCGTCTTGTCGCCCAGAATGGAGCCGCCTGACAACGATGACGAAGGATCGACCGCCAGCACCGCCACGCGGTGTCCCTGCGCAATCAGGTACAGGCCCAGGGTTTCGACAAAGGTTGACTTGCCAACCCCCGGCACGCCGCTGATACCGATCCGGAATGATCGACCCGTGTGCGGCAACAACGCCGTGAGCAGAACGTCGGCCTGAATGCGGTGCTCGGCGCGCGTCGATTCCAGCAAGGTGATGGCCTTGGCGATGGCTCGACGCTGCGTCAGCGCCGATCCATGCACAATGGATTCGAACAAACTCATGCCGGGCATGGGATGGCTCAAGCCTTCAAGGACTTCTTGATCTGTGCCAGCACATCCTGCGCGCTGACCGGGATCGGCGTGCCGGGGCCGTAAATGCCCTTGACGCCGGCCGCATACAGGAAGTCGTAATCCTGGCGCGGCACCACGCCGCCGACGAACACGACGATGTCATCGGCGCCCTGCTTCTTGAGCTCGGCAATGATGGCCGGCACCAGGGTCTTGTGCCCGGCGGCCAGAGTCGAAACACCGACCGCATGCACGTCGTTCTCGATGGCCTGGCGCGCGCATTCCTCGGGTGTCTGGAACAAGGGGCCGATGTCCACATCGAATCCCAGATCGGCAAAGGCCGTGGCCACCACCTTGGCGCCGCGGTCATGGCCATCCTGGCCGAGCTTGGCAATCATCACGCGCGGCCGGCGCCCGTGCTCCTGCGCAAACGTGCTGATTTCAGCCTTGAGGTTTTCCCAGAAGTCCATGCTGTCCCCTTCCGAGTCATAGGCTGCGGCGTAGACACCGCTGACCTTTTGCGTGTCGGCGCGGTGCCGGCCGTAGACCTGCTCCAGCGCGTCGCTGACCTCGCCCACCGTCGCGCGCAGGCGAACCGCCTTGATCGCCAGGTCGAGCAGATTGCCGCTGCCGGCCTTGGCTGCATCCGTGATGGCCGCCAGCGCTGAGGCCACGGCCGTTGCATCGCGCTTCTTCTTGATCGCCTTGAGGCGCTCGATCTGCCCGTCGCGCACCGCCACGTTGTCGATGTCACGCGCGTCAATCGCGTCTTCGGTCTTGAGCTTGTATTTGTTGACGCCGACGATGACGTCCTTGCCGCTGTCGATGCGCGCCTGCTTCTCGGCAGCGGCGGCTTCGATCTTGAGCTTGGCCCAGCCGCTGTCGACCGCCTTGGTCATGCCGCCCATGGCTTCAACTTCTTCGATGATCTTCCAGGCCGCATCCGCCATGTCCTGCGTCAGTTTCTCCATCATGTAGGAACCGGCCCAGGGGTCGATCACGCTTGTAATGTGGGTCTCTTCCTGGATGATGAGCTGGGTGTTGCGCGCAATGCGCGACGAGAACTCGGTCGGCAGCGCAATCGCTTCGTCGAAGCTGTTGGTGTGCAGGCTTTGCGTGCCGCCAAACACCGCGGCCATTGCCTCGATCGTGGTGCGCACCACGTTGTTGTACGGATCCTGCTCGGTCAGGCTCCAGCCGCTGGTCTGGCAGTGCGTGCGCAGCATCAGGCTCTTGGGCGACTTGGCGTCAAAACCCTTCATGATGCGGCACCACAGCAGGCGCGCGGCGCGCATCTTGGCCACCTCGAGATAGAAGTTCATGCCGATGGCCCAGAAGAAGGACAGGCGCCCGGCGAACTCGTCGACGTCCATGCCCTTGGCGATGGCGGTCTTCACATACTCCTTGCCGTCGGCCAGCGTGAAGGCCAGTTCCAGCGCCTGGTTCGCGCCCGCTTCCTGCATGTGGTAGCCGCTGATCGAGATCGAGTTGAACTTCGGCATGTTGCGCGCCGTGTACTCGATGATGTCGCCGATGATGCGCATCGAGGGCTGCGGCGGGTAGATGTAGGTGTTGCGCACCATGAACTCTTTCAGAATGTCGTTCTGAATCGTTCCCGAGAGCTTGTCCTGGCTCACACCCTGCTCTTCGGCTGCGACCACATAACCGGCGAGCACGGGCAGCACGGCGCCGTTCATCGTCATGGACACCGAGACCTTGTCGAGCGGAATTTCGTTGAAGAGAATCTTCATGTCCTCGACGCTGTCGATCGCGACGCCAGCCTTGCCGACATCGCCCGTAACGCGTGGATGGTCCGAGTCGTAACCGCGGTGCGTTGCCAGATCAAACGCGACACTGACGCCCTGCCCGCCCGCGGCCAGCGCCTTGCGGTAAAACGCGTTGGATTCTTCAGCGGTGGAAAAGCCGGCGTATTGGCGAATGGTCCAGGGCCGCACCGCATACATGGTGGCCTGCGGGCCGCGCAGGTAAGGCTCAAAACCAGGCAGCGTATTGGCGTAGGGCAGGTCCTGCGTATCAGCGGCGGTATACAGGGGTTTGACCGAAATGCCGTCAGGCGTTTGCCAGCTGAGCGCTTCCACATCGCCGAGCGGTGCCGACTTGGCGGCTGCCTTGGCCCATGCCGCAAGGCTGGCAATTTCAAATTCGGGATTCTTAGGTGTCATATCGGCAGCCATTCGCAACGAGTTTATCCATTATCCGAATGATCTGAACCCGGACCGCCCGGTACAACCCGAGCATCGCGCATGGTTCAGAAAATCAGCGCTAGTTTACGTTATTCATAATTATTGATTCAAAAAATTGTTTCAAGCTTACAATTTCGACCATGTCAGCACTTTCCCTGTCTCCGCGCGCACTCTATGAAGAGGTTGCAGAACTTCTGCGCCAACGCATTTTCCAGCGGGAACTGGAGCCCGGGAGCTGGATTGACGAATTGAAAATTGCCGAGGCCTATGGCATCAGCCGCACGCCATTGCGCGAAGCGCTCAAGGTGCTGGCCGCCGAAGGCCTGGTCACCATGAAGGTACGGCGCGGCGCCTATGTCACCGAGGTATCGGAACGCGATCTGACCGATGTCTACCACCTGCTGGGGTTGCTCGAATCCGACGCCGCCGGCGTTGTGGCCCGCACCGCTACCGCGGCGCAACTCAAGGACTTGCAGGCCCTGCACCAGGAACTGGAAGATTGCGCAAAACCCAAGGTTCAGGACCGGGAGCGCTTCTTCAAGGTCAACGAGCGCTTTCACATGCTGCTGCTGGAAATCGCCAACAACCGGTGGCGAGATCAGATGGTGGCCGACCTGCGCAAGGTCATGAAGCTCAACCGCCACAACTCGCTGCTCAAGACCGGCCGCATTGAAGAATCATTGAAGGAACACCGCGCCCTGATGGCCGCCATTTCGGCCAGGGATGCCGGTCTCGCCATGCAGCGGATGCAGGAGCATTTCAGAAACGGCCTGGAAGCTGCCAACTGACCCGGGTTTCAGAACGCGTAGAACGGGCCGGTCCCAAGTGACGAAGGCTGCCCTTCAATGCCGATGAAGACGCGCCGGCCATAGAAAAACGGCAGACCCCAGTCAAAACTGGTGCTGTCGCCAAACGGTCCGGCCAGTGTCGGCAGAACATGCTGGCTGCTGTCGGAAAACAGGCTCGTGGCATTGTCAATGGCAAAGGTGATGGCGGCATTGAGCGAATTCGTTCCGACCAGGGTTGCCGTCAATGCAGTCCGCGCCAATGGGCAATAGAACCCGACGCTGCCGTCAGTGCAAGCCGATATCGCCGTCGAATCAAAGAACACGCCGTTCGAGCCGGTATCGAGAAAACCGTTCGTGTAACTTCGCCCCGCCAACGTCGTCGTGACGTATCCCAAGGAATCAGTGCTCAGCACCGTGCCCGGCGCGAACTGGTTGTTGCTCTGCGTTTGGATCCCGAAGGTGACCGTTCCGCTCAGCGTCGCCGCCGTGCTAGTGGTGATCGCCGGCAGATCAATCAGGATGCCGTTGTTGTCCTGCGCAAACAAGGGCACCGGATTTTTCAACTGCTGGGCAATACTGGCTACGGTGCCCACCGTGCGCAGGCAAGTGCTGTCGGTGCAGGTGTAATAGGACCCATTGTGGGTGGTCGCCGAGCACCCCGACCCACAGTCATTCTTGAACAACCCCAGACCGATGATGCCGTTGGCCCCCAGGACGCGGGCCGTCGTGATGGCGGTTCCGCCGATCGAACAGCTGGCAGCCGGACTGGCAGATGCCGGGTCGGCAATGACCTGCATCGGCACACCGGCCGCCGTCTTGCCACCGAGCACGACATCGGCCTTGACCACCGGGCCCCATGCATAGGTGTTGTCCACAAACTGCACGCAACTGAGCAGCGGCAGGTTCGTCGCACCAGTCGTTACCGGGGGCAAATTCAAGGCCGGCAATCCCGCGTTGTAGAGCAGCCGCAAACCGGTGGACCCGGTATCAACCAGAATATGGTCGATGGTCTGGCACACAGTGCTGCTGCCCGGGTGACAGATGGTGACCGAAGCGTAGAGGCGATTGACGTTGTAGGCCGAGTTATCGGGACCTGCATCAACCGTGACGATCATGGTGTTGGCCGATGCTGGAACCGCAATCGTGGCGCTGGAGCAAACTTCAGCACCGGGTGATGTGCCGGCACCGGACACCGGTGTCACACAGAAGAAGAGATAGCTGCCCTGGTCCGCGGCAGCCACCGTGTAGATGCGCCCTGTTGCGCCGCTGATCGCCACCTTGCCGGCCCCGCCGCTGCTGCCGGATCGCATCCACCGAAAGGTCGAATTGCCCTGCGGATCGCCTTCGGCATCCGCATAGGTGTAATTGCCAGTCAACAGTGAACCAAGCAACGCCGTGCCGCTGATCGTCACGCTGCTGGCCACGGGCGCGGCATTGGTCGACGGCGGCGGCGTCGTCGATCCACCGCCGCCACCGCCGCAACCCGTGAGCAGCAACGCAAGAAGGAGCAGCGCCAAAACGCGGTGGGCAAGCTTATTGAAGTACATCGCTGATATTGACGCCAACCGGGATCAGTTCAGGCGCATAGGCGTAGCCTGAAAAATTGCGCATGCGCCCGGCGGAACGCACCACAAGTTTGTCGTGTGCCACACTGGCCGGAGAACCCCTCTTGCCCTGCGCGCGGGCCTGCTCCATTTCGATCTTGAAAGTCGTGAAATAGTCGCCCAACAGGACACTGAGATCCGGCAGCACCGGTCCGCGCCAGACCACGGCAAACACCACACCGGCGGCATTGGTGAATTCCTGAACACTGGTACCCGTCTCCAGCAGGACTTCCTGCACCGTGTACAAACCGGAGCGTGGCGCTGACGTCGCGGCCAAACGCCTGGTCGGGGTCGCAGTTGACGCAGTCGCAGGGGCTGCCGACGGCACCTTCCCAAGAACCGCCCAGGCAACGTCCGCGCAGCATCCCATCGCGCCAGCAAGCACGACGAAGCGAATGAATTCGGTCCAAAACAATCTGTGCAAACGCACTCGCAACAACAAGTTACTTACCTCCCATTTGTCCGACGGCGACTTCACTATTACACGGGAAACACAAGGGTGATGCTACAGGGAAGATCATTTCACATCGAGTCGAGGGAAAAAGGCCATGCATCGGCGGTGGGATACGAAACCAGCCATTGGCCTGCCCGGAGGGGATCGAACCCCCGACCCACAGCTTAGAAGGCTGTTGCTCTATCCAACTGAGCTACGGGCAGAGATCGAGAGAAAAAACATGGTCGGGGCGAAAGGATTCGAACCTTCGACCCTCTGGTCCCAAACCAGATGCGCTACCAGGCTGCGCTACGCCCCGACATGCGCCTATTGTAACGGCTGACGGGGCCTTTCCCTCTTGAAAGCCGGACCTTTGTGGCGC
>CAIKMZ010000028.1 GCA_903828665.1 uncultured beta proteobacterium
CTGCCCCGTCAAAACTTCGATCGACATCTCGCGCATGCGCTACTTCAGCAAGCCGGCCTGCACCAGCGCTTCGCGGATCTTGCGGATTTCGCTCTCGGGCAGTTTCATCAACGGCGGACGCACCACGGCGCGCGGCAGCTTGCCAAGCAGGACCAGCGCCTCCTTCATGCGGTTGTGCATGTCGACCATCGGCTCGGAATAGAAGATCTCGGCCGTCGGATAGATCCGCCCGGCCAGGAGGCGCGCCTGGGCCAGATCATTGCCGGTGACAGCGCGAAAGAGCTGCGTCTGCAAGTCGGCAATCACCGAACCGCTGCCCGAGAGCAGGCCGGCGCAGCCCAACACCAGGGAACTGAAAAGCCAGGCACTGTGTGTCGTCAGCACATTGACCGGCCGCGGCAACGATTGCAGCAGGCGCACCTGGCGTTCGTGCAACTGCGGATTGGCCGACCAGTCCTTGATCGCGCACACCGAGGGCACCTTCTCGAAGATCTGCAGCAGCGTGGACAACGGATAGCCCTGTCCGCCGGCCAGCGGATACTGGAACAGGATCAGCGGCAGGTCCGTGACCTCGGCAATCCGGCTGAAATGCTCGACCGCCATCTGCGGCCGCTGCCCCAGGGTGTAGATGGCCGGCGGGAACACCAGCAGGGCCGACGCGCCGCCCTGGGCTGCCATGCGGGCAATGCGCTGCGCCTCGAAACTGCCATCGGCATAGACGCCGTTGACGACCGGGGTGCGCCGGCCGATCTCGTCCATGGTGATTTCGAGCACACGGCGCTGCTCGTCAAAAGTGCAGGACGCCACCTCCGACGCGTGGGCGTTGGTGGTGATGGCCGTGACGCCGTCGACCGCGGCGACATCGCGCAGATGCGAGCGGTAGCTGGTTTCGTCGATGGAAAAGTCATCATGAAACGGCAGCAACACGGCCGGGATGACACCACTGGGTATGTACATAGGATCTCCTGCTTGGTTAAGGCTGCCCGGCATCACCGGTCAGCCGATGGATGACATCACTGTCACTACACGCCGCTGGATCGGCCAGATCGCGCTGATCTTCGCGACCGCCGTCAGCAGCGACGGCGCCAGCCCTTCGATTTCCGCCTTGCTCATGCGCGAGGTCGGGGCGGCAACGCTCACGACGCCGACGCAGGCTTTTTCCCCGCTCGCAAGAACCACCACTACGGGCGCGGCGATGGCACGCACGCCCAGCTCGTTTTCTTCATTGCTCGTGGCATAGCCGCGCGTTCGGGCGCGTTTGAGGTCGGCCTCGATCTGCGCCGGCTCGATGCGGGAATGCGAGGTCATCTTGCGAATGCCCTCGCCGTGCAGCAGGGTCCAGGCCTTTTCCGGCGCCATGGTGGACAGCCAGGCCTTGCCGGCCGCATGTGTGCTCAAACCGATTTCAAGCCGGTAATTCGGGTCGATGTGCAGGCTGCGGCGCTCGCCGGTGAACGCCAGCACCCAGGTCAAGCGGTCCTGCGGCTCAACGACGGCCAGCCGCACCAGTTCGCCCGTGTTGTCGGCAAGTTCGCGCAGCACGCCGTTTGACTGATCGAGCACGCCGGTCTGCGACAGCTTGCGCAGCCCCAGGTTGCTGAGCTTGTAGGTGAGCTGATACGCGCCCGTATCCTCATCGCGGTAGACGAATGCCGCGAGCCGCATTTCATCGAGCAGGCGCAGCACGATGGCCTTGTTGACCGCCAGCCGGCGCGACAGATCGGCCAGCGACCATGGGCCATCGCCTTCGCCAAGCAATTCCAGCAACTGCAGGCCGCGCCGCAGGGACAGCACGCCACCAGCGAGCTTTTCCGGCGCCTTGGCGGCGCCCGCGGCCTCGCGGGCCGGCTCCTTGACAAGGGCCGCGCGTGCCATCAGCTGCAGCACCGGTCGACAAGCAGGCCCTCGGAACGCGCCTGGGCATGCCAGGCCTGCGCCTGGCGCGTCAGCACGCCCGGCCGCGATCGGACCGCGCGCACCACCTGCTGCAGCATTTGGCTCTCGGCCGCAACCCGCCTGGCCACGCTGGTGTAGGGCTGATCCACGGGCAGACTGTTGCGCCGCATCTCGGCTCGCAATTGTTCCGACGCCGGCCGGTCCGCCAGGCCGGTGCGCGCATCGATGACCGCGCCGTACAAGCTGCGGGCCGCCTCGCCTGTCACATAGCCGTTCCTGACATCCTGCTCGATCTTCTCCAGCTTGCGGCCGGTCGGCTTGCCAAAGCCCCCACCACCGCCGGATTTCAGGGTCCAGGTGTCACCTTCCTTGAGCATTTGCGAGAACACCTTTCCGGTCGAGTACACAACCTCCTCCTTGCCCTTGCGCTGCAGCGCGACCTCGTTGCCCATGCCGGACAGGCCACCGAACAAGCCCCACGGTCGGCACTCGACACGCTCGATCTGGGTGTTGAACATGATGTCGGACATGACGCGAATCACCTGCTCGGTGCCGAGCCCGCCCCGTTGCGCGCCGGCACCGCCGGAGTCCACGCGCAAGGCATAGCGCTCCACCAGCAGCGGGTATTTCGCCTCCACCTGTTCGGACGGTCCGTTGTGCGTATCGCCGTCATTGATGGCGATCGTCGCGCTCATCCCGTCTTCACTGTGCTTGGCGCCCCAACCGCCGCCGATCAGGCCGCCCAGATAGAGAAACAACTTGTTGTCATTGGGCTGGCGGCCGTGCACCGAGGCGATGCACAGGTCGGCATGGTGCGCGGCGATCACCCGTGTCGGAATGGCGGGCGCCAGCGCCCGGAACACGGTGTCAACCACCGTCATCGGAAAGGTCATCCACCAGCGCATTGGCGCGGGCCGCGTGGCATTGATCACCTTGCCTTGCGGCAGGATCACCGTCAGCGGGCGAAAGCACCCGTCGTTGATCGGCAGCTCGGTCGGCGCCACCAGGCACTTGAAGGCAACCTGTGCGCAGGCGATGCCGGCAGCCTCGCCCGAGTTGTAGAAGCCCTTGACCTGGTCGGCGACGCCCGAGAGGTCGATCGTCATCTCCTCGCCGGCCACCAGCACGCGCACCTTGATGGCGATGCGCTTTCCCATCTCCACGCCATCATCATCCAGAAACGACTCGGCGAAATACTCGCCATCCGGTATCTGGCCGACCAACGCGCGCGAGCCCGCCTCGCCCTGGTCAAAGATCCGTTCAATCGCCGCCAGCACCGTGCCCTTGCCGTACTTGCGAAACATCTCGTGCACGCGTTTTTCGCCGGTCTTGACGGCGGCGATCTGGGCTCGCAGGTCACCCATCGCGCGTTCCGGGATGCGCACATTCATCTCGATGATGCGAAACACGTCGTCGTTGGGCACGCCCTTGCAGTAGACCTTGACGATCGGCATCTGCAGGCCCTCCGAGAAGATGTCCAGCGTCATGCCGTCGAGCGTGCCGCCAATGTCCTGCCAGTGCGCCATGCAGGCGGAAAACCCGACGATCTCGCCTTCAAAGAACACCGGCACGGCAAAGGTCATGTGATTGAGGTGGCTGCCGGTGATGTAGGCGTCGTTGGTCAGCAGGACATCACCTTCTTCCAGTTGCCCGTAGCCGAAATGCGCAATCATCCGCTTGACCGTGTTGCTCATGCCGCGGATGAACATCGGCAAGCCGATGCCAATCGAGACGGTGTTGCCTTCGCGATCGAAGACGCCCACCGTGAAGTCCAGCGCCTCGTAGATGATCATGTTGTAGGCGGTGCGCATGAGATTGGACTTCATCTCCTCGGTCGTCGCCACCATGCCATTGCGGATGATTTCGGTCACCACCGCGTCCTGCCTGTTGTCATTGAACATTGTTTTGCACCTCGATAATCAGATTGCCGAACTTGTCGACCTGCAACCGGTCGCCTGGAAAGATCACCGTGGTCGACGCATATTCCTCGATCAGAGCCGGTCCCGCGATCTGGTTGCCGGCGCGCAGATCGCCGCGCTGGTAGACCGGCGCCTGCTGCCAGCCGTCTTGCGCCGTGAAATAGACAGGGCGCATCTGCGGCGGCACCTCGGGCACGGCGCCGCCGGGCGCGATCTCGGCGATGATCGGCTTGGGCATGTCACCGGACACGGACGTGCGGAAGTTGACGATCTCGGCGCGCTCGGCATCTGAGCAATAGCCGTAGCGCTGCAAGTGCACCGCATCGAACAGCCGCTTGATCTCCGACAAGTCGCATGCAGCGAACACCGCGACCGGGATTTCAACCGACACAGCATGCTCCTGTCCGACGTAGCGCATGTCGAGCCCGCGACTGACCCGGATCGCGCCCACGTGCACGGCGGCGCGCCGGATCTCCTGCGTGCCGCACGCCTCCATGTCCTCGAACAGCCCGTTCAATTCGGCGAAGTCGACCGCCTCCAGCGGAGTGAAACGCGTGCGCACGTAATCCTTGCGCAGGTCTGCCACCAGCATGCCGTAGGCGGAAAAATGGCCGGGCGCATTTGGAATGATCACACGCGGCATCTGCAGCTCACGCGCCACCAGGACCGCATGGAGCGGACCGGCGCCGCCAAACGCCACCATCGGAAAGTCGCGCGCGTCGAGCCCGCGCTCGGTGGTCACGCGCTTGACGACATTGGACATGGTCGAGGCGGCGATACGGATGACCCCCTCGGCCGCGACCTCCGCTTCGATATTGAGTTCGCGGCAGATGCGGTCGGTCATCGCCCGGCGCGCGGCCTGCGCATCGAGCGGCATGTCGCCCCCCAGAAAGCGCGTGTCCGACAGGCGGCCGAGAATCAGATTGGCGTCGGTCACCGTCGGCTCGACGCCACCGCGCCCATAGCAGGCCGGACCCGGCACCGAACCGGCGCTTTGCGGACCGACGCGCAGCGAGTTGCCGGCCGCCAGCCGCGCGATGCTGCCGCCGCCGGTACCCACTTCCTGGATGTCGATCATCGGTATCTGCACCGGCAGGCCTTCGGCATAACCGCCGATCATGGAGTTCGACGTCATCAGCACCGCACCGTCGAGAATCACGCCGGACTTGGCCGTCGTGCCGCCCATGTCAAAGGCGATGGCATCGGCAATGCCGATCATCCGGCACAGCTCACGCGTGCCGATGACGCCGGCCGCGGGGCCGGACTCCAGCATGCGGATGCATTCCTTGCGCGCGCTGTCGACGTCATAGAGTCCGCCGGTGGACTGCACGATCAGAAAGCCGCCGCCGAACGCCTTATGCTCAAGGTGCTGGACGATCTCCGCCAGATAGGAGCTGACCCTGGGCCCGATATAGGCATTGGCCGCGACGGTCGATGTGCGCTCGTATTCGCGGTACTCCTGCGACAGCTCGTGCGAAGCCGTTATGTACACGCCGGGCAGGCGCTGCTCGAAGTAGCGCTTGGCGCTGATCTCATGCTCGGCATTGCGGTACGAATGCATGAACATGATCGCCAGCGCCTCGACGCCAGCGACCTCGATCTGATCGGCGATCCGCGCCAAGTCCTCTTCCAGCAGCGGCCGCAGGACACGGCCCGAAACATGCAGGCGCTCGTCGATTTCAAAGCGCAGTTCGCGCTCGATCAGGGGTCGGTGCTTCTGGAAAAAGAGGTTGTAGGCCTCCGGCCGGTTGATGCGGCCGATCTCGTAAATGTCGCGAAATCCGCGCGTCGTCACCAGTGCCGTGCGGGCGCCGGTGCGCTCGAGCAGCGTGTTGATGGCGACCGTCGTGCCGTGCAGGAACAGGTTGGCCTGGTCGAAACTGGCCCCCGACCGGCGCACGCCATCATTGATGCCATCGATCAGATGCTGCGGTGTCGTCAGGCATTTTCCCAGGCTGATTGCGCCTGTCGTCTCATGGAAGATTGCAATGTCAGTGAACGTGCCGCCGACGTCCGCTGCGATGCGCGACTCCGCTTGTTTTGAGGCCAATCTTGTCTCCGGTGCGTTGTTGGCAAAGCTGCTCGCAGAAGCGCTTTTACATTTTGGTAACAGCGTTATCTTTTTTTATTATGTGACCGCGTCATGACCCGCACATCCATACTTACCCTAGGTTCAGTCGGCCGTCCGAGGTTCGCGACGGCGCCTTCGGCGAGGAGTGCAACCGTCGACAACAAGTGGTACCCTGCGCGGCGTGAATCCCGCTTCCTGAACCCAAAACGAAAGAACACGATGGCTGCTTATCTGGTGGTGGATACGAAACTCACAAACCCTGCGCTCTACGAGGAGTACAAGCTCAGGGCCAGGCCGCTGGTTGAGAAATTCGGCGGCGAGTACATCGCGCGCGGCGGCAACATCTCGCTCAAGGAAAGCGCGCTGTGGACGCCGACCCGCATGGTGCTGGTCAGATTTCCTTCGTCGGCGGATGCCGAAAAGTTCTACCAGTCCGCGGAGTATCAGGAGGTGGTGAAGATCAGCAAACAGTCGGCTGAGCGGACATCCTTCGTACTCGAAGGTATTTAGCGCGGTGCGTCACAACCGGACGCCGACCACGCTGGTCCTTCTGACTATGCCCGCAATGCTGTGGGCGGGCAACACAGTGGTCAGGCGAATGATCGGCCCGCAGGTCATCACCGCGGCGGCACGTCGACCGGCTCGTAACGATCACGTGTCCAATGTCTTGGTATAAGTCGTTGTGGAACAGAAGAACTTTAATCCCGGGAATAGAAACCATGCACATGACTCGCAAGGGGAGAGATGAACTGCTTCGATGGCCAAACCGGGTCTGCACCCAACCCGTTTTACAGCCTTACAGCTTCATCGCCAGACCAACGACGCAGCTTTTTCGACCCAACTCCAAAGTCGCAACAAATCACCAAATTGCCATCCGTTAGAACTCACCATACCAACCCGTGCGTTTTAGGAAACGCAATATATGCACCCATTGCATCTCGGCATCCTCAATGAGATGAAAAACATAGTTTTAGCAGCCAAGGCTGGATTGGCCCTATGGACCTTCATCCCAGTTGATCACTATACGGCGCTAGGCATTGCCCAAAGCGCAAGTAATGCTGAGATAGATGAGGCATACAGAGTTATCTTGGCGCACGTCTCCGCGACCAAAGTGTCGCTAGCTCTGGGCACACTTTTCGGGCAAAGTCCTGCGAGACTTCAAGTTGCCCGTCTGGAATTGTTGGATCCAATAGCCAGGAAAATCCATGATAAACATCTCAAACATCTTAAGATAATGTTTTCGCATCCGCCTCAATGCTAATGGCCTGCAACGATTTTGAGGTGGTATGGTTA
>CAIKMZ010000029.1 GCA_903828665.1 uncultured beta proteobacterium
CAAATGAAATCAAAGACTTGCAGGTGTTGACCGGGTCGGACGGCAGAAACCGGCGCGTCTGTCCGGCGGGTCATGTACAAATTTTTCAGGCACCTAAAACCGGCGCCGAAGAAAAACTCAAGCAAAATCAATAACTTGGCGTGATGGCGCCGTATATAGATTTATTGTGCGGCGAATAACAAACCGTGAAGTCCTTGTTGCCGCATGCGTCAGGATTTCGGCGTATCGCGCAGGTCGCGCCGCAGGATCTTCCCGATCGGTGTCTTGGGCAGTTCATCGCGAAACTCCACAAAACGCGGCATTTTGTAGCCGGTCAGCTGGGGCCGGCAGTGCTCGATGACCGCGTCTCGGGTCAGCAAGGGATCCTTGCGGACAATCACCACCTTCACCGCTTCTCCCGACCTCGGATCGGGCACACCGACCACTCCGCACTCCAGCACGCCGGGATGGGTGGCGACCACGCCTTCGATCTCGTTGGGGTAGACGTTGAAACCCGACACGATGATCATGTCCTTCTTGCGGTCCGTAATGGTGAAGCTGCCATCGACATGCAAATGCCCGAGATCGCCTGTCTTGAGCCAGCCGTCCTGCATGACCGCTGCTGTTTCCTGCGGATTGTTCCAGTAGCCCTTCATCACCTGGGGACCGCGGATGCAGATCTCGCCCGTGCAGGGTTCCAGATCACCGACTCCACTCCAGGCGGGTAGCTCGTTGAAGTCTTCGTCGCGGATCGAGATATCGGTCGATGGCACGGGCAAGCCGATGCTGCCGTTCCAGGGCGTCCCCAGGGGATTGGCGCAAACGCCGGGCGAGGTCTCGGTCAGGCCGTAGGCCTCCGTGATGGTGTGTCCAGTCACCCGCTGCCAGCGTTCAGCCACGGCCTGCTGCACCGCCGCCCCGCCACCGACCACCACTTTGAGCGTCGAAAAATCAAGCTGAGCGAAACCGGGGGTATTGAGCAGGCCATTGAACAGCGTGTTCACACCCGTCATCACGCTGAACTTCCAGCGGCCCATTTCCTTGACCAGGCCCGGCAAGTCGCGCGGGTTCGTGATCAGAACGATCAGGCTGCCCCGCTTCATGAACGACAACGTCGAAGTCAGGCAAAAGATGTGGTACATCGGCAAGGGCGCAATGGCGATTTCCGTACCATCGACGAAACTTGCCGAAATCCAGATGCCGGTCTGTTCGACGTTGGCCAGGATGTTGCGGTGGGTCAGCATCGCCCCTTTGGCAACGCCCGAGGTCCCGCCCGTGTATTGCAGAAAGGCGATGTCCTCACGCTGCATGTCGACCGGCTTGAACCCTGCCGCCGCGCCGCGGGCCAGGGCATCGCGCATCGGGATGGAGCCATGGATGTGCCAGGGCGGAACCAACTTCTTGACGCGCTTGGTGATGTAATTGACGAGCCGGCGCTTCGGCCATGCCAGCATGTCGCCGACCTCAGTGGTAATCACGTGCGCAACCGGAGTCCGGTCCAGTACCTGCTGCAAGACGGCAGCAAAGTTTTCGACGATCACGATGGCCTTGGCGCCGGCATCCTTGAGCTGGTGCTCCACCTCGCGCGGCGTGTACAAGGGGTTGACATTCACGACCACCATGCCTGCGCGCAGGATGCCCAGCAGCGCCACCGGGTATTGCAGCAGATTCGGCGCCATGATGGCCACGCGCTCGCCCTGGGTCAGGCCGGGCAGCGTCTGCAGGAAGGCGGCGAAGTCACGCGACTGGCGGTCCAGTTCCGCATAACTGATCGTGCGGCCCAGGTTGTGATACGCCGGCCGGCCGCCAAATCGGGCGACAATCTGCGCGAACATGTCCGGTATGGACGCGAACTGATCGGCATCGATCTCGGCTGGCATGCCGAGGGGATAGTTCCTGAGCCAGATTCGTTCCGTCATGCGCCCGTCCTGCTGTTGTTGGGTCATTGGCTCAGCGCCAATCCCCAATCAGTCCGCCAAACCGGCGAACACGTTCTGCACATCGTCGTTGGTGTCGATGGCGGCCAGAAATGCCTCGACTTCTTCCAGTTGTTCGGCGCGCAGGCTGGTCGCGCTGACGGGGTTCTTGGGTCTGTATCCGAGCTTGGCGGACAGCACGCTGAAGCCCTGGGCCGGCAGCGCCCGGCTCACCAGATCGAGATCGGTCGGATCGGTCAGGAACAGGGTGACCCCCTCTTCATCGCCCGCCTCCAGGTCCTGTGCACCAGCCTCGATGGCCGCGAGTTCCGGATCGGCGCCAGCCGTGTCCGCTTCTGCTTCGATCATGCCCACGTAGTCAAAGTCCCACGCCACCGAGCCGGAGGTACCCAACTGGCCTTTGCGAAAGAGCACGCGCATTTCGGGCGCGGTGCGGTTCACGTTGTCTGTCAGGCATTCGACCATGACCGGCACGCGGTGCGGCGCGAAACCTTCATAGACCACATGTTCGAAATTGACCGCTTCTCCGGTGAGCCCAGCGCCCTTCTTGATCGCCCGGTCCAGCGTGTCCTTGGGCATCGAGACCTTGCGCGCCTGCTCGACCAGCAATCGCAGGCGTGCGTTGGAAGCGGGATCGGCCCCGCTGCGCGCCGCAATCATGATGTCCTTGGACAATCTTCCAAACAGGCGACCCTTGGCGTTTGCCGCCAGTTCCTTGCCTTTAGCTTTCCACTGCGCGCCCATGTCTCGAGTTCCTTGGTATTGTTGCGCCCCGGTGTGCGCCGTTGGTCAGGAAGGCCGGGCCATGCATGCCGTTTGAAAGGATGCGGCACAGGACCAAAGGGGTCTAGTTTATCCGCCCCTTGCCGTGCGAAACGAAAGCAGTCAAATGCCGGCGGTCCCGGACCACAACTGATTGATGTCCTTGAATTTCGATTTTTTCGGATCCTCAAGGTTGGAAATCCTTTCCATGACACTTGGCGCCGAGAGGTCAACGATGATCGGCATGATCCGCATGTTCAGCCGGGTCGAGTAAAACACGTTGACCTTGGGCGTTGTGAGCGAGCGGCTGCCCTGCTCGATCACGACACCGATGCGCCCCGAGGTCAGCTGGACAAGCGAGCCGACCGGATAAATGCCAATGCCCTTGACGAACGCCTGGAACACGCGCGGATCAAAATGCCCGCTTGACCACTTCGCCATCATGCGCATCGCCTCGGCCGGATCCCAGGCGGACTTGTAGCAACGATCAGAGGTGATGGCGTCGTACACGTCACAAACAGCGGCCATTTTGGAAGAGAGGCTGATCTCCTTGCCCTTGTGCCCCATCGGGTAGCCCTCGCCATTCCATTTCTCATGGTGATGCAGGCAAACATCGAGCGCGATCGGGTCGGCATCGTCGCTGCCGAGCAGCATTTCAAACCCCTCCACGGCATGATTGCGCATGATCGCCGCTTCCTGTTCGGTTAGCTTGCCGGGTTTGCTGAGAATTTCCGCCGGGATGTGTGCTTTGCCCAAGTCATGCAAAAGGCCCGCAAGGCCCGCTGAATAAGTCTGATCCTCATCGAGCTTGAGCTGTTTGGCCAGCCCGACCATCATCGCGCAGACAGCAACCGAGTGCATGTAGGTGTATTCGTCGGCGTTTTTCAGGCGCGCCAGGCTGACGATCGCACCGGGATTGCGTCTGACCGAATCCGTTATTCCCTGGACCAGCGGCCGGATGCCATGAACATCCACCGAGTGCCCCAGGCGGACATCGTCAAACATGGACCTGACCGCCTGCGTTGACTGATTGCAGATCCTGGCGGCGCGTTCGATCTCCCCATCAGCGGACACGCACTTGCGCCTGGGCATGCCTTCGCTCGGCGGCACGGCCGCTGCTGCAGGCTGCTTGCCCGATCCTGGCGACGGGGCCACGTCCAGCCCCCCTTGCGGGTGTCGATCGGGACCTCCCTGATCCCGGTGGCCCGCATGTCGCTGAGGTCCTTGGCGTCCGAGAGCAAGAAAGACGTGCGCCAGAACGGATGATTCATCCAGGGGCCGCAAATCTCCTCGATAAACATCCCCACCCTGAGTTGATCGACTCGGACTTTCCTGAACGCAGAAATGCCGGCCATCCCTCCAGGAGACGGACGCTTCCTTCGGTCAGATGGACCCGCCGGGGTTCGCTGGCGGCCGCTCATCGTCCTGCCTCCTGCGCTATGCCAAGTCGTCGACCGGATTGCCCGCGACATCGGCAGGCTTGATCCTTGGCCTTGCCTGCGCCCTGCCGTGGACGCCCGATGTCCCGGCCGGAATTCTCATGCCCATTTCACTCTCCCTTGCGGATGACACCAAGGCTCGCTCACGCGATGCCTCTCAATGTCAACGTTAAGGCCTCAGGCCATCGTTTATCGGGCGATCAGAAGTGAAGTTCGCCCGCTCTTCATCGAGCCGGTCGGCCTGTCCGTGCAAGGGCGCACCATCGAAAAATCGATTAAAGGCGGAAATCGAGCTCTTATTGGTCAATCAGTTGCGTTGCAAACCATTAACGTGTGCTTTCGGACACTCGGAGATGTGTCCTGACCAGGTTCCGACCGCAGGAGGACTTGGAAACCACGTTTCGCATTCAACTCAACTCAACTGGAGTATTTCATGACACTTCTCAGAGCCCTTGCTGCATGTCTACTTTCAATGCTGCTTTGTGCACCCTCGTTTGCCCAGGAGCGCGGCACCAAGGACGAAGCCAAAGCCATGGTCAATGCCGCGCTGGCGCATATCAAGAAGGTCGGGAACGAACAGGCGTCCAAGGATTTCAGCAACGACAAGGCCAACTGGACAAAGAAGGATCTGTATGTCTGGACCGCGGATTTCAAGGGCGTGGTCCTAGCCCATGGCGCCAATGAGAAATTGATCGAGAAGAGCCTGCTTGAAATGAAGGACCAAAACGGCAAGGCGTTCATCAAGGAGTGCGTCGAAGTCGCCTCCAGCAAAGGCGAGGGCTGGGTCGATTACGACTGGTCGCACCCGATCACGAAGAAGACCGAAGGCAAGTCCGGCTACGTCAAGCGCATTCCGGGGTTTGACGGCCTCATCGTGGTTGGCGCCTACCGTTGATCCAACACCCGGACCCGGTGTCCCCAGCCTGTCCATCACTGCCAGTACCCAGCTCAGCATGAAGAAGCATTTCGACAATTTACCCCTGATGTTCAAAGTGGCCAGGGCCCCCGCGCTGGTGCTTGCGTGTCTGCTGCTCGTCGCCCTCTACTCGCAATCCACTTCCAGGGAACCCTCCCGAACGCTGGACCAGTTGACGCAGCGGAACATGACCGATCTGATTCGGGTCGCCGAAGTGCAGGAACGTGTGGTCGCCTCCAATGCCATGGTAATGCAGAGCGTGGCCTACGCCGGCGCCAATCTGAAGCCGGAAATCATCAAGTCGCTCGATCAGAGAATCGCTTCGGAATTCAAGGCCACGCAAACAAAGATCGGCGAATTGCAGACCGCCCTGGCACGCGATCCGGAGGCTGCCGTTCGCGTCGGGAAAATCGACTCCGCCTTCAAGAAGTACATCAAGACCGCAGGCGACTCCATGGACATGAAGGAGGCAGACCTGTACACCGCGGCCATCCTGATGAGCACGGCGGAAGCGGCTTATGGCGAAGCCCGCGAGCTCCTTCAGGAGCAATTCGATGTGTAGGTGGCGCAGTCCAAACGCAGCGGCGATCAGGCCGCCGACAGCCTGAGCGTCGGCACCAGGACCTCGATGGCCGTGACCGTGGGCGCGATGCTGATCAGCATGATGCTGACCTGGCTGATCGCGCGCGCCATCGTTCGACCCCTGCGATCGGCAGTGGACATGGCGCATGAAGTCGCTTCCGGCAATTTGCGCTCGCGCTCCACGCAAGCCGGGCATGACGAGACCGGACAGGTGCTTCTGACCCTGGACAAGGTCACACAGCGCCTCAATGTCCTGATGGCCGAGATTCGCGGCGGGGCCGATCAGATCGACATCGCGGTTGGTGAAGTCTCCATGGGAAGTTCGGACCTGGCGAATCGAACCGAAGAGACCGTCGTTGCCATCCAGGCCACATCGTCGTCGATCGCTCAACTGACCAGCACCATCGAGCTCAACTCGCAGACCGCCGTCCAGGCCAACCAGCTTGCGACCGAGGCGACCAAAGTCGCGGGACAAGGCGGCGTTGCCGTGACGGAAGTGGTCACCACCATGAACGCCGTCAGCGTGCAGGCCAGCCGCATCAGTGAAATCATCGGCACCATCGACAGCATCGCGTTTCAAACCAATATTCTGGCGCTCAATGCCGCGGTGGAGGCGGCCCGGGCCGGCGAACAAGGGCGCGGATTCGCCGTCGTCGCCAGCGAAGTGCGTGTGCTGGCGCAAAGCAGTGCGGCGGCATCCAAAGAGATTCGCACCCTGATCGGCGCTTCGGTCGAGCAGGTGGAGTCCGGCATCCTGAAAGTTCATGCCGCAGGTGAGACCATGCGCCGAATTGTTGAAGCGATCGAGCGAGTCTCCACCATGGTCGCTGCGATCTCCCGCGCAACGTCGGAGCAGGCCGACTCCATCCACCGTGTCAACGATTCGGTTTCAGACATCGAACGCAACACACAGCAGAATGCGGCACTGGTCGAGCAAAGCGCCGGTGCGTCAGATTCACTCCGGGTCCAATCGGCCGGTCTGGTACAAGCGGTTTCCTTCTTCCGGACCACCTGAGCAAAGACCGGATTGGCCGGATTTGGAAGGCCGCGAAGAAGGCGCCGCGGTCACCGCGCGGGCGCAACCGATGCTGGCCGATGTTGACCATTCGCAACACATGGATAAACGCTCTGACCGATGCTGCGGTCTGAACTGCCGCGCCAGGGACCTTGCGCCAACGCAGCCTGGCCGCGAACAGGATCCGCCGCCACGAAACCACATTCGAACCGTCGATACCGAAAGGCAGCCCCGATGCGTACCCTCATTGCAATCATCGCCCTTGTGTTCGCCACCGCCGCGTCAGCCGCATCGAAGCAGGAGATCGACGCCCAGGTCCGTGAGACACTGGGGCAATTCCAGAAACAGACCAGCGCCGGCCACGAGTTGGCGCAGAAGGCCGCCGGCATGCTCGTCTTTCCCAAAGTCATCAAGGCCGGCATCGGCATTGGCGGCGAGTATGGTGAAGGCGCCCTGCTGATCCACGGCAAGCCCGTCGCCTATTACAACATCGCCTCGGCCTCGATCGGCCTCCAGTTGGGGGCACAGGCGCGCAGCGAGATCGTGCTCTTCATGAACGAGCATGCACTTGGCAATTTCCGCAGCAGCCAGGGCTGGAAAGCCGGCGTCGACGGCAGCGTCGCACTGGCCACGCTCGGTGCGGGCGGCAGCATCGACACCGAGACGGCAAAAAAGCCCATCATCGGCTTCATCTTCTCGAACCAGGGTCTGATGTACAACCTGACCTTCGAGGGATCGAAGATCAGCAAGATCACCAAGTGACGCCGCGCCGGCGCTCCGGCCGGGGCGCCGTGGCGTTGTCGCTCGTGTCAGGGCGGGTTGGTTGTTGCGCCCGGAGTCGGTCCGCCACATAGCTGCTATCCCTTTTTTGATTGTCGCATGCAGCAGGGATGCCACAGAATCGGGAGGTCGCGGTCGGCGCCGCCCAAAACCAGGCAGTTCCGACGCGCCCTTCCAACCCCTCCCGCTTCAGGCTCACAGAAAATGAACAAGGCAATCCGGTTCCTCGTGCTGTGCGGTGTCATGCTGATGCTGCCGGCCGCCTCGATGGCACAGGCTTTTGCGTCCAAGCCGCTGCGCATCGTCGTGCCATTCGGCGCCGGCGGCGTTGCGGATCTGACGGCGCGCACGGTGGCGCAAAAACTCAGTGAATCGCTCGGGCAGGCGGTCCTGATCGACAACAAGCCTGGCGCCGGCGGTGTGGTAGCCGGCGACGCGGTGGCCAAGGCCGACCCTGACGGCCACACCCTGCTGCTGATCTCGAACGCGACGGCCGTCAGCGCCGGCCTGTTCAAGACGCTGCCCTTCGATACCCTGCGCGACTTTGCACCGGTCTCCACGCTGGGCTACTTCGACCTGGCCGTCATCACCCCGTCGGACTCGCCTTTCAGAAGTCTCGCTGACCTGGTCGCCTATGCGAAAGCCAATCCCGGCAAACTGAATCTGGCCACGATCAACATCGGCAGCACACAGCATCTGGCGGCCGAACTGTTCAAGACGAGCGCGGGCGTGGACATCCAGATCGTGCCGTTCAACGGCTCGCCGGCTGTGATCACGGCCCTGCGCAGCAAGCAGGTTGACGCAGCGGTAGAGATCCTGGCGCCGGTGCTGCCGCAAATCAATTCCGGCGCCCTGCGTGCGCTGGCGGTCGCCGGCGCCGCGCGCGCCAGCGTGCTGCCGGACGTCCCGACCGCCAGGGAGAGTGGTGTCGCGGGATTCATCGCGTCAAGCTGGAACGGCCTGGCCGTACCGGCCAGGACACCGAAGTCGGTGATTGCCCGGCTCAACCGGGACATCGTTGCCGCATTGAACGCACCGGAGGTCCGAAAGCGGCTGCGCGATCTGAATGTGGACGCGCAGTCGAGCACACCCGAGCAGGCAGCCCAATTGCTGCGCAGCGAAACCCGGCGCTGGGGCGAGGTCATCGTTCGCGCCAAGATCCCGCAACAGTAAAACGGGGCAGACCATGAAGTTCGAACATTTGGGACTGGTCGGTTACGGCGAAGTCGGAAAGATCTTCGCAGCAGGACTGCGCGGCCATGTCGGCGCCGTCAGCGCCTGGGACATCAAATTCGATTTGCCGGTACTGGGCAACGTGCAGCGTGACCATGCCGCAATGGCCGGCGTTGCAGCCCTTGATTCGATGGCGCAACTGTGCCAGTCGGCCGACCTCGTGATTTCCGCCGTCGCCGCCTCCAGCACGCTGACCGTGGCGCAGGCCGCAGCCGCGCACATGCAATCAGGAAGCGTCTTCCTGGATCTCACTTCAGCCTCGCCCGGCACCAAGCAGCAGGCGGGGGCGCTGATCGAGGCCGCCGGTGCACATTACGTCGAGGCCGGTGTCATGACCTCGGTGTCGCCGTATGGCATTCGCGTGCCCATACTGCTCGGCGGCGCGCGCGCCGGGGAACTGGCCGAGGTGCTCAATGCCTGGGGCATGAGCGCCAGGACCGTGTCGCGTGAAGTCGGCGTTGCCAGCGCGATCAAGATGTGCCGCAGCGTCATGATCAAGGGGTTGGAGGCGCTGGTCATCGAGAGCTATGCCACGGCACGCGCCTATGGCGTGGAAGACCATGTGCTGCCGACCTTGCAGGAGACCTTTCCGTCGATCGACTGGGCGCAGCAGGGCGCCTACTTCTTCTCGCGCGTCGTCCAGCACGGCCAGCGCCGCGCCGAAGAGATGCGCGAATCAACCAACACCGTCCGGGAGGCCGGCTTCCCGCCCTTCATGGCCGAGGCGATCGCCAACAAGCAGCAATGGGTGGCCGACCAGGCCCGGGCCGGCGTGTTCCGGGGCCTGGCCAAAGATGCCCGCTGGCAGGACTATGCGGACCGGTTGCTCGAGAAGAAGTGATGCAACAGCCAGGCCTAATCGGCCTTGACGCGTCCGGATCGGATAACCGGCTTCCAGCGCGCGAGTTCGCGCACGATGTGCTGGCCAAAGGCCTCGGGTGTTGTCGGCATCGCAATCGCGCCTTCGTTGGTGAGGCGTGTCTTGAGCTCGGCTGAGGCCAGGGCCTGGTTGATCTGGGCGTTGAGCTTGGCGATGACCTCCTTGGGCGTGCCGGTCGGCGCCACCACGCCGTACCACTGGTCGGCCTCGAAGTCCTTGTAGCCGGACTCGGCCACGGTCGGCACATCGGGCAGGATGTCCAGGCGTTTCGGGCTGGACACCGCCAGCGCACGCAACTGACCGCCCTTGATCTGGCCCATGACCGCCGGGGCACCGGTGAACAGCATCTGGATCTGCCCGCCCATCAGGTCGGTCACCGCAGGCGCCGTGCCGCGGTACGGGATGTGCAGGATCGCGGTGCCGGTCTGCAGCTTGAAATATTCGCTGGCCAGATTGGCCGCGCTGCCGTTGCCGCCCGATCCGTAATTGAGCTGCCCGGGCCTGGCCTTGGCCAGCGCCACGAACTCCTTCAGATTGGCGGCCTTGACCGAAGGATGGACCACCAGCACATTGGGCACGCGCGCCACCCAGGCCACGGGTGCGAAGTCCTTCACCGGGTCATAGGGCAGTTTCGGATAGAGCGATGGATTGACGGCCAGCGTGCCGATGTGGCCCATCAGCAGCGTATAGCCGTCGGCCGGTGCCTTGGCCACCTTGTCGGCCCCGATCGAGCCGCCGGCCCCGGGCACGTTGTCGATGATGACCGGCTGGCCCCAGGCCTTGCTCAGTTCCATCCCGATCGAGCGCGCCAGGATATCGGTCGAGCCGCCCGGGGTGAAGGGAACAACCATCCGGATCGGCCTGGTCGGGTAGCTGGTCTGGGCCGTGGCCGCGCCGATGCAGCACAGGGCGGCCGCCAGCGTCATGATGGCGCGAGCGGCGATGATTCCTGTCGCAGCCAGAGCCATGGAGTGCACGTTGCGCTGCATCAGAACTCAGCCTTCTCGCCCGGTTTGAGCGCGAGCACTTTCGTTGTGCTGGCACCGAGCGCCGCCACCAGTTCGGCCGGCGTGCCCTTGCCCAGCGGGTTGGCCCCGTAGTGCATGGGGATCACGAACTTCGGCTTGAGCCATTCGCGGACGGCGTAAGCGGCGTCAACCGGACCCATGGTGAAGTTGCCACCGATCGGAATCAGCACGAGGTCAGGGTGGTAATACTCGGCGATGAATTTCATGTCGCCAAACAGGGCGGTGTCGCCCATGTGGTAGATCCGGAAGCCGTTTTCCAGTTCGATGATGTAGCCCAGCGGCTCGCCGCCGACGTGGGTCTCGTCCTTGCCGGTGGTCGCGTTCTTCCAGACCAGAACGGAAGAGTGTTCCGCATGCACGGCCGTGACCTTGATGCCGGGCAGCGGGTTGATCGTGCCGCCCTTGTTGAAACGCGGCAACTGCGCCGGCAGCAGGATGCCCAGCAGCGCCGCCGACTGGTTCATGTCGCCCGGCGCGTACATCGGGATCTTGTTCAGCGTGGCGATGGCCGGCGCGTCGGCGATGTGGTCCAGGTGGCCGTGCGTGACCAGCAGCAGATCGACCTTGCCCAGCGCTTCGAGCTTCTTGTATTCGGGCGGCGTCAGCGGGTTGTTGATCAGCCACGGATCGGTGATGATGACCTTGCCGGTCGGGGTCGTGATTCTGAACGCCGACTGGCCGAGCCACAGGACTTCGGTCTTGGCCGGCTGGGCCAGGACGGGTGCGCTGACCAGACTCAGCACCAGCGAGATCAATGCGAGGGGACGAAGCAGCAATTGAAAAATCATGCAGTGACCTTGAAATGGGTTTGGAAACAGATCGGGCCGGCCAAGCATAAGTGGCAAAGCGCGCCCTCGTCACACATAGCTGCTATAACAAAACGCGAACCGGTACTAACCCGATGCGCCTGAGCAGTCAAGGGTAGGCCTGGGTCGCCTGGGTCACCAGGTCAGCCACCAGCGTCTGGACGCTCTTGTGCGTGTGCGTGCTGGGTCGGCGCGCCGAGGTCACCAACATCAGTTCGCAGGTCAGTTGCGGGCTGTGCAATTGATGCGTGGAAAACGGGTGCGGCCGCGGGAAATTGTTGAGGGTGTAGGGGGGCAGGACGGCAAAGCCCAGGCCCTGCGCGACCAGGTCCAGGATCGCGTTGAGGCCGTCGACTTCCATTTCAATGCGCGGCTTGCAATTGAGGCGCATCAGTTCGGTCTCGACCAGCAGACGGAATGCGTTCGGGCGGCTCGGAACGATCAGCGGCAGCGTGGCCAGCGCCGAGAGCGGCATCTTCGGCTTGAGCTTCTGGCCCGTGAGGTTCTTGACGCTGGCTTCCGAGGAGATCAGCACCAGCGCTTCGCGGTGCAGCAGTCGGGTCTCGATGTCGGGCGAGTGCGGCGAGTTGTACACCACGGCCATGTCGAGACGTCCGGAACGCAGGCCCTCGTTCATGGCCACCGAGAAGCCCTCGGTCAGCGTCAGATGGGCTTGCGGCATTCGCTTGCGGAATTCAAGCGTCAGGGGCACGGTGATGAGCCGGCTCAGCGATGGCGGCAAGCCGATCGACACATGCCCGCCCAGGGCGCCGCGCACCGACTCGAGTTCCTCGCGCACCAGAGCGACCTGGTGCAGGATGCCGCGTCCGTGCTCGAGCAGCAGTTTGCCGGGTTCGGTCAGGCTGACGCCGCGCCCGTTGCGCAGCAAAAACGTCTGGCGCAGTTCAACCTCCAACTGGCGCACGTGGCGGCTCAGCAGCGGCTGCGGCAGGCCCAGGGCCAGCGCGGCACGCGTGAAGCTGCCCATTTCAGCGACCCTGACGAATGATTCGATCTGCTTCAAGTCCATGGCTGCAGATCGTATAGCAATCCGCAAGCTATGCCGAATTGCGATATCAGATAGTCGCCGGCATCCGCGCTGCGCACGGCATAGCTCACTAGAATTTCCTCATGCAAACTGCCATCCCCTGCCTCTTCATGCGCGGCGGCACTTCCAAGGGTCCGTTCTTCCTCGAGGCCGACCTGCCGGCTGACAGGCCGACCCGCGACAAGGTGCTGCTGGCGGTCATGGGCTCGCCCGACAAGCGCCAGATCGACGGCCTGGGCGGCGCCCATCCGCTGACCAGCAAGGTCGGCATCGTGCGCAAGAGCCGCACACCGGGCGTGGACCTGGACTTCCTCTTTGCCCAGCTGCAGCCCGACACCGACACGGTGGACACGACGCCCAACTGCGGCAACATGCTGGCCGCGGTGGTGCCGTTTGCGCTCGAACGCGGCCTGGTTCAGCCGCAGGGCGATGCCAGCACCTTTCGCGTGCTCACGCTCAACACCGACATGCAGTGCGACGTGACGGTGCAGACACCCCAGGGCATCAACGGCCGTCAGGTCGCGTACGCGGGCAACGCGCGCATCGACGGCGTGCCGGGCTTTGCCGCGCCGATCAGCATCAACTTTCTGGACACCGCGGGCTCCGTCGCTGCCGGTCTGCTGCCCACGGGGAACGTGAAAGACGTGCTCGATGTCCCCGCGCAGGCAGGGGATGCGGCGTTTCGCATCGAGGTGACCTGCATCGACAACGGCATGCCGCTGGTGATCTTGCGCTCGGCTGACATCGGGCGCAGCGGCTATGAAGACGTCGCCGCCATGAATGTCGATGCCGATTTGAAGAAGCGCATCGAGCGCCTGCGCATCGTCGCCGCTCACGCCATGGGACTGGGCGACGTCACGGCCAAGAACTACCCCAAGATGACGCTCATCGCCGCGCCGCGCGCTGGCGGCGCCATCAGCACGCGCAGCTTCATTCCGCACGTCTGCCATGACGCCATCGGCGTGCTGGCCGCGGTCACGGTCGGCACGGCCTGCGTGCTGCGCGGCTCGGTCTGCGACGGCATCGCCGTCATGCCGCAAGGCCGCAGCAAGACCGTGTCGGTGGAGCATCCCACCGGCGAGTTCAGCGTCGAGCTGGAGACCGATCCCGCCGACCCGCAAAAGGTCAGCAAGGCGGCGCTGCTGCGAACGGCACGCCTGCTGATGCAGGGCCAGGCCATGGTGCCGTCTGCCGTCTGGGCCGGCCATTGAACACGATCCGCGCACGCGCACAGGAACCCACATGAAGAAACCGCTCATCATCGACTGCCACGGCCACTACACCACGGCACCGAAAGCCCTGGAGAACTGGCGCCAAGCGCAGATCGCCGGCATCAAGGACCCGGCGCTGAGCCCGAAGGCAGCCGACCTCAGGATCAGCGACGACGAACTGCGCGAGTCGATCGAGAGCAACCAGTTGCGCCTGATGCGCGAGCGCGGCAGCGACATCACGCTGTTCTCGCCGCGCGCCAGTTTCATGGCGCATCACATCGGCGACTTCGCGGTATCGAGCGCCTGGGCCGCCATCTGCAACGAGCTGTGCTTTCGCGTAAGCCAGCTGTTCCCCGACCACTTCGTGCCGGTGGCCATGCTGCCGCAGTCACCCGGTGTCGATCCGCGCACCTGCATTCCCGAGCTCGAGAAATGCGTGCGCGAATTCGGCAATGTCGGCATCAACCTCAACCCGGATCCGTCGGGCGGGCACTGGACCTCGCCGCCGCTGAGCGACCGCCACTGGTACCCGATCTACGAGAAGATGGTCGAGTACGACATCCCGGCCATGATCCATGTCAGCACCAGCTGCAACGCCTGCTTTCACACCACGGGCGCGCACTACCTGAACGCCGACACCACGGCCTTCATGCAGTGCCTGACCAGCGACCTGTTCAAGGATTTCCCGACGCTGCGCTTCCTCATCCCGCACGGCGGCGGCGCCGTGCCCTACCACTGGGGACGCTTTCGCGGGCTGGCGCAGGAGCTCAAGAAGCCGCTGCTCGAAGAGCACCTGCTGAACAACATCTTCTTCGATACCTGCGTCTACCACCAGCCGGGCATCGACCTGCTCAACACCGTCATACCGGTGAAGAACGTGCTGTTCGCATCCGAGATGATCGGCGCGGTGCGCGGCATCGACCCGCAGACCGGCCACTATTTCGACGACACCAAACGCTACATCGAGAGTTCGAAGATCCTGAGCGAGGCCGACCGCTTCCAGATCTACGAAGGCAACGTGCGGCGCGTCTTCCCGCGGCTCGACGCGGCGCTGCAAAAGAAGGGGCGATGAACATGGACATGAACAAGCTGGGCATCGTCAAACGCAACATCACGCGCGCCGACCCTGCGGCCGTGGCGCAGCTCGGCAACTTCGGAGTCGCGACCATCCATGAGGCCATGGGCCGGGTCGGCCTCATGAAGCCCTATATGCGGCCCGTCTATCGGGGCGCCCGCATCTGCGGCACGGCCGTGACGGTGCTGCTGCAGCCGGGCGACAACTGGATGATGCACGTGGTGGCCGAGCAGCTGCGGCCCGGCGATGTGGTCGTTGCCGCGTGCACCACCGACAGCTTCGACGGTTTCTTCGGCGACCTGCTGGCCACGAGCTTTCAGGCGCGCGGCGCGCGCGGCCTGGTCATCGACGGCGGCGTGCGCGATGTGAACGAGCTCGAGAAGATGAACTTCCCCGTGTTCAGCCGCGCCATCCACGCCAAGGGCACGATCAAGGCGACGCTGGGCTCGGTCAACATCCCGGTGGTCTGCGCCGGCGCCGTCGTGAACCCGGGCGATGTCGTGGTGGCCGATGTGGACGGCGTCGTGCTCGTGCCCGCCGCGCTCGCGCAGCAGGTGGCCGATGCCGCAGCCCAGCGCGAGAGCCTGGAGGCCGATAAGCGCGCCCAGTTCGCCGCCGGTGTGCTGGGCCTGGACATGTACAAGATGCGCGAACCCCTGGCTAAGGCCGGCCTGCGTTACATCGACTGATTCTCCGTCCCGTCCACTCGCAAGGATCTGCCATGAACATGCTCCGGCGCCGCCTGCTTTGCGCAGTCCTGCCTTTCGTATCGATGCTGGCGGGCTGTGCCGCAACAGCGCCCAGGCCCGATGCCGCGACGCTGGCGGCGCTGGCGCCGACCGGCGCGCTGCGCGTCGGCGTGTACCCCGGCAGTCCGACCTCGATGGTGGTGATCGCTGGCGACAAGGCCGGTGTCGCGCACGACCTCGGACTCGCCCTGGGCACACAGCTCGGCGTGCCGGTGACGCTGGTGGAATTCGCCCGTGTGGCGCAGGTGATCGACGCGCTGAAAACGGGCGCGGTTGACTTCACCGTGACCAACGCCTCCGAGAGCCGCGCGCGCGACGTCGATTTCGCGCCGACGCTGATCCGGCTCGAACTCGGCTATCTGGTGCTGCCGGATTCACCGGTCAAGACGCTGGCCGATGTGGACCGCAGCGGCATGCGCATCGGCGTGAGCCAGGGCAGCACCTCTCAGGGCGTGCTGGGCCGTCAGTTCAAGCATGCGACCCTGGTGAGCGCGGCTTCGCTCACGCAGGCGCAGGCCCTGCTGCGCGAGCACGCGATCGACGCCTTCGCCACCAACAAGGGCATCCTGTTCGAGCTGTCGGACGGCTTGCCCAATTCGCGCGTGCTCGACGGCAGCTGGGGCCACGAGGCGCTGGCCATCGCGATCCCGAAAGGCCGCAGTGCCGCCCTGCCCTACCTCGCGCGCTTCGGGCAGGACGCAGCGGCCAGCGGCCGGCTGCAATCGATCGTGCAACGCGCCGGCCTGCGCGGCACGGCACGCGGCGAATGACAGACCACACGCTTCACACCGGAGAAAAAATCCATGAAGACCTATGACATCCCTGGCCAGCTGACCCGACGCACGATGCTGGCAAGCCTGGCGGCGGCCGTCCCACTGCTGGCCAACGCGCAGCAGTACCCGACCAAGCCGGTTCGCATCGTCGTCGGCTACGCCGCCGGCGGCGCGGTCGACATCGTGGCCCGCACTGTGGGCCAAAGCCTGGCCACCACGATGGGGCAGACCTTCATCGTCGACAACAAGCCCGGCGCCGGTACCAACATCGCCGTGAAGTCGGTCATCGACGCGCCGGCCGACGGCTACACCCTGTTGATGGCGGCCAACGCGCTGGCGGCCAACATGGCGCTGTACCAGCCCGCGCCCTTCGATGCCGAGAAGGACCTGGTGCCGATCGCCCTGATCGGCCGTGTGCCCGTCGTGATCGCAGCCAACGCCGGCGCGCCCTACGGCAACATCGCCAAGCTGATCGAGGCCGCCAAGGCCAAGCCCGGCGTGATTGCCTTTGCCACACCGGGCAACGGCTCGACGCCGCACATGGCGGTCGAGCTGTTTGCGCGTGCTGCCGGCATCTCGCTGATGCACGTTCCCTATCGGGGCGGCGCCCAAGCCATCACCGACACCATCGGCGGCCAGTTGCCGCTGGTCGCCGTCAATGCGCTCGAAGTGCTACCGCATGTGAAGAGCGGCAAGCTCAAGGTGCTGGCCGTGCTCAGCGCCACCCGCAGCGCCATCTTTCCGGACGTGCCGACGATTGCCGAGTCCGGCTTTGCCGGCTTCGAGGCCTCGGTCTGGTACGGGCTGCTGGCGCCGGCCGCAACGCCGAAACCGGTCGTCGCCAGACTGCACGCCGAAGTGCAAAAGGCCTTGCAGACGCCGGAAGTGCGCGCGCGCATGACCGGCGTCGGCGGCGAAGTGAATCCGGGCACGGCCGAGCAGTTCGGCGCCCTGCTCCACTCCGAGCGCATCCGCTATGAAAAGCTGATCCGCGAAGCCAACATCCGGCCTGATTGACGCGCACCGGGTCCGGCCGCGAGGCCCTGCAGGTCATGGCGCGACAGGCATGCTGTGCCACCACAGGCGGCAGTTCGTGCATTGGCCGGCGGCAAATTCCGCCTTCAGCACACCATCGAGCACCATCCGGGGGAGCGGATCACCCGGCTTGCGCGCGATCAGGTTGGTGCCGGTGGACCGGGCCCAGATCTGGAACAGTTCCTCCGAGTCGACCTGGTAGGTCACGTGCCAGTGGGCGATGCCGCCCGTTGCCGTCGACGCCAGGATTTCGTACCTGACCTGAACGTCTTCCTGCAGCTTGACGCGGCGCCAATACGCGGCCAGTTGCTCGGGTCCGCGCTGAACGGCGAACGGCGTGTTGTGGTACTCGCCGTCGGGCGCAAAGAGCGCCGCGAACCGGCTTTCGTCCCTGCTTTCCCAGGCCGTCTTGTACCCTCGCATGAAGTCTTCAATGTCCACTGCATCCCCCTCTTGACGATCAATCCCCGACGCCATCGGTTCGGCGGGATTCTAGGCTTTGGAGGCGCGTGCCGCTGGTCGGCACCGCATCAACGATGCGATACTGGAACGCAGGGCTTTCAACACCCATCCATCCCAGCCACAGGAGACTCCATGTTCATGTCCCATTCCATGCGCCTGTGTGCGCTGGCCGCAGCGCTGGCCCTTGGCGCGTCCGTCGCTCAGGCCGCGCCCGACGCCGCACTGAAGGCCGCCGCCGAAAAAGCCCAGAGCGCCGTGATCGAAAGCCTGCGCCAGATGGTGCTGATCGAATCGGGCAGCGCCGACCTCGCGGGCCTGGCCCAGATGGCGGACCTGGTCGAAGCTCGCCTGAAGGCGCTGGGCTTTGCCACCGAGCGCCACAAGACCACGGCGGGTGCCGGTGCCGACACGGTGGTCGGAACCATTCATGGCACGGGCAGCAAGCGCTTCATGCTGCAGGCCCACATGGACACCGTCTACCAGAAGGGCATCCTGGCTTCGCAGGGCTACCGAGTCGAGGGCAACCGCGTCTACGGTCCGGGCATTGCCGACGACAAGGGCGGCATCGCTGTCATCCTGCACAGCCTGGCCCTGCTCAAGGACGCCGGCTGGAGGGACTACGCCGCGATCACCGTGCTGTTCAATCCCGACGAGGAAGTCGGCTCGATCGGCTCGGGAGAGCTGATCTCGAAGCTGGCCGATCAGAACAACGTGGTCTTGTCGTGCGAACCCACGGCCGCCAAAGCCGTCGCCAAGAACGAGGCCGTGCTGCTGGGCGCCAGCGGCGCGACGCGCATCGACATGGAGGTCAAGGGCCGCACCTCGCACGCGGGCGCGGCACCCGAGCTGGGCCGCAACGCCCTGATCGAGCTGAGCCACCAAGTGCTGCAAACGCGCGACGTGGACAAGGGCATCCCCGGCGTGCAGCTCAACTGGACGACGGCCCAGGCCGGAACGGTGCGCAACCAGATCCCGGACAAGGCGCTGGCGTCGGCCGATGTGCGCACCTCGCAGCCCGGTGCGGCCGAGAAACTGCAGGCCGCGCTGCAGGACATGGTCAACAGCAAGAAACTGATCCCCGACACCCAGACCACCATCACCCTGCTCGGTGGCCGCCCGCCCTACCTGGGCGGCGCCAAGGCCCGGGCGCTGGCGGACAAGGCGCAAGCCATCTACCTTGAACTCGATCGCCCCTTGGACGTCGTGCCGATGACCGGCGGCGCCACCGACGCGGCGTTTGCCGCGCGCTCGGACAAGGCCGCGGTCATCGAGAGCTTCGGCCTGGCCGGCTGGGGCTACCACGCCCGCGATGAATACATCGAGGTCGACTCGATCGTGCCGCGGCTCTACCTGATGTCGCGCATGCTGATCGAGCTCGCCAAACGCTGAGCCGTTGCCGGCGTGCGCTGCCGAAGACAACCG
>CAIKMZ010000030.1 GCA_903828665.1 uncultured beta proteobacterium
CAGCGCTTCTACCAACTCCTTGCGTGTTGTCATGCTGATTTGCCTCATCACGTTGTTCCGATCCCGCCGGACCATCCGACGGGTAGCAGATTACGTGAGGCAACGGGTCAGCACCGGTAGCAAAACAGCTGAGTCAATGCGCCGTTGGCGGCGGCGCGATACCGGTGCCCAGCATGGATCCCACCCGACCACAGGATGGAACGGTCGACCCCACGATCAAGTACGTCGACCTGAGCGGCAGCGGCATTGCTTCGCATGGCTCCTGCAACGCCGAGCTGTTCAAGCAGCTGAGCCCGCAGATGGTGGGCATGCTCAAGGCAATGTATCCGCAGCCGACCTGAGGGCAGGGCGCCATCAGCCGGGCCCGAGCCCGGCTTTCGGGCTGATCACCCAGCGCAGTGCCCAGCCCTGATCGCGCCAGTGGGAGTCGTCAAAGTACACTGCTTCGGATGAGCTGCCCGCCTCCATCGCATCGCCTGCAAGAGCGCCTGGTTTCCTATTTCTGGAGCGGTGACGCCATCCGCAGTCGCAGTGTGAGCGATGTCGTGCTGTCGGGAACGGTCCGGCTGCCGCCACTGCCGGCAAGGCTGACGGCAGATTGGGAGCGGGAGACGTCCTCGCGCCTGGGACTGGAGCCTGGCGACGTCGACACCTTGTCCCTGGCGCGGGCGCGGGCGCGCTGGCCCGGCTACCGGCAGTGCGTGCAGGTGGCGTCGGACTGGACGCGCATGCTCGGGCTGCCCGAGCTGCTGGTCGCCAGTGAGGTCGCGCTGATGGCGTGCCGCGGCACGCGGTATCACCATGACGGCGCGTACTATGGCGGTGCGGCCTTCTGCAACCTGTTCCTGAGCGAAGACCGGGATCTGGACCTGCATTTCCCGGCCTCGGGTCATCGCATTGCGCTGGCGCGCGGCACAGTGGTTCTGTTCGATACCGCCCAGCCGCATGCCGTCATTGCGCGCCGCAGCAGCGGCTTTGACGCGGTCGATTTTTCCCCGGAGCAGGATCGCACGCCGGTGTTCCTGACCTGGGAACTTCCCATCGAGAATGCCGATCTCGCGCGCCTGCTTGGCGTCGACTTCGACGTCGACCCTTCGACCGCCTTGCTGCTGGACGAGGCGCAGGTCTGGTCGAACGGCGTGCGGGCCAACGTGTGCGCTGATTCCGGTCGCTGGCTTCGGCAGCGTTCCCTCTGAGGTCGCACCAGGCTGCGACGCCCCCCATCTTGTGTGCGACGGCAAAGGCTTCAGCCGCCGGCCCGGATCATTTTCTTGCGCGCGCAGTCAGTCGCGTCGGTAGCTCGAAGGCCGGGGCTGTTCCAGTCCCGTTTGAACCGCTGCAATGAGCTGATCAGACAACTCGCAGAGTTGTTCCCAATGGGCGTGAATCATGTCGCGCCGGGCCTGCGACCCCAGCAGTTCGGCAATGGCGGCGGCCTTCTGGTGGAATGACCGGTGCAGGTTTTCGATTTGCTCACGTTGTTCGACATGGGCGAACAGCGCAGGATTGGCGCACAGCCAATGGGCAAATTCGCAGATCGTGGCATCACCGATCTTCTCGGCGTTGAATTGCTCGTTGGAATGGCCCAGCAAGACGCTCTCAAAGTTCACCAGCCATCTGATATGTGCCGCAATCGCCTTGTCGAACATCCGGGGCATAAGCCTACCTTTATCGATGCCGCGGGCGATGTCCGGAATGGCCCGGTGCGATGCTTGCGACTGTCGCAGGATACGTCATGTTGCCGTCATTCCAAAAGTCATAGGGGTACGCATCTGAGGGTCATTCATGGTCTCACCGCTTTGCCGGCCGGGCGAGCGCAGATTTGAAAGTCCGGATTCCGCCTACGGCCTGTGCTCGGACGGACGAATGCGGGTTGCCATTCGGCTGGCGACGAACTTGGAGACGCGCGGGCCGAACAGCAGCACCATCACGAAACGTCCGACCTGCATCGCCATGACAAAACCGGTATCGACCGCGCTGGTTGCGGCGATGATCGCGACCGAATCCGCCCCGCCCGGGCTGGTGGCGAGGTAGGCCGTCAGCGGGTCCAGGCCATCCACCTGCACCAGCACAACGGCGATGACGAGGCCGGCGCCAATCACGCCAAATATGGCCACCAGCACCTGGGGCAGGGCGCGCAGGGCGTGCAGCAGGATGGTGCGGGTAAAGCGCAGGCCGATGGTCCACCCGATCACTGCATAGGAAATGGCCAGCAGCGGCGCCGGCAATTCAATGCGCAGTGTGCCGGTGAACTGCAGCACCGTCCCCAGAATCAGGGGTGCCATCAGGGGCCCGGATGGAATGCGCAACCAGCGTGCCAGGCCCGAACCGGCCAATGCCAGCAGCAGCGTTGCCATCAGATCGCCCGGGTTGACGATGACCGGCAGATGGCTCAGCGCAGCAAGATGTGGCGCGCCCAGGCGGGCGACCAGCGAGGCCAGTGCCGTCACGATGGCAACGCGGAGGTATTGCATGAAGGCCACAAGTCGGACATCGGCCCCGTACTCGCCGGCCATCAGCACCATGGCCGAGGCCGCTCCTGGCGCCAGACCCCAGATGGCGGTCGTTCCGGGAAGGACCTGGCGCCGCATCAGGATCCAGCCCAGCATGGCGCTGGCAGCGATGATGGACAGCGTGGCACCCAGAAAAATCGGCCAATCGAGGGCGACCTTGGCTAGGATCGATGGCTGCAGGCTCCTGGCCATCAGGCAGCCGATCACACCCTGCGCCAGCACGAACAGGACCTGCGGAACTTCCAGCGTGATCTCATGGGACGACAGGATGATGCCGGCCACCATGCACCCCAAAAGCATGCCGGCCGGAAAATGCAGCGCCGTCAAGCCTCCTCCGAGGACGGCGCTGAGCAACAGCAGCAGGCCCCACGAGCGGGCCGGCTTTTCGCGAAGATGGCGCGAAGGCATCCGCCAGCTAGCTCAGAGCGGCCTGCTCGGCGCCGGTTTTGACAAAGTAGTCGACTGCAAACTTCGCCATCGGTGAATGACTGCGGCCCTTGAGCGCGAAGAGGCCCATCTCGTTGTAGACGGGCGGCAGATCGCTGACATCGAGGCGGACCAATCGCTTGCCTTGCACCTCCTGGACTGCGCCCGCATCGGGGCAGGCCAGCACGGTGTCGGTGGCCATGGCGATTGTCTTGAGCAGGTTCAAGTCATCGCATTCAATCGTTAAGGGCATCGGCCTGCCCTGCTCCAGCCCCATCAAGGCGCCCAGCATGACCAGTATGGGTTCCGGAACGCGCACGCTGGCGATGCCGAAGGGCAGCAATTGCGCCGCCGTCGTCTTGCCCTGCTGCAGCAAGGGATGCGCAGGGCGCGCATAGAAGCCGGCCGACAGGCGGCCGATCCGGGTCAGCGCCAGGTCGGGTGCGCTCGGGACCAGGCTGATGTTGGCAAGAAAGAAGTCCAGCTCCTCGCTGCGCAAATGTTCGGCCAGGTAGTTGGCATTATTCACTTCGACGCGCGTGTTGATCCCCGGGAACCGGGTGCGCAGTTCCATCAGCAGGCCCGGCATCATGGTGGCGGCGGGATAGGGGCCGACGCCAAACGCGAGGTCGCCGATCAGGCGCTCGCGATACAGGCTGACATCGCGTTCCAGGCAGCGGCTGTCGAACACCAGTTTGCGGGCGCGCTCGACAACGAATGCGCCGGCGTCGGTGCAGGTCACTTCCAGCGCGTTGCGGTCGAAGAGTTGCAGTCCGAGTTCTTCTTCAGCCGCCTGCACGCTGCGACTGAAGGCCGGCTGGCTCAGGTGGCACTGCGTTGCGGCGCGGCTGAAGTTGCGTGTATCAGCGAGTGCCACAAGGTGATTGAGGCGTCTCAAATCCATGTTGATCTCCGGGTTCTTCGTTGGATTATGCGGTGCGTGCATCAAGTCCGTCTCAAAAATGCATTAGACGAAGTCAAGCCGTGATTTCACAATCGCCGCTCCAAAAGGGCAACAAGCCCTGGATACGGACCCTGCACCGGCGTCCGGATAGATCAACAGGAACTGGAGACAAGCATGGAATTTGACTACGTCATCGTCGGCGCGGGCTCGGCTGGCTGCGTGCTGGCGGCCCGACTGAGCGAGGATCCGGCCATCAGCGTGTGCCTGCTGGAGTCGGGCGGTCCTGACAGCAGCGTGCTGATCCACGCGCCCGCAGGGGTCGTCGCGATGGTGCCCACCAAAATCAACAATTACGCGTTCGAGACCGTGCCGCAAGCCGGGCTGAACGGCCGTCGCGGCTACCAGCCGCGCGGCAAGACCCTGGGCGGTTCGAGTTCCATCAACGCCATGTTGTACGTGCGTGGCAACCGGTGGGACTACGACCACTGGGCGTCGCTCGGCAACCCGGGCTGGGGCTACGACGAGGTGCTGCCGCTGTTTCGGCGCAGCGAGAACAACGAACAGTTCGAGAACGCGTTTCATGGCCAGGGCGGGCCTCTGAACGTGACCTACCAGAACCACACCAGCCCGATCAATCAGCTCTTTCTGGCAGCGGCGCAGTTGAATGGGCTGGCCCTCAATCCGGACTACAACGGCGCCGAGCAGGATGGCGCCTTCCTGTACCAGGTCAACCAGAAGAATGGCGAACGCTGCAGCGCCGCCAAGGGCTTTCTGACGCCCAATCTGTCGCGCCCCAATCTCAAGGTCCTGACCCATGCGACTTCCGCCAAGGTGCTGCTCGAAGGCAAGCGCGCCTGCGGTGTGGCCTATTACCAGGACCAGCAGCTCAGGCAGGTCAAGGCGCGCCGTGAAGTGATCATGGCCGCTGGCGCCTTTGGCTCGCCGCAGTTGCTCATGCTGTCGGGCATCGGCGCGGCGGCCGAGCTGCAGAAGTTTGGGGTGCCCGTGGTGCAGGACCTGCCCGGCGTCGGAAAGAATTTCCATGATCACATCGACTACGTCCAGACCTGGCGCGTGCCTAGCAGCACCGATACCGTCGGCCTGTCGCTGCGCGGCGCCGGCAAAGTGACCGGTGCGATGCTGGAGTGGAAGAACAAGCGCTCCGGGCTGATGACCACTTCCTTCGCAACCGCCGGCGCCTTCCTGCGCTCATCGCCCGAAGTGCCGCGGCCCGATCTGCAACTCGTCTTTGTGATTGCGATCGTCGACGACCACGCGCGCAAGATGCACTGGGGCCACGGCATTTCATGCCACGTCGAAGTGCTGCGCCCCTGCAGCCGTGGCACGGTTGCGCTGCAAAGCACCGACCCGCGCGCCGCGCCCCTGATCGATCCGCAGTTCCTCGCGGACGAGCGCGACATCGCCCTGCTGCTCAAGGGCGCGCAATGGCAGCAGCGCCTGGTCGAATCGAAGCCGTTCGATTCGATACGGGGCAAGATGCTGTACCCGACGCGCATCGAGGACACGCGCGGCCTGGAGCAGGACATCCGCAACCGGGCCGACACCCAGTACCACCCGGTCGGCACCTGCAAGATGGGGCCACAGAGCGACGCGATGGCGGTGGTCGACGCGCAACTGCGCGTGCGCGGCGTCGAGCGCCTGCGTGTGGCCGATGCCTCTATCATGCCCACGGTGACAGGCGGCAACACCAACGCGCCGACGATCATGATTGCCGAGAAGTGCGCCGACCTGATTCGCGCCAGCCGCTGACATGGCGGCAGAGCCGATATTCAAAACAACGAGGAGACAAACCGATGAAGAAGATAGGCTGCGCGCTGCTGGCAGCGCTCCTGGTGCTGGCGAGCGGCTGCAGCAAGACCACCGGTGCCGGCGGCTCGGCGGGCGACGCCACAACCGAGACGCTCAAGGTCAACGCGCAGTTCGCCAAGGACTTGAAGCTCGATGACCCGCAGGATTTTGAAGACGCCAAGCGCGGCTTCATCGCGCGCCCCACGGGGAAGATCATGGCCGCCGACGGCAGCGTGCTGCAGGACTTCGACGCCTACCAGTTCGAGCAAGGCAAGGCGCCCGATACCGTCAACCCGAGCCTGTGGCGCCATGCCCTGCTCGACGCCCAGATTGGCTTGTTCAAGGTCACCGACGGCATCTGGCAGCTGCGCGGCTTTGACATCGCCAACATCACGCTGATCGAGGGAAAGACCGGCTGGATCGTGGTCGACGCCCTGACCAGCCGCGAGAGTTCGGCCGCGGCCATGGCGTTCGCGCGCCAGTACCTGGGCAACAAGCCGGTTGTGGCACTGGTGTTCACGCACAGCCACATCGACCATTTCGGCGGCGCGCTCGGTATCGTCAGCGCCAGCGACGTCGCGCAGGGCAAGGTTCCGGTTATCGCATCCGAGGGCTTCATGGAAGAGGCCACCGGCGAAAACGTCATGGTCGGCACGGCCATGGGCCGGCGTTCGATCTACCAGTTCGGCCGCGATCTGGAGCGCTCGCCCAAGGGCAACGTTGATACCGGCCTTGGCAAGAACGTGGTGTACGGCACCTTCGGCATACTGCAGCCCACGCGGCTCATCTCGAAACCGACCGAGGAACTGATGCTCGATGGCGTGCGTTTCGTGTTCCACAATGTTCCCGGCGCCGAGGCGCCGGCCGAGATGACCTTCTCGATACCCGAGAAGAAGACCTACGGCGGCGCCGAGAATCTGGCGCAGACCATGCACAACCTGCTGCCCATTCGTGGTGCCAAGGTGCGCGACGCCCTGCGCTGGGCCGAGTACATGCAGCAGGCGCTCGATCAGCTGGCCGATGCCGAGATCTATGTCGGCCAGCACAACTGGCCGATCTGGGGCAAGGCGCGCATCGCGGAATTCATCACCAAGCACCGCGACGTCTACAAATACACGCACGACCAGACCGTGCGCCTGATGAACGCCGGCTTGACGCCGCGCGAAATTGCCGACACGGTGAAACTGCCCAAATCCCTCTCGGAAAACTTCGGCGCACGCGGCTATTACGGCGACCTGCGCCACAACGTCAAGGCGGTGTACCAGTTCTATCTGGGCGTCTACGACGGCAACCCGGTCAACCTCAATCCACTGCCGCCGCAGGAGTCGGCCAAGCGCTACCTGGAACTGATCGGCGGCGCCGACAAGGCCGTCAGCGCCGCACAGGCGGCGTTCGACAAGGGTGAGTACCGGTGGGCTGCGGAACTGCTGGGCCAGGTCGTGTTCGGCCAGCCGGATCACAAGGGCGCCAAGGACCTGCTAGCCAGGACCTATGACCAGATGGGCTACATGTCCGAGTCCGCCACCTGGCGCAACAGCTACCTGACCGCCGCGGCGGAGCTTCGCAACGGCCCGCCGAAGACCGGTGTCAGCCGCGCCGGTTTCATCGAGATGCTCAACCAGACCCCGGTCGAGCGCTTTCTGGAAGCCATGGCCGCCGGTCTCGATGGCCCGGCCGCCGAGGGCAAGAACCTGAAGGTCAATCTGGTCCTGACCGACACCAAGGAGTCCTTCGTGCTGTGGATCGAGAACGCCGTGCTGCATTTCAAGAAGGAAGCGCCGGCCACCGATGCCAACGCCACATTGACGCTGACCAAACCGATCTTCATCAAGATGATGGCCGGCACGGCGGGCATCAAGGACACCTTGCTGAGCGACGACCTCAAGATCGGCGGCAGCAGCATTGACCTGATACGCTTCTTCACCCTGATCGACAAGGCGCCGGGCACCTTTGCCATCGTCACCAAGTAGGCGCGTCAAGTCCTGACTTCCCGTGCGCGCACTGCCGTTCGGTGCCGCGCGGGCCTTGCCTGTAAGCTGGCATGAGGCTTGTGCAGGCTAGACTGCGCTCCGATGCGCCGGGCGTGACCTGGTCCGCTGCGCAGAATCCCGCCAGTCAGTGAATCCATTCAGCACGACAGGACAATGAAACCATTACAGTCAATTCAGGCGCTGGAGCTTTGGCTCAGGCAGCAGTCCGACATCGTTCGTTTCGGCATTGCCATCGCGCTGACCCTGCTGGTTGCCGGTCTCGATCTGGGCACGCCGCCCTATATCAACGTCACCGGTTACTACCTGCTGCCTATCTTTCTTGCGGTCTGGTTTTGCAGCCCGATGCAGACGACCGTCGTGGTCGGGATTTGCGACGGCATCAACGTCTACACCAACCACTTGAGTTTCCCGGAGGATGTCTCGGGCGCATACGAAACCCTGTCCGACATTTCGGTTCTCGTCATTTTCATCGCGTTCGCTGTCACGATTCATTTCCTGAAGGGAACGCTGGACCGGCTGCGGGATGAAAGCCGAACCGACCAGTTGACGGGGCTGAAAAATCGCCGGAGTTTCCTGGAAACCCTGGAGATGGAGAACCTGAGAAAGAAGCGCTTTGGCCAAGGGCTGACCCTGGTGGCCATCGATATCGACAACTTCAAGAGCATCAACGATACCGAGGGCCACCACCGGGGTGACGCGCTGCTGGTCGCCGTCGGCCAGTGCCTGACCCGAATGCTGCGGGATGTGGACTGCGTCGGGCGGCTTGGCGGCGACGAGTTTTCGATCGTGCTGCCAAGAACCAGTTTCGAACAGGCCGAACACGTGCTGCAACGCCTGCAGCAGGAACTGCGAACCGTTGTCAAGTCATTCAGCAGCCAGGTCAGCGCCAGCATTGGCGCCGTCGTTGTCCCTGACAAGCTTCAGTTGCCGATTTCCGAGTTGCTGGAAAAGGCCGATGCCGTGATGTACGCCGTCAAGAACAAAGCGAAAGACGATTTGCTCATCTTTCGCTTGACCTGAGGTCGCGCGCGCCAGCGCCGGCCACTGCGGCTACTTGGCTGGAATCGTCAGCGATTTCTTCAGTACGGCAGGCAGGTAGGAATCGAGTTGCGCAATCATCGCGACGTAGACTTCCATCGGCTTGCCCCAGGCGTCGGGCACGTCGGCGGTGGTGCCGGTCGCGTATTCGGCCAGCGTGAAGGTCTTGGCCTTGGCCTCCGGGTAGGCATCCACCAGGCGCGTCTTGTGCTTGTCGGTCATCGTCAGCAAGACATCGGCATGGCGCACATCGTTGGCGGTGATTTGCGCAGCCAGATGGGCGCTGACATCGATGCCCCGGTCCTTCAGCAGCTTGACCACGTTGGCTTCCGGATGGACATCAAACGGATCCATGTCGACCGCGCGCGAGATGACCGCAATGTGCGCGCCCATCTTGCCGATCAAGACGTTGGACAATGCTTCCGCGCTGACGCTGCGCCCGGTGTTGCCGGTGTCGACGAAGGCAATCTTCTTGGGCTCTTCCGCCTGCACTGCGCCCCACATTCCGGCAGCCATGACGAGGGCGAAAGCAAATTTTTTGAACATGTGATTTTCCTGAAGGTTAGGGATTCATCGGGATGACGCAGCATACGGCGCGCCACCGCCGGCGCGCCAGTGTAAAGCCTGATGGCGCGGTTGTCTTCGGCAGCGCACGCCGGCAACGGCTCAGCGTTTGGCGAGCTCGATCAGCATGCGCGACATCAGGTAGAGCCGCGGCACGATCGAGTCGACCTCGATGTATTCATCGCGGGCGTGGTAGCCCCAGCCGGCCAG
>CAIKMZ010000031.1 GCA_903828665.1 uncultured beta proteobacterium
CTTCGATCTGGTCTCTGAGCAGCCGGTGAACAGAGTCCTTCATGGACTTCTGAACTTCCCGGGCGCATAGAACGCGAAGTGGCGTGCAGAACGCTGAAATCAGAAGGGCTCTGGCCACACCCCAGGATTTGGCACCACCGCGACCACCATAGAGAACCTTGTAGCGCATGGGGCGCATCAGGGGTTCGAGCACCTGCGGAAACTGGGGGGTGATGTGGATTTCATTCATCGCGGCTTGGCTGTGACGTAGGTGATTTCCACCGTGTGTTTGATGGCGTCCCCATTGGCGCCGGTCACTTCCATCTTGTCGGTGAACATCTTCAGATGACGGCCTTCGAGCTCAAGTGCCTTGAGGGCACCAGCGTGATTGGCCATCAGGCTTTTGCCATCTTTGTCGATCACCTGCTTCATGGCATCGGTCTTGACCCTTTGAAGGTCCGACAAAACGTCATCGGCCTTGCGCTCGATGCGCTTGGCACGGGCGTTCATCAGAGCCTGGATGCGAGCAGCGACCCAAGTTTTTCCAAGGAGCTCGGGGCCGATCCGGGATGCAGTCTTGGTGCTGTAGCCAGCGCGCATGGCGGCCTGCGATGCGTTCAGGTCCACCAAGTATTCCTGGCAGAAGATTTCCTGCATGGCGGTAAGCGAACGCGTAATCGACTGGGAACCATCGGACGTTGACATGAGTATCTCCAGAAAGATTTTGTTCTGGAAAGTTTCATAGGAAACGCTTCGGAGTCAACGGCATTTGGCTGCTGTGCAGGACCGAAAAAACCGTTGGGGCGCTTGCTGGTGATGTTCTGGACGCGAGTCGGGGGATGGTGTTCGCCGCAACGCTTATGGGAACAGGTCAAATTCTGCGCGTTGAAATTTGCACGCAGACTTATGTGCTCAGAAACCCTAATCTGCAAAGCAATACATGTATGCAAATATTTGCACGTAAGCAACTCAAATTGAAGGCTCGAAACTCCGCTTGGCGTGGGTGGGTGGCGTGGGCTAAAACCTATTGCAGTACTCAGTCAAAAAAATATAGTGTTTTGAATTCGGTATTGCAGTTACTGCCATGGCCTTATATTTTTTCTACAGGACACCTGCAATGGGTTTTAGCCCACGCCACCCACGCCACCCACGCCAGGTTATTTTTTACGGATTCAGACCAAATCCGCACAGTCGTCCACGTTCGTGGAAATCTGACCAATCACGCCTTCGAAATTGCGTTCCCATGTTCCGGATCGTTCAGCCACTCCTGGCACAAATCTCGCACCACGAATCAGCTTCAATCGCTTGCCCTCATCACCACGGGGCTCGTAAGGCAGTAGCCGGCCATCACAGTTGGCATAGATTTCACCGAAGAATGAGTTCTTCTGGTTGGTGAACTTCATCCCCTCTTGAACACACCACTGCTGGTAAGCCTCATAGAGCACGGACTTTGAGACCCAGGCCTGAGCGTCATAAATCAGAGAGTCCCCGATAAAACCCAGGATTGGTGTGGTCTTGCGGATGAACTCTTGCACCGCTGCCTGGCCACTGGCGGGCTGCATGAAGACGCCGCGCGCCAAGAGCGCCTGCAAACCGTCCAGCGCCCAATTCAGGATGGAGGGCAGCTCGGTCATCAGCTTATCGGTCAGACCAATGTCCTCACGTCCAAAGAAGGATTGCGTGAACTGCAGCACAATGAAACGCGACCCCACGGCGCCGCCAGCGTCAACAATCCCAGGCAATAGATTGGTCAGCAGCACAAACCGGGTGTTGAGCTTGCCGACCCAATCGCTCTTGTGTTTGCGTGCGACGCTGATGGCGTCTTCGCCAGTAATGCGCAGCAGGTTCTCGCTGATCGACTGCAGGTCAGCGGACTTGCTGACGCGAGCATCCGATATCAGCGCCAAGGACTTGCCAATAAGGTCTTCGAGCCCAAACGGGCTGCTCAAGTGCGCCAAACTCGGCCCGGTGCAGTTGTGGTCACCCAGGACGGCACGCAGAACCCGGGCGATGGTGCCTTTGCCGCAGCGCTTGGGGCCTACACAGATGAGCCCCTTTTGCTGTGATGTGTCCTGGGTCAGCAGGTAGCCAAACCACTCCTGCAGGGCGTCGATCGTTTCCCGGTCATCAACAAAGGCGTCCTGCAAGAACTTGAGCCAGTGCACGGGAGTTGGCGCATCGCGCTCGTACCTGACATTGACCGAGCCGGTGCTAAAGAACCTGGGGCTGTGCTCAAACAGGGATTGGGAGCGCACGTGCAGCAGACCATTACGCACAGCAATCAACTCATTGACCGGTTGGGGTGGATCGCCCTTAAGCCAGGCCGGCATGGTCAACGACGACGGAACATTGACAACCGCCTTGAGCGCATCGAGCGTGTTGTCCACCGGAACACGGCCATTGAGTTCAACGCCTTGTTTCTCAAACAGCTTGTACACCTTGGCCCGCACATCTTCACTGCTGACAATCCGGTAGCACATGCCGTCCCATTCCAGAAACTCCTCCTGCCAGCGTCGGATCGTGATTTCGGCCTCTACCGTGTAGCAGTGACCCACCAGTGCCTTGGCCGTTGTTACAGGGTAGTCGGTACTGACTCGCTGCTGTCCATGCTCCAAGCCCTTGCGCTTGGCCAATGTAAGATCTTTGCGCAGCGCACCCAGGGTGCAGCTGGCGTTGGCTTTGAGACTGTTTAAAACGACTTCCTCATCAATGTTGTCAAGCCTGGCCTTAACCAATTCGGCGATCACGGCGGTAATGAGGTCCTTGGACTCCATTCCAATCAGGTCGTTGCGTTCAATGATGCCAAGGATGTCATGTCTGCTCAGGCGCAACGATTTCTGGTTGGCGGCTTGATCATCGGGGCTGAGATTTAGATTTCTCATGTCTTCGAATTCATCGGATCTGTCATTCTGATAGCCGATGGCCTGGTAGAAATCGACAAACTTGCGATGATCACAATGGCCGTGCAAGCACTTGAAACCGGGTGAGGACATACCGTTGGCGCCAGCCGGGTAGTAGATGGTGGTGCCATCACCGACATCGCCCATGGTGTGCTCGTCGTTCCATGGGCATTCGACCATCAGTCCACCGTCACGCTCGCCCAGGATCATTTCATGCGCTTGCAAGTAGGCTACCGCGCGGTCTTCTATGGCCAGGTGCTGCGACTTGATGCGGGTGCCAGCGTTGCTGGTGCTGGCCGGTTTGATTCCAAAGCGTTCCTGCAACGCCGCAAATAGGGCTTCAAACTGCGCTGGCGTGATCTCAGGAATCTGCACAGGAAGTCCGCCATCCCACTCAATGCGTGCGCCACTTGGATGGGTTCCGACGGCGACGAAATGCTGGCCGTTCATCAAGAATTCAATTTTTTCATCATCGCCGACATGGATGACACGTTTCCCATACTGGCCCTTGAGCGCAAACGGGTGAAGGAATTTTGAGGAATTGCTGCGGTGGCGTCGCGGCAATTTGAGTCTCAGGGTTTGTGCGATGAAGGCTTGCACTTCTTGAGCCAATACAGCGTCGGTGATATCGACATCAAGCCCACGAACGGTGCGGGTCTGCACGCAGATGCCGTAGTCACCCTGGTTTCGCCAATGTTCGATCTGTGCATTGGTTGCATGCATTTGAGGCCAGGCCAATATGCCACGAATTTGTCCGCGTCCGTTGTATTCGCTGGGCGTCTTGCCCCAGTGTGCGATTTTGCTGTCGGGAGAGATGGCGCCCTCGCGGGCAACCACCGGCAGCAAATCTTCGGCGAGTCCGAGGATGAGATCAAACTGGTCCCATTCCCATGGACTTGCCCCCGGTGCGTTGAGCGCCGTGTTTGGGCTTTGGTTTGTCACAGGCTTGCTCCGTACCGAGGTGAGGCTGTTCTGTTCTGCACCCAGGACTGTGCCCTGGGTGCCCAGAATTGGATTAGCGCCAGGCTCACTGCGAATCCGGATTCGCGCCGATGGCCGACTGCTTTTGTGCTGGTACAGCCGGTCGTTTTGCTTTGCCTGGTTTTACCGCTTTGGACTTTGCAGCCAATTTGCCTAGCGCTCGGTTGTTTTGGCGATTAAGGAGTCTGCGTACGGCACGCCCCATGAAAGCGTCTTCCGATATCAATACGCTGGAGCCACAGGACAAGCCATGGGCGCTGATGGCTGCGCCGCGCGGGTAGTTTCCACCATTACTGCTTCTGGTCATGGTTATCTCCTACCCAAGGGCCAGTTCGTTGCGCTTGGCGAGCAAGCGCTTAACCAGTTCCCGGATCTCAGGCTCGGTCTTGCCTGCTATGCGAGCCCCATTGATGGCCTGCACTTCATCGCTGGGCCAGCCGCGTGAGCGTTGACCAATGGCGACACCGGTTGTGAACAGTCCGGCCCTGATGGCGTTATATATGCTGGCATCTGAGCGGTGCCCCATTTCAGCCTTAACGGCCGGCAATCTCCAAATAGACATACCTGAATCCCCTTATCGCCATCTGGCGCTTGTTGCTGCGACGTGCAGCAAGTGGGGTGAATTTAGGTCTGGCTGGGGATACTGAATAGGGTGGATTGATCCATATAACCTGGGGTCGATTCACCCCGGACAACCCGACAAAGCCGCGCTCTCATTGGCTTTGCTGGGGTCGGATAACTATTTGCGCGGCCCCGTCGGCAGACCGTCAATTCTCAGGATCGTTGCCATGGCGACGGCCACTGTGTGCGACACCCTGCGCTCGGTTTCGAGCCAGTTGACGACAGTGTCATTCTTTGGAGCGGTGGCTTTTGCATTGGCTGGGTCGTAGTGGACCCAGAATTTCTGCGCAGCCGCGTCAAGGTGACCCAATAATTCGGTGTGGTGTGCGCCCCAGGGCCACGGACCGGCAGAACTTGTTGGGAGGCCGATCTTGGTCTTGGTGTACCAGTCGCTGGCCGTGATAAACATGTCAAGGTCAGCGCGCTCGATACGCAAGAAACCAGCATCCAGTGTCTGTATGAGGACTGTCTTGCCAGTGGCGTCGCGGCCATAATCGTCGGCGCTTATCGCTCCCGCATCGCTCACATGACTCGTAAAATCAAGATTGCAAACAAGAGAATCGTCCGGACTTGACGGCGGCAAGACCATGCCGTTGGGGGTGATACGGGTTGCTTTGAGACTCTTGTCTTCCAGGACCAACTGGCGGACTTTTGCAAGGCTGCACTTTAATTCGGCAGCGACTTCTTCAAAGTTCAGATACTGTGCCATTTGGCCTTTCATTTCGCCAGGATAGAAACTGGCGCAACCATTTCAATCGTCATAATGCCCGCGGCACGCGATGACGTCAAAGTTGGCGTCATCCACGGCATACACCAGACGGTGTATGTCATCAATTCGCCGTGACCAATATCCCGCCATGTTTCCTAACAGTGGCTCGGGTTTGCCGATGCCGGAGAAGGGATCACGCGCGGCCGCTTCTATCAGGGTGTTGACGCGTTTCAATGTCTTTTTGTCCTGCCCTTGCCAGTAGGTGTAATCAACCCATGCTGCCGGGGTAAAGCGAATAGCGCGCCGCATAAAGCTCAGGGCTTGACCAACTCGCGGCGTGTTGCCTTCCCAGCCTTGTGCTGTGCAATTGACTTGGCTAGATGTGCTGCATTCGCTGGGGTTGATAACAGGTGCATGGTTTCCATGATGCTTTGATAGTGGTCAAAGGACATCACCACAGCGTCAGCGCCGTCGCGCCTGCTAATGACGGTCACATCAGCATCCTCATGCACCGTATCGAGTACGGATTTCAATGAACTACGCGCTTCCGAATAGGTGACAATTCTCATCCGATGGCCTTTATTAACTTGTACTTAAAGTTGTGCAAGTATAGGCTATTCACGGGGCTTTATGCCAACACGCCGTTTTAAATCGGTTGCACAGCACCGATTGCCAGTTTGTCCAGATAGTCGGCCCAGTGCTGCATCATGGTGGCGCGGTGTTTGAGGTAAGTGGTGCGGTTATAGCTGCGCCCATTGGCATCTTTCACTGAGTGGGCTAACTGGGCTTCAATAACTAACGGGTCAAAGTCCAGTACTTCGGCCAGTATGGTTCGTGCCGTTGCCCTGAATCCATGCACGCTCTGTACCGTGGGTCCGTACCCTAGCGTCAACAATGCCGCCCGCAGTGTGTTGTCACTGATCGGCCTGTCGTGGCTGCGCTCACCGGGGAACAATAAAGTGCCCTTGCCGGTCAGCGGTTGGAGCTTGCGCAATATGGATATGGCTTGTGTTGGCAAGGGAACCAGGTGAGGGTCACCGTTCTTCTTGCCATCAACGCGCCGTTTCATTCTTGCTGCCGGAATAGTCCAGATCGCCGCATCAAGATCAATTTCAGCCCATGCTGCTGCACGTAGTTCGCCTGGTCGCTGAAACAGCAGCGGCGCTAGCTGAAGCGCTGCACGCACAATCGGTCCGCCTTGGTAATCTCGGATAACCCGGATCAATTCCCCAAGTTTGACTGGCTCTGTGATGGCTGCGAAGTGTTTGCCGTGATGTGGCTTGAGTGCGCCTTTGATGTCCGCACTGATATCGCGCGCCGCACGCCCAGTGGCCACCGCGTAGCGCCAGACTTGCCCTGCAGTGGTCAGTACCCGGTGTGCCACGTCTAAAGCGCCACGTTCCTCAACTCGGCGTATCGTGGCAAGTAATTCGATGGCCTCAACGTCTCCGATACGTCGTGCCCCGAGAAATGGGAACAGATCCTTTTCGAGATTGCGTTTTTCGCGGATGGCGTAGTGACTGCTCCAACTATCGAGCTTGAGCTCGTACCACTCTTCTGCCGTTGCTTTGAATGTGTCGCCCGTTGGTGTCAGGGCCTTGAGCTTTTCTATCTTGCGTGCTTGCACCGGGTCTACTCCCTCGGACTTTTGCAGCTTTGCTGCATCCCTTGCCTTGCGCGCCGCCGTCAAAGTCACTGCCGGATAACTTCCCAGCGCCATGCGACCTTCTTTTCCTAGGGTGTAGGTTTTCCAAAACCAGCGTCTTGACCCGGCCGGGCTAATTTCCAGATAAAGCCCATTCGCGTCGGTCAGGCGATGGCGGTTCTTGTCTGCGGGGCAACTGGCGTTTCTGCATTGGGCGTCGGTCAACATTGCATTTCCTATTGGAGAACGGGGGTAAACCGGGGAACACAATTCAGAATTTCTCGAAAAATCGGAATCATTCCCCGGTTTGTTCCCCGGTCTTGTGTTGGCAGTCAATATCGGTCTATGTACACCGTTGCAGTGTAACCGAGCGATTCCCCAATGAAAAAGGCCGCTAACTGTATGTCGTTAGCGGCCTTTATCTGACCTATTGGTCGGAATGAGAGGATTCGAACCTCCGACCCCTTCGTCCCGAACGAAGTGCGCTACCAGGCTGCGCCACATTCCGAAATCTTGATTGCCGCACGCTTGCGGACTTAGTACTGACGTTCGAGCAACTGTTGCGCCAATTGTATCAAACACTCCGTATGCGGTCCGGCCGGAAGTTGTCGGGCGGCGGCGATGGCGCGCTGGGCTTCATGGGTCGCCGCGAGCCGGGCCACATCCAGTGCCCCGGTGGTCCTGACGATTTCGACCACCTGATCGAGCATGGCGACACCACCCGACTCGATGGCGGTCTTGATGATGTCGCGCTGCTCGGGCGTGCCGCGCTGCATGGCTGCGATCAGGGGCAGCGTGGCTTTGCCTTCGCGCAGGTCATCGCCGAGGTTCTTGCCCATGACGGCGGCTTCGCCTGTGTAATCGAGCACGTCATCGATGATCTGAAACGCGGTGCCAATCGCCTGCCCATAGTCGACGCAGGCGCTTTCCATCAAAGGCGTGCTGTCAGCGAGGATAGCACCGACCCTGGCGCTGGCCTCGAACAGTTTTGCCGTCTTGGAGCGGATCACCTGGAGGTAGCCCGCCTCGTCGAGTCCGGCGTTGTGCATGTTCATCAACTGCATCACCTCGCCTTCCGAGATGATATTAGTGGCATCGGCCAGCACCTGCATCACGCGCATGTTCTGGGCATCGACCATCATCTGGAAGGATCGCGAGTACAGGAAGTCACCGACCAGAACGCTGGCCGGGTTGCCGAAGGTTTCGTTGGCCGTGGCGTTGCCGCGTCGCAGGGCGGAGTCGTCCACCACGTCGTCGTGCAGCAGGGTTGCGGTATGGATGAACTCGACCACGGCAGCCAGGTTGAAGCGTTGTGCACCGGTGTAACCCAGGGCGCCGCAGGTCAGCAGGAGCAGGGCCGGACGCAATCGCTTGCCGCCGGCGGCGATGATGTAGCGCGAAACCTGACCGATCAGTGGCACGCTCGAGTTGAGGCGGTAGGCGATGACCTGATCGACCTCGCGCATATCCTGCGCGATGATGGCCAGGTTCGGGGCGGTGCTGGAGGGATTGACTTGCAAGACAGTTATTCGGTTGTTTGACGGGATTATAGAAAGCCGGACTGCCGGAAATTCCGGCCGCCGCCGCCGGAGGCTGAAGGTTTCACGCTGTGGTATAGTACCGGGCTCTGTGAAAATTCGTTCGCGGAGTTAAATTCAAGAGGTCAACATGTACGCGGTCATAAAAACCGGTGGCAAGCAATATCGGGTTGCTGCTGGCGAAAAAATTAAAGTAGAACAGATTGCTGCGGACGTAGGCCAAGAGATTGTGTTTGATCAGGTTCTGGCGGTCGGAAACGGCGCTGAACTGAAGGTCGGCACGCCCTTGGTGTCCGGCGCAACGGTGAGTGTCACGGTCGTGGCTCACGGCAAGCACGACAAGGTCAGCATCTTCAAGATGCGCCGTCGCAAGCATTACCAAAAACGTCAAGGACATCGTCAGCAGTTCACCGAACTGCTGGTTGGTGCGATTTCTGCATAAGGGGCAAGAGTCATGGCACAGAAAAAAGGCGGCGGCTCTACGCGAAACGGGCGCGATTCGATGCCCAAAATGCTCGGTGTGAAGAAGTTCGGTGGTGAGTTGATCAGCGCAGGCGCGATCATCGTCCGCCAGCGCGGCACCAAGTTCCACCCCGGCACCAATGTCGGCATCGGCAAGGATCACACCTTGTTTGCCTTGGTTGACGGCAATGTGTCGTTTGCCACCAAGGGCCCGTTGAACAAGCATACGGTGAGCGTGACTTCGGCTTAATTTGCTGAACATCTCCAATTGAAACCCTGCGCGCTGCGCGGGGTTTTTTGTTTGGAGGAACTTGCGGCGCAGACCGCAACCATGCGTAGCAAGTCAGCTCTGTCCCCAACTGGCCAATGGAAAGAAATCATGAAGTTCGTTGACGAAGCCTTTATCGACATATCCGCCGGAGATGGTGGGGCCGGCTGCGTCTCGTTCCGGCATGAGAAGTACAAGGAATTTGGCGGTCCCAACGGGGGTGACGGCGGCCGCGGTGGCCACGTCTTTGCCGTCGCGGACCCCAATCTCAACACGCTCGTGGATTTCCGCTTTTCCCGCCGTTACGACGCCAAGCGCGGCGAGCATGGCATGGGCTCCGACATGTTCGGCGCCGCCGGCGATGACATCACGCTCAAGATGCCGGTCGGGACCATCATCACGGATGCCGAAACCGGAGAGGTGCTGTTCGAACTGCTCAAGCCGGGCGAGGTCATCACCATCGCCAAGGGCGGCGACGGCGGCTTTGGCAACATGCGCTTCAAGAGCGCGATCAACCGCGCGCCGCGGCAAAAGACGCCTGGCTGGCCCGGTGAAAAGCGCAATCTCAAGCTCGAGCTCAAGGTGCTGGCCGATGTCGGCCTGCTGGGCATGCCCAACGCGGGAAAGTCAACGCTGATTTCCGCCATCTCGAACGCCCGTCCGCGCATTGCCGACTACCCCTTCACCACACTGCACCCCAATCTCGGCGTGGTGCGGGTCGGACCGGAACAGAGTTTCGTCGTTGCGGACTTGCCCGGCCTGATCGAAGGCGCTGCCGAGGGCGCCGGCCTGGGGCATCAGTTCCTGCGGCATTTGCAGCGCACGCGGCTGCTCTTGCACGTGATCGACATGGCGCCTTTCGACGACAGCATTGACATCGTTGCGCAGGCCAAGGCGATCGTGAACGAGCTCAAGAAATACGATCCCGCGCTGTACGCCAAGCCGCGCTGGCTGGTCCTGAACAAGTTGGACATGGTCCCGCTGGACGAGCGCGCGGCGCTGGTCAAGGACTTTGTCAAGCGGCTCAAGTTCAAGGGTCCGGTGTTCGAGATTTCGGCGCTCACGCGCGAAGGCTGCGACACCCTGATCAAGACCGTGTACCAGCACGTGAAGGCACAGCAAAAATCCGAGCAGGAACCCGAAGCCGTGGACCCGCGCTTTGCGCCGGATTCGCCGTCGGTGCCGTGACGGCTTGTTGGCGGTAAGCGCAGGATTGTCCCAGCCGGAATTGACCATGAAGAATGTCTCGCTAGTGTTGCGTGATGCCAGACGCATCGTCGTCAAGGTGGGCTCCAGCCTGGTGACCGACGAAGGCCGCGGGCTGGACGAGAACGCGATCGGAGAGTGGTGCCGGCAACTGTCTTTGCTGGTGCGCGGCGGGCGCGAGGTCATCATGGTCTCCAGCGGCGCCATCGCCGAAGGCATGAAGCGTCTGGGCTGGCGCACGCGACCGCACGAGATCCATGAACTCCAGGCCGCCGCCGCGGTCGGCCAGATGGGCTTGGCACAGATGTACGAAACGAAGCTGCGCGAGAACGGACTGTGCAGCGCGCAGGTGCTGCTGACGCATGCCGACCTGGCCGACCGCGAACGCTACCTCAACGCGCGTTCCACGTTGCTGACGCTGCTCAAACTGGGCGTGCTGCCGGTGATCAACGAGAACGACACGGTGGTCAACGACGAAATCAAGTTCGGTGACAACGACACGCTGGGCGCGCTGGTGGCCAATCTGGTGGAGGCCGATGCGCTGATCATTTTGACGGACCAGAAGGGGCTTTACAGCGCCGATCCACGCAAGGATCCGGCTGCCGAATTCGTGCACGAAGCCAAGGCTGGCGACCCGGCCCTCGAAGCGATGGCTGGCGGCGCCGGTTCGAGCCTGGGCCGTGGCGGCATGATCACCAAGATTCTGGCGGCCAGACGCGCTGCCGGTTCGGGCGCCTCGACGGTCATTGCCTGGGGACGCGAACCCGATGTGCTGCTGCGCCTGAGCCGGGGCGAACCGATCGGAACCTTGCTGGTGGCGCAGACGCAGAAGACCCAGGCCCGCAAGCAGTGGATCGCCGATCACCTGCAACTGCGCGGTTCGGTGCTGGTTGATGCCGGCGCGGCAGCAAAACTGCGCGACGAGGGCAAGAGCCTCTTGCCGATCGGCATGACCGGTGTGACCGGTGAGTTCTCACGCGGCGACGTGATCGCCATTCGTGATGCCGAGGGCGTGGAGATGGCGCGCGGCCTGGCCAATTACGCCAGCGTCGAGGCCCGACTGATCTGTCGCAAGCCTTCGAGCGAATTTGAAAAGTTGCTGGGGTATGCCGCCGAGCCGGAGATGGTGCACCGGGACAATCTGGTGCTGACCCGCTGAAGCTGTCCGCCGCACGGATGTCGCAGCCCGTGCCGGTCTCAGAAGGGGTGGGGATTCACGTTCTTCAGCGCTTTGACAATGGCGGGCACGGAACTGGCGGCGGTTGACCGGCCTTCGCAAAGCCCTTGTCTGGCAAGCGCCATGGCATGTTTGGAGGGCAGATTGCCGTTCCAGTCTTGCCACTGCGGGTCCGCAACCAAGGTCCACTGACCATTCGATGCGAAGCGGGCGAACGTCTTGACCTCCGCGGTGGCGCAGCGAATGCCCTCGTACATGGCGCTGATCGATCCGGTGCTGCCTTTGGCTGCCGCGACATAGCGGACGATGCCATCCGGCGTGATGGACAGTGTTGCCGGATCGACGCCAAAGCGCAGGGAGACATAGCTCGGCATTTCAATCGGAATCAATCGGCTCACGTCGAATGCCGGCGGTGGCGGTGCTGCAGACTCTTTCCAGTCCGGATCGGTTACCGGCTGGGCTGCAACGCCAAGCGTTGCCAGCGTCAATCCCATCGCGACTGATTTATTGAACTTCATGCGTTCCTTGCGGTCGGTCGGAGTCTTGGTTGCATTGAATATCGGGCACGAAACTGCCGCCCGGTGGCAGCTCCATGCCGTGTCCCAGCACGCCGGCTTGCCCGGCGCCCGCATCCTGTTCTTGCGGTCGCATGCCTTGCCGCAGGAACCGGTTCCGGTATTCATTGCGTGGCAAATGGCGCGCCAGCTCGGTCAAGGCCATTTCGTATACGCCGCGCTTGAACTCGACAACAGCGTCCAGCGGAACCCAGTAGTCGTTCCAGCGCCAGGCATCGAATTCAGGATGGTCGGTCGCACGCAGGTTGAGGTCCCAGTCGTTGCCGAGCAGTTGCAGCAGAAACCAGATCTGTTTCTGGCCTTTGTAATGACCGCGCGCATCGCGTCGGATGTATCTGTCCGGCACCTCGTAGCGCAACCAGTCTCGGGTGCGGGCAACAATGCGAATATGCTCCCGAAGGAGCCCCACTTCCTCGTGCAGTTCGCGGACCATGGCCTGCTCCGGGGTTTCGCCCCGATCAATGCCACCCTGCGGAAACTGCCAGGAGTGCGTACGAATTCGCTTGCCCCAGAACACCTGATTCTTCTGGTTGAGCAGGATGATGCCGACGTTGGGCCTAAAGCCGTCCCGGTCAAGCATAATCAAACCCCAATTTTTAAACTGTATCCATTATGCACAGCGAGCGCCGTGCATCAAGAGGTATAGCCCTTGTTTATATTTCCCGAGCACTGACATGAAAGCTTCCCAATTCTTCATTTCCACCCTCAAAGAAGCGCCTGCGGATGCGGAAGTAGTGAGCCACCAGTTGATGATGCGCGCGGGCATGATCAAGAAGCTCGGTGCCGGCATCTACACGCTGATGCCGATGGGGCTGCGCGTGGTGCGCAAGGTCGAGGCGATCGTGCGCGAGGAGATGAACCGCGCCGGCGCGGTCGAATTGACCATGCCGGTGGTGCAACCGGCCGAGTTATGGCAGGAAACCGGGCGCTTTGAGACCAATGGGCCCGAACTGCTGCGCTTCAAGGATCGTCATGAGCGCGACTTTGTGATCCAGCCGACCAGCGAAGAAGTCGTGACAGATATCGCGCGTCAGGAAATCAAGAGTTACAAGCAGTTGCCAAGGAACTTCTACCAGATCCAGACCAAATTCCGTGATGAGCGCCGTCCGCGCTTCGGGCTGATGCGCGGGCGCGAATTCATCATGAAGGACGCCTACAGCTTTGACCGCGACCAGGCCTCGGCCAAAGCCAGCTACCAGGTCATGGCGCAGGCCTACCGCCGAATCTTCGACCGCTTCGGACTGACCTACCGCGCGGTGGCTGCGGACAGCGGCGCCATCGGCGGCGATCTGAGCGAGGAATTCCAGGTCATCGCCGCCACCGGTGAAGACGCGATCGTGTACTGTCCGAACAGCGACTATGCGGCCAACATGGAGAAGGCCGAAGCCCTGGCACCGAGCGCGCCACGCGCCGCGCCGGGCCAAGCCATGACGAAGACTGCGACACCGGGCAAGAGCACCTGTGCCGATGTGGCCGAATTGCTGGCCGTGCCGCTGCAGCACACCGTCAAGTCGCTGGTGCTGGCGACGGACACCCTTGGCGCTGGCGGCGAAATCATCAAGACGCAGATCTGGCTGTTGCTGCTGCGTGGTGACCATGACATGAACGAGGTCAAGGTCGGCAAACTGCCGGGGCTTGGCGGTTTCCGCTTTGCCACGGTGGCCGAGATTGAGGATCACTTCGGCTGCAAGCCCGGCTATCTCGGCCCGGTCGGCCTGCAAAAGCCGGTCAATATCGTGGTTGATCGCGACGTGGCCGTCATGAGCGACTGGATCTGCGGCGCGAACGAGCCCGACTTTCACATCACCGGTGTCAACTGGGGCCGGGATCTGCCGGAGCCACTGCTCGTGGCGGACCTGCGCAACATCGTCGAAGGTGATCTTGCACCCGATGGCAAGGGGCTGCTGACAATCGAGCGCGGCATCGAGATCGGCCATGTGTTCTATCTCGGCACCAAATACAGCAAGCCGATGAACGCTACCTTCCTCGATGTCAACGGCAAGCCGCAGTTCATGGAGATGGGCTGCTACGGCATCGGCATCACGCGTCTGCCGGCGGCGGCGATCGAGCAGAACCACGACGCGCGCGGCATCATCTGGCCCGACGCCCTGGCGCCCTTTACCGTGGTGCTGTGCCCGATCAGCCCGGATCGTTTTCCCGAGGTCAAGGCGGCTGCCGAGAAACTGTACGGCGACTTGCTGGCCGCGGGGGTGGATGTAATCCTGGACGACCGCGGCGAGCGCCCCGGCGCCATGTTTGCCGACTGGGAACTGATCGGCGTGCCGCACCGCGTCAACATCGGGGACCGTGGCCTGAAGGACGGGCAGGTCGAATACCAGCAGCGGCGCGACACCAGTCCGACGCTGATCGCAGTCACGGAAATTTTTGCCTTGCTGCAATCCCGTTTGAAAGCGTGATGCGGCGGGGTCGCGCAGATGTTCTTAAGACGACATGGCCTCCTGGCGCTGCTGGCGGGTTGGGGATCGTTGTCCTTGCCCGCGCCGGCGCATGCCGGAAACCAGATCGAGGAGCCGCTCGCGGATTCGGTGCGCAGTGCGCTGAGTGCGGCTGTTTCCGATGACGCGCCGCCGGTGCCTGAGTTTGCGGACACCGAATCGCGCCTGCGCTACCTGCGCTGGCTGGGCAATGCCAGCGGCCGCTTGAGGAAGCAGAAGCCCGACTGGAACGTGCGCCGGGAGTTCCTGCAAACCCTCTGGTACGAGAGTCGACGCGCCGGTCTAGACCCGGCGCTGGTGCTCGGGCTGGTCCAGGTGGAAAGCAACTTCCGCAAATTCGCCGTCTCCAGTACCGGGGCGCGTGGCTATATGCAGGTGATGCCGTTCTGGACCCGGGTGCTGGCAGACGGTGATTCCGGCAAGCTGTTTCACCTGCAGACCAATCTGCGCTTTGGTTGCGTCATCCTGCGCCATTACTTGGACCGTGAAAAAGGGGACCTCTTCCTCGCGCTCGGCCGCTATAACGGCTCGCGCGGCCAATCGCCGTACCCGCAGGCCGTGCTGGCTGCCAAAAGGCGATGGGAGTTTCGCGGGGATGCCGGAGCGGGTCCGGCCTGATCCCGCGCGCTGCCGATCGGCGGTCTAGCCGGCCAGGGCCTTTTGCAGCTCGCCGCTCTCGTACATTTCCATCATGATGTCCGAGCCGCCAATGAACTCACCCTTGACATAGAGCTGCGGAATGGTTGGCCAGTTGCTGTACTCCTTGATGCCGGCCCGAATTTCGGCGTCTTCCAGCACATTGACCGTTTTCACGGCGTCCGGCTTGACACCACAGGCCTGCAGGATCTGAATCGCGCGGCCGGAAAAACCGCATTGCGGGAAACTGGCGTTGCCCTTCATGAACAGCACCACGTCGTTGCCCTTGACCAGTGTGTCGATTCGTTGTTGTGTGTCGCTCATCTCAGCTTTCCTAAAGGATCAAAGCGCAATTATTCCACCTTCGGCATGCGCGCGTTGCCGGTGCGGTGGTGCCTGCGCGGCGCAGGCTTCACCTACACTCGGCGCCTATGGCAAAAACCCTGCACGTGTTGGGGATTGAATCCTCCTGTGACGAGACCGGCGTGGCGCTGGTCGCGCTGCACGGTGACGACCTGCCGAGGCTGCTGGCGCATGCGCTGTACAGCCAGATCGACATGCACCAGGCCTATGGCGGCGTCGTGCCCGAACTGGCCAGTCGCGACCACATTCGTCGTGTCTTGCCGCTGACACAACAGGTGCTTCGCGAATCCGGACGAACACTGGCCGAGATCGATGTCGTGGCCTTCACCCGCGGCCCCGGCCTGGCTGGCGCCTTGCTGGTGGGCGCAGGCGTGGCCTGCGCACTCGGTGCCGCGCTGAGGAAGCCGGTGCTCGGTGTCCATCATCTGGAAGGTCACTTGCTGTCGCCATTCTTGAGCGCCGATCCACCCGAGTTCCCGTTTGTTGCACTTTTGGTGTCGGGTGGCCATACGCAATTGATGCGGGTCGACGGGGTGGGGCGCTACACCCTGCTTGGCGAGACGATCGATGATGCGGCGGGCGAGGCGTTTGACAAGTCAGCCAAGTTGCTGGGCCTGGCCTATCCGGGCGGACCGGCCCTGGCCATCCTGGCCGAGCAAGGCAATCCGTCCGCCTACGCGCTGCCGCGACCTCTGCTCAAGAGCGGCAATCTCGATTTTTCATTCGCGGGCTTGAAGACCGCCGTGATGGTGCAGGCCAGAAAGCTCGCGGCTGCACAAGGCTGCGAACTGGAGAAACTGCCGACGACTGTGCGCGCCGACCTTGCTGCCTCAACGCAGGCGGCGATTGTGGAAGTGCTGGTGAAGAAGTCGATCGCGGCACTGGCGCAGACCGGCATGCGGCGCCTCGTGGTGGCCGGCGGTGTTGGTGCCAACCGCAAGTTGCGCGAGCAACTCAATGCCGAGTGTGCCAAACGGCAGGTGCGGGTGCACTACCCGGAAATGCATTTGTGCACTGACAACGGCGCCATGATAGCGATGGCCGCCGCCATGCGTCTGCAGTCGGGACAGCAGACGGCCAGCGCGGTCTACGCCTTTGACGTCAAACCGCGCTGGCCGTTGCAACTGCTTTGAAAAGATGCCCGCCAGGGCCGGGGTGAGCGTGAGCTGCCAGCGCCGTGCTGCCGCGAATCAGTTGATGGTCAGGGTCGTTACCCGGCTGGCAGGGACAAGCTTGGCAAGCTTGAGGGTGAGTACACCATGCTCAAGGGCCGCTTCGCTGCTGGCAGCGTCGATGTCCTGTGGCAGCTCGTAGGCTGACTTGTACTGGCGTGGCGCGCCTTCCTTGCTCTCGATGCGCACGATCGCGTCTTCGATGCCGATGATCAATTGGTCCTTGGCGATGCCGGGCACGTCGAAGCGCAGCGTGAAGGACTTCTCGTCCTGCTCGATCGAGCATGCCGTGCGGTGACCGGCCAATTGCGCCTCGGACTGGAAGCGCTCAAGCGAGCGCCCCGCAGTTGCATAGGCGGGATGACGCAGGCCGACGGGGGTGGTGGCAAAAAACATGGTGTGACTCCTTGTACACTGCGCGGCGTTCAACGCGAAGCGCCGCTTGTGTCCAATCTGCGCGCAATGCATCTGTTTTCAAGAGAAAGTTTTCATGTTTATTCTTTTGTGCCGGGCCTTGAAATTGGCGCTGCTGGCGCTATGCGCTGCAGCGCCGGGCCTGGTCCGGGCCGAACCGGTGCCGATCAGGGTGGCGCTGATCGAGAGCCTGAGCGGCCCGTTTGCCAACACCGGCGAGGCCGTGCTGCGCAACCTGACTTGGGCTGTGGAGCGCGTCAATGCAGGCGGCGGCGTCAAGTTGACCGGGACCCGCACTGCTCAGCCGCTCCTGCTGGAGCGCTACGACAGCAAAGGCCAGAACGAGGAGGCCTTGTCAGCGCTCAAAGCGGCGATTGACGACGGCGCGCAGTTCATCGTGCAGGGCAATTCTTCATCCGTCGCGGCTGCGTTGATCGACGCCATCAACAAGCACAACGAGCGTGCGCCGGACAAGCGTGTGCTGTTCCTGAACTACTCGGCGGTCGATCCCGTTCTGACGAACGAAAAATGCAGCTTCTGGCACTTCCGCTTCGATGCCCACGCCGACATGCGCATGAGCGCGCTGATGGCGGTGCTCAAGGATGATCGCGCGCTCAAGCGTGTCTACCTGATCGGCCAGGATTACAGCTTCGGCCACGCGGTGGCGCGGGAGGCCAAACGTCAGCTCGCCGGTCTGCGCCCCGATGTGCAACTGGTGGGGGATGAGTTGCACCCGATGGGGCGCATCAAGGACTTTTTGCCCTATGCAGCCAAGATCAAGGCCAGTGGTGCCCAGGCCGTCATCACCGGTAATTTCGGCAATGATTTGACGCTGCTGGTCAAGGCCGCCAGGGAAGGCGGCTTCAAGGGCAAGTTCTACACGTTCTATGGCAATGCGCTGGGTGCGCCGGCGGCCATGGGCGATGCCGGTATCGGCAAGGTGCTGGCCGTGGCCGACTGGCTGCCCAACGTTGCCAATGTCGCTAGCGAGGACTTTTACCGGTCTTTCCGCCAGCGCTTTCCGAAGCCGGCCGACGACTACGTTCACCTTCGCATGCAGTTGATGATGGCCGCGCTGGCGCAGGCGATCGAAAAGGCCGGCACCACCGATGCGTTTGCCGTCGCCAGCGCGTTGGAGCATGCCAAGGTCACGCTCGCCGGCCAAACCGGCCGCATGCGGGCGCTTGACCATCAATTCCAGCAGCCTCTGGTTGTCGGCGTGATGGACCGGCAAGGCGAACACGGCGTCAAGTTTGACGTTGAAGGTTCGGGCTACGGCTTTCGTGTGGTCAAGACCATTGCCGCCACCGATGCCGAGCAGCCCAGCACCTGCAGCATGCAGCGTCCTGTCAAATAATCAACCGATCGATCAGGTCCACCATGCGCCAAGTTATCCAGAACCTTGAAGAATCCAGAATCCGTGAAGTAGCCAATGCCGGCATGGGGCGCGACGACGTGCTGGCCTTCTGGTTTGGCGAGAGCGACGAGGTGACGCCCGCGTTCATTCGGCAGGCGGCGATTGATTCGCTGCAGCAAGGCGAGACCTTTTACGCGCACAACCTGGGGCTGCCCGAGCTGCGCCAGGAAATTTCAAACTACATGAGCGCACGCCATGGGCCGATTGGCGTCGAGCGCATTGCGGTGACCAGCGGCGGCGTCAACGCCCTGATGCTGGCCGTGCAGCAACTCGTCGATGCGGGCGACGAGGTGGTGGCGGTGACGCCGGTCTGGCCCAATCTGACCGCACAGCCCGCGATCATGGGCGCACGGGTCACATGCGTGGCGCTGACACCGGTGGATGGTGCCTGGATGTTGGACCTCGGTGCCTTGCTGGCGGCGGTGACATCTTCAACCAAGGTCCTGATCATCAACGCGCCGAACAACCCCACCGGCTGGACGCTGGACCAGGCGGTGCAGCAGCGCATCCTGGACCATTGCCGGTCGACCGGCACCTGGATACTGGCGGACGAGGTCTATGAGCGGCTGTACTACGAACCCAGCGCGAACGGCTGCGCGCCGAGCTTTCTCGATCTCGCCACGCCAGAGGACCGCCTGGTCGTGGTGCACAGCTTTTCTAAGAGCTTTCTCATGACCGGCTGGCGGCTGGGCTGGCTGGTCATGCCGCCGGCCATGACGCATCACATGGGCAAGCTGATCGAGTTCAATACCTCGTGCGCCAGTGTTTTCACGCAGCGTGCCGGCATCGTCGCCTTGCAGCGCACCGACGAGGTGACGCCGCAGGTGGTGGCGCATCTGAAGATCTGCCGTGACACGCTGGTGCCTCTGCTGCAGGCGATTCCCGGCGTGCGGGTGGCGATGCCGCGCGGCGGCATGTACGCGTTCTTCAAGCTGCCCGGCTTTGATGATTCGCTGGCAACCGCCAAGCGTCTGCTGGCCGAGGCCGGGCTGGGCCTGGCACCCGGAGAGGCGTTCGCGCCGCAGGCGCGCGGCTGGCTGCGCTGGTGTTTTGCATCGAAAGAGCCGCAACGGCTGGTGCTGGGTGTGGCGCGTTTGCGGCCGTGGCTTGACGCGCAGGCCTGATGGCGAATCGGGTAGCGGCTCTGTGTTTCAGACGCGGTTCCAGGGCGTTGGCAGGGGTTTGGTTATAATCAGCAGGCTTTGCAACTCGCACAAGCGCACGTCAGGGGCAGTTCCAGCGCCTGACGCAAGTTCACACTCAACAGGAAATAGACATGATCGCATCCAGTATCAAAGCCGCTGTCGTCAAGGACAACGCACGCCAGGCCGGCGACACCGGCAGTCCCGAAGTGCAGGTTGCCCTGCTGACGGCCCGTATCAACGAACTCACGCCGCACTTCAAGACGCACGCCAAGGACCATCATGGTCGCCGCGGCCTGCTGCGCATGGTGAGCCGCCGCCGCAAGCTGCTGGACTACCTCAAGTCCAAGGATGCTGACCGCTACACCGCGCTGATCACCAAGCTGGGTCTGCGCAAGTAAGCCTCAATTGAATGATGAACGCCTGAGTTAGGTTCCTAGCTCAGGCGTTTTTTACTTCGGATCAGGCAAAAACGGAGCGAAGCTGTGTCATTCCAGAGGGGTTCAGAGCGAATTTCTCTGGAATGGCATCGTGTTCTGTGATGCTGAGTCCGGGCTCAGGCGAAGTGGCCCGCACTTCCCAAAATGACCAGGAGAAAATAATGAGCATATTCAGCAAAGTCACAAAGACTTTCCAATGGGGCCAGAACACCGTCACCTTGGAAACCGGCGAGATCGCACGCCAGGCCAATGGCGCGGTGATGCTCGACATGGACGGCACCGTCGTGCTGGCCACCGTGGTTGGCAAGACCGAAGGCAAGGCCGGCCAGGACTTCTTCCCCCTGACCGTGGACTACCTCGAAAAGACCTACGCTGCCGGCAAGATTCCGGGCAGCTTCTTCAAGCGTGAAGGCCGCCCCAGCGAGTTTGAAACGCTAACCAGCCGCCTGATCGACCGCCCGATCCGTCCGCTGTTCCCGGAAGGTTTTTTCAACGAAGTGCACGTTGTCGTGCACACGCTGTCGCTCAATCCTGAAGTCGATGCTGATATTGCGGCCCTGATTGCTGTCAGCGCGGCCTTGTCCGTCAGCGGCATCCCGTTCAGCGGCCCGATCGGTGCTGCCCGCGTGGGCTACATCAACGGTGAATACGTGCTCAATCCGGGTCAGACCGCGCGCAAGGACTCGGTGCTCGACCTGGTGGTTGCTGGCACCGAAGCGGCTGTCCTGATGGTCGAATCCGAGGCCAAGCAGCTGAGCGAAGAAATCATGCTTGGCGCCGTTGTGTTCGGCCATGAGCAGGGCAAGATCGCGATCAACGCGATTCACGAGCTGGTGCGTGATGCGGGCAAGCCGGCATGGGACTGGAAAGCCCCGGCCAAGGATGAACTCCTGATCGCCAAGGTTGGCGCCATTGCCAACGACAAACTGGCCGCCGCCTATCAGATCCGCAACAAGCAGGCTCGCACGCGCGCCTGCCGTGAGGCTTATGCCGTCGTGATGGCGGACCTGAAGCTCGACGGCGTCGAGTTCGACAGCGTCAAGGTCGAAGGCATGCTGTTCGACATCGAAGCGCGCATCGTGCGCAGCCAGATCCTGGCCGGCGAACCACGCATCGACGGTCGCGACACGCGCACCGTGCGTCCGATCGAAATCCGCAACTCCGTGCTGCCGCGCACCCACGGTTCGGCCTTGTTCACGCGTGGCGAGACGCAGGCGCTGGTGGTGACCACACTGGGCACCGAGCGCGATGCACAGCGCATCGACGCGCTGGCCGGTGAGTACGAAGACCGTTTCCTGCTGCACTACAACATGCCTCCTTTCGCCACCGGCGAAACCGGTCGGGTCGGCACACCGAAGCGTCGCGAAATCGGCCACGGCCGCCTGGCCAAGCGGGCTCTGGTGGCGGTGTTGCCAAGCAAGGAAGATTTCCCCTACACGATGCGCGTGGTTTCGGAAATCACCGAATCGAATGGTTCTTCGTCGATGGCTTCGGTCTGCGGCGGTTGCCTCTCGCTGATGGACGCCGGCGTGCCGATCAAGGCGCATGTCGCCGGCATCGCCATGGGCCTGATCAAGGAAGAGAACCGTTTCGCCGTGCTGACCGACATCCTGGGCGATGAAGATCACCTGGGTGACATGGACTTCAAGGTGGCCGGCACCACCAACGGCATCACCGCTCTGCAGATGGACATCAAGATCCAGGGCATCACCAAGGAAATCATGCAGGTGGCACTGGCCCAGGCCAAGGAAGCCCGCATGCACATCCTGGGCAAGATGCAGGAAGCGATGGCTGAGGCCAAGACCGAAGTGTCGAACTTTGCGCCGCGCCTGTTCACTATGAAGATCAATCCCGAGAAGATTCGCGACGTGATCGGCAAGGGTGGCGCGGTGATCCGTGCGCTGACGGAAGAAACCGGCACGCAGATCAACATCGATGAAGACGGCACGATTACCATCGCTGCGACCGATCCGACCAAGGCTGAAGAAGCCAAGCGCCGAATCGAGCAGATCACGGCTGAAGTTGAAATCGGCAAGATCTACGAAGGCCCGATCACCAAGATTCTGGACTTCGGCGCATTGGTCAATCTGCTGCCGGGCAAGGACGGCCTGCTGCACATCAGCCAGATCGCGCATGAGCGCGTCGAGAAGGTTTCCGACTACCTGTCGGAAGGCCAGATCGTTCGCGTCAAGGTCATGGAGACGGACGAAAAGGGCCGCATCAAGCTGTCCATGAAGGTGCTGCTGGATCGCCCGAATCAGGGTGGCCCGGACAACCACGCTTGAGCGTTTCCCGTGCCCTCGGTACGGGTGCGCGTGAAGCACATGACCATGAAAGCTATTGAAATCACTGCGTATGGCGCGCCGGACGTTTTGCGTCCGGGCGAACGTCCGATGCCGGTGCCGGGTGTCGGTGAGTTGCTCATTCGCGTGTCGGCCAGCGGCGTCAATCGCCCGGATGTGCTGCAGCGCACGGGCAACTACCCGGTTCCGCCTGGCGCCTCGGATATTCCGGGTCTGGAAGTGGCCGGCGTGATCGAGCAGGGCGATGCGCAGGCGCTCGCTGCGGCCGGCCTTGCGCTCGGCGACCGCGTATGCGCATTGGTCAGTGGCGGCGGTTACGCGCAGTATTGTGTGGCACCTGTGGGCCAGTGCCTGCCGGTGCCCAGGGGTCTGAGCGATGTCGAGGCGGCCTCTCTGCCAGAGACAGTGTTCACGGTCTGGAGCAATGTGTTCGATCGTGGCTGCTTGCAGCCGGGCGAGACCTTGCTGGTGCAGGGCGGTACCAGTGGCATTGGTGTGACGGCGATTCAACTGGCCAGAGCGATGGGCTCCAAGGTGATTGCAACCGCTGGCAGCGACGAAAAGTGTGCTGCGTGCCTGGCCCTGGGTGCGGATCATGCGATCAATTACAGGATGCATGATTTCCAGGAAGAGGTCAAGCGATTGACTGCGGGCCAGGGCGTCGATGTCATTCTCGACATGGTGGCCGGGAGCTATGTGGCCAAGGAGATCGAGTGTCTGCGCGAGGATGGTCGCCTGGTCATCATCGCAGTGCAGGGCGGTGTCAAGAGCGACTTCAATGCCGGACTGCTGCTGCGGCGTCGTCTGACGGTGACAGGATCGACGTTGCGGCCGCGACCTGTGGCGTTCAAGCAGGCGATCACGCAGGCGTGTCTGAAGCACGTGTGGCCCTTGATCGAGCAGGGGCGCGTCAAGCCGGTGATTCACAGCACGTTTGCGGCACAGGATGCGGCGCAGGCGCACGCGCTGATGGAGTCGAACCGGCATATTGGAAAAATTGTTCTGACGTGGGGTGTGGCATGAGGAATAAGCTGATTGCAGGCAACTGGAAGATGAACGGCAGTCTGGCGGCCAACGAGAGCCTGATCAAAGGCTTGCTGGCTGGTTTGGGCTCGCCCGCCTGCCAGGTCTCGGTTTGTGCGCCGGCTGTCTACCTGGCGCAGTGCCAGAGCCTTCTGGCCGGAAGCGCCATCAGCCTGGGTGCGCAGGATTTGTCGCAACACGAGGCGGGTGCTTTCACCGGTGAAGTGTCCGGCGCGATGCTGCGCGAGTTCGGCGTTCGCCATGTGCTGGTCGGCCACTCGGAGCGGCGCCAGTACCATTTCGAAACCGATGCCCAGGTGGCGCTCAAGGCCGCGCGTGCGCTGGCCTGTGGCATCACGCCGATCGTGTGTGTTGGCGAGACCCTTGCCGAGCGCGAAGCCGGCAAGACCGACGAGGTGGTCAAACGCCAACTCGCGGCCGTCATCCATGCCAACGGTCACTGCATCAGCGAGGTCGTGGTCGCGTATGAACCGGTGTGGGCCATCGGCACCGGCAAGACCGCCAGCACCGAGCAGGCGCAGCAAGTGCACGCGGTATTGCGCGCCCAATTACGCGCAGCTTCGGCGCACGCGGATCGCATTCACATTCTTTACGGTGGCAGCATGAATGCGGCCAATGCCGCGCAGCTTCTGGCGCAACCTGATATCGATGGCGGCCTGGTCGGTGGCGCCGCGCTCAAGGTTGCCGATTTTCTGTCGATCATTGCCTCGGCCCATTGACTCGTTTCAAGGCCGGGCTGTTACCAATTTAGGAGTATTTCATGAGTGTTTTTTTGACCATTCTTCTCGCTGTTCAGATGATCGCAGCCGTGGCCATGATCGGCTTAATCCTAGTGCAACATGGCAAAGGCGCCGATATGGGCGCGGCCTTTGGCAGCGGCGGATCGGGCAGCCTGTTCGGCGCCAGCGGCAGTGCCAATTTCCTGTCGCGCACGACCGCCGTGTTGGCGACGGTGTTCTTTGCGTGCACCTTGTTGCTCGCTTATTTCGGCGCTGCGCGCCCGGTGGCAAGTTCCGGCAGCGTGCTTGAAAGCGCGCCCGTGACGGCACCGACTCCGGCAGCGGTCATGCCAGCGTTGCCCGCATCCGGCGCAGCGCAAATTCCGTCCAAATAATTGCTGCCGATATTGAGCAACTGCGTCGGGAAACAGCGTGTTTTCAGGGTAAACTGCACGCTGTCTTGAAAGCTAAAACCGCTTGGTTCCTCACGCAATCCAGACATCTGAAAGCCGCCGTCGTGGTGAAATTGGTAGACACGCTATCTTGAGGGGGTAGTGGCGAAAGCTGTGCGAGTTCGAGTCTCGCCGACGGCACCAGATAGACATGCTTGATGTGGATCAAAGCAGCAAGCGCCAACTTGGATCAGAATCGACCGATGAATCTTGATCAGTACCTGCCAGTCCTCTTGTTCATCCTGATCGGCTTAGTTGTAGGCATCGCCCCTCAGGTTCTCGGATACATCCTCGGACCCAATCGTCCCGACCCCGCCAAAAATTCTCCTTACGAATGCGGCTTCGAAGCCTTCGAAGATGCCCGCATGAAGTTCGATGTGCGCTACTACCTGGTAGCCATTCTGTTCATCCTTTTCGATCTTGAAATTGCGTTCCTGTTCCCCTGGGCTGTTTCGCTCAAGGAGATTGGCGCAGTGGGGTTCTGGGCGATCATGGAGTTTGTCGGCATTCTTGTCATCGGCTTTGTGTACATGTGGAAAAAAGGGGCCCTTGACTGGGAATGACGCAATGATTGAAGGCGTATTAAAAGAAGGTTTCATTACCACCACGTACGACACGGTGATGAACTGGGCCAAGACCGGTTCGCTCTGGCCTGCGACGTTCGGTCTGGCCTGTTGTGCGGTCGAAATGATGCAGTCCGCCGCGGCCCGTTATGACATCAGCCGCTTTGGCGCCGAGGTCTTTCGCGCCAGCCCGCGGCAGGCGGACTTGATCATCGTTGCCGGCACGCTGTGCAACAAGATGGCGCCGGCCTTTCGCAAGGTCTATGACCAGATCGCCGAGCCACGGTGGGTGATCTCGATGGGTTCCTGTGCCAACGGCGGTGGCTATTACCACTACAGCTATTCCGTGGTGCGCGGTTGTGACCGCATCGTGCCGGTCGATATCTACGTGCCAGGCTGCCCGCCCACCGCGGAAGCCCTGCTTTACGGCATCATCCAGTTGCAACACAAGATTCGCCGCACGCAAACGATTGCACGCACCTGAAGGAATGGCGATGACCACGTACGCTGTAACTCCCGAGGCCACCAAGGCCAGTGTTGAAACTGCCCTGGGCCCGCTGCTCAAGCGCAGTTTTGTTCGTCTGGGCGAACTCACGATCTTCGTCGATGCCGCCGATTATCTGCAGGCGGCCAAGATCCTGCGCGATGACCCTGGCTGCCGGTTCGAGCAGTTGATGGACCTGTGCGGGGTTGATTACTCAACGTACAAGGACGAGCCGCAAGTCGGCTTGCGCTTTTGCGTCGTGTGCCATCTTCTGTCGGTGAGCCTCAACCAGCGCGTGCGGCTCAAGGTGTTTGCGCCGGATGACAACTTCCCGGTCGTTCAATCCTTGTGCGACATCTGGAATTCTGCCAACTGGTTTGAGCGCGAGGCATTTGATTTGTTCGGTATCGTGTTCGAAGGGCATGCGGATCTGCGCCGCATCCTGACCGACTACGGTTTCATCGGCCACCCGTTCCGCAAGGATTTCCCGGTGTCGGGCCACGTCGAGATGCGTTATGACGCCGAGCAAAAGCGCGTCGTCTACCAGCCGGTCACGATCGAGCCACGCGAAATCACTCCGCGCATCATCCGTGAAGAAAATTACGGAGGCGTGCATTAGGCATTTTGGTCATGGCTGAAATAAAAAACTACACCCTCAATTTTGGGCCGCAACATCCGGCTGCGCACGGCGTTCTGCGCCTGGTGCTGGAACTCGACGGCGAAGTGATTCAACGCGCTGATCCGCACATCGGGCTGCTGCATCGCGCCACCGAAAAGCTGGCTGAAACCAAGACCTATATCCAGGCGCTGCCCTACATGGATCGTCTCGACTACATGTCGATGATGTGCAATGAGAGTGCGTATTGCCTTGCGCTGGAAAAGATGCTCGGCATCGAAGTGCCGATACGCGCGAAGTACATCCGCGTCATGTTCTGTGAGATCACACGTCTGCTCAACCATCTGCTGTGCATTGGCGCGGGCGCGCTCGACTGCGGCGCGATGACGGTCATGCTGTACGCGTTTAGGGAGCGGGAAGACCTGCTCGACATGTACGAGGCGGTCAGCGGCGCGCGCATGCATGCCGCCTACTTCAGGCCCGGCGGCGTCTACCGCGATCTGCCCGACACCATGGCAAAGCACCAGCCCAACAAGATCCGCAGCGCCAAGTCGACCGAGAACCTGAACCGCAATCGCCAGGGTAGCCTGCTCGATTTCATCGACGATTTCACGCAGCGTTTCCCGACTTATCTGGCCGAATACCACACGCTGCTGACCGATAACCGCATCTGGAAACAGCGCACCGTCGGCATCGGCGTTGTCACGCCGGAACGCGCCCTCAATCTGGGTTTCAGCGGCCCAATGTTGCGCGGCTCTGGCATCGAATGGGATCTGCGCAAGAAGCAACCGTACGAGATTTACGACCAGCTCGATTTCGACATCCCGGTCGGCAAGACCGGCGACAACTACGATCGCTATCTGGTGCGCATGGAAGAGATGAAGCAGTCGAACCGCATCATCAAGCAGTGCGTTGACTGGCTGCGCGTCAATCCGGGTCCTGTCATCACCGACAACCACAAGATTGCGCCGCCGAACCGTGAATCCATGAAGTCCAACATGGAAGAACTGATTCACCACTTCAAGCTCTTCACCGAAGGCTTTGCCGTCCCCGAGGGCGAGGCCTACGCGACGATCGAGCATCCGAAGGGCGAGTTCGGCATTTACATGGTGAGCGACGGGGCCAACAAACCCTACCGCATGAAGATCCGTCCCCCGGCCTTTGTACATTTGTCGGCGCTGGGTGAGATGGGACGTGGGCACATGATTGGCGACGCGGTGGCCATCATTGGTTCGTTGGATATTGTGTTTGGGGAAGTTGATCGATGATCTCCGAAGAATCAAAAGCGCGCTTCGCTCAAGAAGTTGAAAAATACCCGGCGGACCAGAAGCAGTCTGCGGTCATGGCCTGTCTGGCCATCGTCCAGCAGGAACTCGGCTACGTCAGCACGGAGAGTGAAGCCTTGGTGGCAGACTATCTTGGCATGGCGCCGATGGCCGTGCACGAGGTCACCACCTTCTACAACATGTACAACCAGAAACCGGTTGGCAAGTACAAGCTCAATGTCTGCACTAATCTGCCGTGCCAGTTGCGCGATGGCGGGCGGGCCCTCGAGCACCTTGAGCACAAGCTCGGCGTGCACATGGGCGAGACGACGCCGGACGGCATGTTCACCTTGCAGCAGTGTGAATGCCTGGGCGCCTGCGCCGATTCACCGGTGCTGCTGGTCAATGACCAGACGATGTGCAGCTTCATGAGCAATGACAAGCTGGACCAGCTGGTCGATGGCCTGCGCGCTGCGGGGGACAAATGATGACGGCTGAACAAATTCTGGCCCAATTTCAATCGAACGGCGCGCAGACCTGTTTTCACGGGCGTCATATCAACCCGCAGATTTTGGCCGGACTGAACAGCAGCAGCTGGCATCTGCAGGACTACTTGGCACGCGGTGGCTACGAGGCGCTGCGCAAGGTTCTCGGCAAGGACGGCAGCGAGGGCTTGACGCCCGAGCAGGTCATCGCCACGGTGAAGGAGTCCGGTCTGCGTGGACGCGGCGGCGCCGGTTTTCCGACCGGTCTAAAGTGGAGCTTCATGCCGCGCCAGTTCGCGGGCCCGAAGTTCCTGATGTGCAATTCCGACGAAGGCGAGCCCGGCACCTGCAAGGATCGTGAAATCCTGCAATACAACCCGCATATCGTGATCGAAGGCATGATCATCGCCGCCTATGCGATGGGCATCGGCACCGGCTACAACTACATCCACGGCGAGATTTTCCAGACCTATCAGCGTTTTGAAGAAGCGCTGGCCGAAGCGCGCGCAGCGGGCTTGCTCGGCGACAACATACTGGGCAGCGGTTTCAACTTTCAGCTGCACGCATTTCACGGCTACGGCGCCTACGTTTGTGGCGAGGAAACCGCTTTGCTGGAATCGGTCGAGGGCAAGAAGGGCCAGCCCCGCTACAAGCCGCCGTTTCCGCCGAGCTATGGCTTGTACGGCAAGCCGACCAACATCAACAACACAGAAACCTTTTCTGCCGTGCCATGGATCATCCGCAATGGCGGCAAGGCCTATCTGGAATGCGGCAAGCCCAACAACGGCGGCACCAAGATTTTTTCGGTCAGCGGCGACGTCGAATTGCCGGGCAATTATGAAATCCCGATGGGCACGCCGTTCTCCAAGCTGCTCGAACTCGCCGGCGGGGTGCGCAAGGGGCGCCAGCTCAAGGCCGTGATTCCCGGCGGCTCATCCACACCGGTCCTGCCGGCCTCGATCATGATGGATTGCACGATGGACTATGACTCCATCGCCAAGGCCGGCTCGATGCTGGGCTCGGGTGCGCTCATCGTCCTAGATGACAGCCGCTGTATGGTCAAGAGCCTGCAACGCCTGAGCTATTTTTACATGCACGAGTCCTGCGGCCAGTGCACACCGTGTCGCGAAGGCACGGGCTGGCTGTATCGCGTTGTCGACCGGATCGAAAACGGCCAGGGGCGCCCCGACGACATGGACCTGCTCGATAACGTGGCCGAGAGCATCATGGGACGCACGATCTGCGCGCTGGGCGATGCGGCCGCGATGCCGGTGCGGGCCATGCTCAAGCATTTCCGTCCTGAATTTGAATACCACGTAGCGCACAAGACCTGCATGGTCCCGGCCTACGTCTGAGCGAGTCACAAGATGATTGAAATTGAACTCGACGGCAAAAAGCTAGACGTGGCTGAAGGCAGCACGGTCATGCATGCGGCTGAACAGGCCGGCACCTACATTCCGCATTTCTGCTACCACAAGAAACTCAGCATCGCCGCCAGCTGCCGCATGTGCTTGGTTGAAGTGGAGAAGATGCCCAAGCCGATGCCGGCTTGCGCGACAACCGTCGCGCCCGGCATGGTGGTGCGCACCAAGAGCGAAAAAGCGATCAATGCGCAGAAGTCCGTGATGGAATTTCTGCTGATCAACCATCCGCTCGATTGCCCGATCTGCGATCAGGGTGGCGAATGTCAGCTGCAGGATATCGCCGTCGGTTATGGCGGCGGCGCGTCGCGCTACGAGGAGGAAAAGCGCGTGGTCACTGGCAAGGATGTGGGGCCGCTGATCTCGATGCAGGAAATGAGTCGCTGCATCCAGTGCACGCGCTGCGTCCGCTTCGGCCAGGAAATCGCTGGCGTCATGGAATTCGGCATGTCGAACCGTGGTGAGCATGCCGAGATCGAGACCTTTGTCGGCCACTCGGTCGACTCCGAGTTGTCGGGTAACATGATCGACACCTGTCCGGTCGGCGCACTGACCAGCAAGCCTTTCCGCTACAGCGCCCGCACCTGGGAACTGTCGCGGCGCAAATCGGTCAGTCCGCATGACTCGACCGGCGCCAACCTGATCGTCCAGGTCAAGAACAACAAGGTCTTGCGTGTCGTGCCCCTGGAAAACGAGGCTGTCAACGAATGTTGGATCGCCGACCGCGACCGTTTCTCCTATGAGGCATTGAACAGTGCCGATCGCCTGACCGGCCCGATGATCAAGCAGGGCGGTGTCTGGAAGGACGTCGACTGGCAGACCGCGCTGGAGTACGTTGCCAACGGCTTCAAGCAGATCAAGGCCGACCATGGTGCCGCTGCGATCGGTGCCCTGGTCAGTCCGCACAGCACGCTCGAAGAGCTGTTCCTGGCCAGTTCGCTGATGAGCGGTCTGGGCAGCCCGAACATCGACTACCGTCTGCGCAATGCCGAGTTCCCGGCCATCGAAGGCATCCGCTATCTGGGTACCTCGATTGCGTCCTTGTCTGTGTTGCAGGCAGTCCTGGTCGTTGGTTCCAACTTGCGCAAGGATCACCCCTTGTTTGCGCAGCGCATCCGCCAGGCCGCGCGGAAGGGCGCCGTGGTCAATGCGATCGCGTCGGCAGTGCCGAACTGGGCCATGCCCGTTGCGAATACCTTGCTCTCGGACAGTGCCAACTGGGTGCAGGCGCTCTCCGATGTCGCTGCTGCCGTCGCCGCAGCCAAGGGCGTGGCCGCGCCAGCCCAGGGCAATGCCGGCGAAGCGGCCAAAGCCATCGCGGCGTCGCTGCTCGCGGGCGAGCGCAAGGTCATACTGCTTGGCAATGCGGCTGCGCATCACGCCAAGGCATCGAGCCTGCTCGCGCTGGCCAACTGGATTGGCGCGCAGACCGGCGCCACGGTCGGTTATCTGACGGAAGCGGCCAATACGGTTGGCGCACAACTGGCGGCGGCGCTGCCCGGTGCCAATGGTTTGAACGCCGCGCAGATGCTCGCCGGCGGCTTGAAGGCGGTGCTGTTGCTGAACAACGAGCCGGAATTCGACTCGGCCGCGGGCGCTGCGGCCGGCAAAGCGCTGGAACAGGCCGAGATGGTGGTGAGCCTGAGTCCGTTCAAGGCGAACATGGCTTTCAGCGACGTGCTGCTGCCGATTGCGCCTTTCACTGAAACTTCGGGGACCTTCATCAATGCCGAAGGTCGGGTGCAAAGCTTCCATGCGGTGGTCAAGCCCTTGGGTGAAACCCGCCCGGCCTGGAAAGTTCTGCGCGTGCTGGCCAATCTGCTCCGCGTACCCGGTTTTGACTTCGAGTCCTCGCAAGAGGTGCTCGCGCAGGTCTGTGGCTTGCCGGGCAACGGCGAATCACAGCTGCCGGCCAGGATTTTGAACAACGCAACGCAGGCAAGCGTGGATCTGACGCCAGCTGCGGTGGCCCCGGTGGTCGCCAGCATCTATGCGCTCGACGGCCTGGTGCGCCGCGCTGCCAGTCTGCAGCTCACGGCTGACGCCAAACGCGATGCCCCAGCGCAGGAGGTGACGGCATGATTGATACCATTTTCGCTCTGGGGCAGGGCCTGATCGACGCTTCGTGGTGGGTCAATCTCGCTTGGCCGGTAGCTTGGGCGCTGGTCAAGATCACGGCCGTCCTGATGCTGGTGATGGGTGCCGTGACCTACACCACGCTCTATGAGCGCAAGCTGCTGGGCTGGATCCAGATTCGCCTCGGCCCGAACCGGGTCGGACCCTGGGGTCTGCTGCAGCCGATCGCCGATGCGATGAAGCTGATGACCAAGGAACTGCTGCGTCCCGCTGCGGCCGAGAAGCTCCTGTTCTACATGGGCCCGGTCATGACCGTGGCGCCGGCCATGGTGGCCTGGGCTGTCATTCCGTTCGGTCCCGATATCGCGCTGTCCAATGTCAACGCGGGCCTGTTGTTCCTGATGGCCATTACCTCGATGGAAGTCTACGGCGTGATCATCTCCGGCTGGTCTTCCAATTCCAAGTATCCGTTTCTGGGCGCCCTGCGGGCCTCCTCACAGATGGTGAGCTACGAAATCGCGATGGGTTTCTGCCTCGTGATCGTGCTCATGGTGTCGGCCAGCCTGAACCTGACCGATATCGTCAGCGGGCAAGGCAAAGGCCAGTTTGCGCAAATCGGTCTGGGCTTCCTGTCCTGGAACTGGCTGCCGCTGCTGCCGATCTTTGTCATCTACTTTGTCTGCGGCTTGGCCGAGACGAACCGGCTCCCGTTCGACGTCGTCGAGGGTGAGTCTGAAATCGTCGCCGGTCACATGGTCGAATATTCCGGCATGGCCTGGGCCATGTTCCAGATGGCCGAGTACGCCAATATCTGGCTGGTCTCGGTCCTGACTTCCATCATGTTCCTCGGCGGCTGGTTGTCACCGGTCGCGGCGCTGGACTGGATTCCGGGTTGGATTTGGCTGGGCCTGAAGGCGTTCTTCGTGGTCACCATGTTCATCTGGGTGCGGGTCACATTCCCCCGTTTCCGCTATGACCAGATCATGCGCCTGGGTTGGAAGATATTCATTCCAGTCACCCTCGTCTGGCTGGTGGTGGTCGGGGCCTGGATGCAGACCTCCTGGAATATTTGGAAGTAATTCGAGTTGTCTATGACTACCCCAACCTCAAGTTCTGTTGAAGCATCGACTGCAAGTGCCTTTTCGCTGAAGGACTTTCTCTCGAGCTTCATGTTGAGCGAACTGTTCAAGGGCCTGGCGCTCACGGGCAAGTACGCTTTCCGCAGCAAGATCACGCTCCAGTACCCTGAAGAAAAGACGCCGCTGTCGCCACGATTCCGCGGTCTGCATGCGTTGCGCCGCTACGAAAACGGCGAAGAGCGCTGCATTGCCTGCAAGCTGTGCGAAGCAGTTTGCCCGGCGATGGCGATCACCATCGAGTCCGAGGTTCGGGCCGACGGCTCACGGCGCACGACGCGTTACGACATCGACTTCAACAAGTGCATCTACTGCGGATTCTGCGAAGAGAGCTGCCCGGTCGACTCGATCGTGGAAACCCCGATTTTCGAGTACCACGGCGAGAACCCCGGCGACCTGTATTTCACCAAAGACATGCTGCTGGCAGTGGGTGATCGCTATGAGCCTCAGATCGCGGCGGCCAGGGCGGCTGATGCCAAGTTCCGCTAGCCACCCATGCTGTACATCCAATCCTCAGACCATCTAAAAAAGTAACGACACATGGACGTCAAGACCGGTCTCTTCTATTTCTTCTCGATCGTGCTGCTATTCGCCGCCTTTCGGGTCATCACTGCGCGCAACCCGGTGTATGCCGTTTTGTATCTGGTGCTCGCGTTCTTCCAGGCTTCCGCGCTGTGGCTGCTGCTCAAGGCAGAGTTTCTCGCAATCGCGCTCGTGCTGGTGTACGTTGGTGCCGTGATGGTGCTGTTCCTGTTCGTCGTGATGATGCTTGACATCGATACCGAGGGTGCGCGCCAGGGCTTCTGGAAGCACTTTCCGCTGGCGGCCATCGTCGGTGTGCTGATCGTGCTGGAAATGGCTGCGGTCCTGATGGGCGGTTTCCGGGTCAACGAGGAGCCGCATGCGACGGCTCTGGTCGGTCAGGCGGCGCGCGATTTCTCCAATACCCGCGAGCTCGGCAAGCTTCTCTACACCCAGTACCTATATCCGCTTGAGGTTGCGGCCGCGATCCTGCTGGTTGCGATGATCGCCGCGATTGCCTTGACGCTGCGTCAGCGCAAGGACAGCAAGCAGATGAATGCAGCCGATCAGATCGCGGTGAAGGCGAAGGACCGGATGGCTGTCATCAAAATGGCGAGCACGCAGGTCAGGCTGGTCGATGCCCCAGCCGCTGCCCAAACTGCGGAGAACAAAGCATGAGCTTGACCCTTGGACATTTTCTGGCGCTCGGCGCCATGCTGTTCGCGCTGTCTGTGATCGGCATCTTTCTCAATCGCAAGAACCTGATCGTTCTGTTGATGGCGATCGAGTTGATGCTGCTGGCCGTCAATACGAACTTTGTTGCCTTTTCCTATTACCTGGGTGATCTGCACGGACAAATCTTCGTGTTCTTCATCCTGACCGTCGCGGCCGCTGAATCGGCTATCGGCCTGGCCATTCTGGTGCTCCTGTTCCGCAACAGGTCGAGCATCAACGTGGACGAACTCAATACGCTCAAGGGTTAATAAGATGAGTCAAACCCTTTCCATCTCGACACTTCTGGCTGTGCCGATGGCACCTTTGGTCGGGTTTGTCCTGGCCGGTGTGCTCGGCACCAAGTTCGGCGGCAACTGGATCGGTCGGCGTATGTCGCATTCGGTCACCATCCTCGGTGTGCTTGTAGCCTTCATCCTTTCCGCCATGACGCTGCAAAGTGTGGTCATCGACGGCGCGCGCTTCAATGAGACCCTCTACACCTGGATGGTGGTCGGCGGGCTCAAAATGGAAATCGGCTTCTTGGTCGATGGCCTGACAGCCATGATGATGTGCGTCGTGACCTTTGTCTCGCTGATGGTGCACATCTACACCGTCGGCTACATGGAAGAAGACGAGGGCTACAACCGCTTCTTCGCCTACATCTCCCTGTTCACGTTCTCGATGCTGATGCTGGTGATGAGCAACAACATGCTGCAGCTGTTCTTCGGCTGGGAGGCGGTGGGTCTGGTGTCCTACCTGCTGATCGGTTTCTGGTTCAACAAGCCCAGTGCGATCTTCGCCAACATGAAGGCCTTCCTTGTCAACCGCGTTGGTGACTTCGGCTTTATCCTGGGCATTGGTCTGATCGCGGCGTTTGCCGGCACCCTGAATTACACCGAAGCCTTTGCCAAGGCGGAGGAACTGGCCAGGCTGAGCTTCCCGGGAACCGACTGGATGCTGGTCACGGTGATCTGCATTTGCCTGTTCATTGGCGCCATGGGCAAATCAGCGCAGTTCCCCTTGCATGTCTGGTTGCCTGACTCCATGGAAGGCCCGACCCCAATCTCGGCCCTGATCCACGCTGCCACCATGGTGACGGCCGGTATCTTCATGGTGGCCCGCATGTCGCCGCTGTTCGAGCTCAGCGAGACGGCCCTGAACTTCGTCATGACGATCGGCGCCATCACAGCGCTGTTCATGGGTTTCCTAGGCATCATCCAGAACGACATCAAGCGCATCGTGGCCTATTCCACGCTGTCCCAACTCGGCTACATGACGGTGGCGCTCGGCGCGTCGGCTTATTCGGTCGCGGTGTTCCACCTGATGACGCACGCCTTCTTCAAGGCGCTGCTGTTCCTCGCGGCCGGCTCCGTCATCATGGGCGTGCACCACAACCAGGACATCCGCTGGATGGGCGGCCTGCGCAAGTACATGCCGATCACCTGGATCACATCCTTGCTCGGTTCGCTGGCGCTGATCGGCACACCGCTGTTCGCTGGTTTCTATTCCAAGGACAGTATCATCGAGGCGGTCCATGAGAGCCACCTGCCGGCGGCCGGCTTTGCCTCGTTTGCGGTATTGGCCGGCGTCTTTGTCACGGCCTTCTATTCCTTCCGCCTGTATTTCCTGGTGTTCCATGGCAAGGAGCGCTTTGACCAAAACCCGGACGCGCATCACCATGGCGATCACCACGGCCACCACGAGGTCCACGCGCCGCATGAGTCGCCCTGGGTCGTAACCGTGCCGCTGATCCTGCTGGCGATCCCGTCGGTCGTGATCGGGTTCATGACGATTGGTCCGATGCTGTATGGCGAGTTCTTCAAGGGCGCCATCTTCATCGACTCCGAGAAGCACGCTGCGCTGGAGGAGATGGCCAAGGCCTTCCATGGCCCGGTCCAGATGGCCTTGCATGCGCTGAGCACCGCCCCATTCTGGCTGGCGCTGGCCGGAGTCGCAACGTCTTACTACATGTACATGATCAATCCGGCGCTGCCGACAGCGATCAAGAAGACCTTCATGCCGGTCTACACCCTGCTTGAGAACAAGTATTACCTCGACTGGTTCAACGAAAACGTGCTTGCCCGTGGCGCGCGTGCGCTGGGCACCGGCCTGTGGAAGGGCGGCGACGAATACGTGATCGACGGCACGCTGGTGAACGGCTCCTGGAAAGTAGTCGGATGGGTATCGGGGGTGGTGCGCCGGGCGCAGACCGGTTACCTGTACCACTACGCATTCATGATGATCCTGGGCGTTTTTGTGCTCATGACCTACTTCGTATGGCTGAAATAATGACATTGCGGGACAGACCGAAGTCGCGCATGCGGCAAGCTCTGTACCCAACTGATTAGGAATAAGAAAAATGGGATTGTTGAGCCTGGCTATTTGGACACCAATTTGTTTTGGCGTCGTGCTGCTGGCACTCGGTCGTGACGATCAGGCGCGCACTGTGCGCTGGGTTGCCTTGATCGGAGCCGTTGTCAGTTTCCTTGTCACCCTGCCGTTGTATGAGGGCTTCAAGCTCGGCACCGCTGCCATGCAGTTCGTCGAGAACACGACCTGGATATCGCGCTTCAATGTCAACTACCACCTCGGCGTGGACGGCATTTCATTCTGGTTCGTGCTGCTGACCGCGTTCATCAACGTTGTCATCGTGATTGCGGGCTGGGAAGTCATCACGCGGCGCGTCAACCAGTACATGGGCGCTTTCCTGATCCTGAGCGGACTGATGATTGGCGTCTTCTGCGCATTGGACGGCATGCTGTTCTATGTGTTCTTTGAAGCGACCCTGATTCCGATGTACCTGATCATCGGCATCTGGGGCGGGCCGAACAAAATCTACGCCGCGTTCAAGTTCTTCCTCTACACATTGCTCGGCTCCCTGTTGACGCTGGTTGCACTGATCTTCCTCTACACCAAGTCCGGTGGCAGTTTTGATATTGCGCTGTGGCACAAACTGCCGCTCGACGGCACGACACAGACCTTGCTGTTCTTTGCCTTCTTTGCTGCCTTCGCGGTGAAGGTGCCGATGTGGCCGGTCCACACTTGGTTACCCGATGTGCATGTCGAAGCGCCCACCGGTGGCTCCGCCGTGCTGGCCGCCATCATGCTCAAGCTTGGCGCCTATGGTTTCCTGCGCTTCTCGCTGCCGATCGCGCCCGATGCCGCGCGCGAATGGGCCTGGCTGATGATTGCCCTGTCGCTGATCGCCGTGATCTACGTTGGTCTGGTCGCCATGGTGCAAAAGGACATGAAGAAACTGGTGGCCTATTCATCCGTGGCGCACATGGGTTTTGTCACCCTGGGCTTTTTCATCTTCAATGACCTCGGTGTCTCGGGCGGGATCGTGCAGATGATCTCGCACGGCTTTGTCTCGGCTGCCATGTTCCTCTCCATCGGCGTGCTGTATGACCGCGTTCACTCGCGTGAAATCGCGGCCTATGGCGGCGTGGTCAACACGATGCCGAAGTTCACCGCCTTTGCGCTGTTCTTTGCGATGGCCAATTGCGGCCTGCCGGGAACGGCCGGCTTCGTCGGCGAGTGGATGGTGATCCTGGGCGCGGTCAAGGCCAATTTCTGGCTCGGTTTTGCCGCTGCCAGTGCCTTGATCTTTGGCGCCGCCTACACCCTGTGGATGTTCAAGCGCGTTTATCTCGGGCCGGTGGCCAACAAGCACGTGAAGGAACTGCTCGATATCAGTAGCCGAGAATTCCTGGTGATGCTGCTGCTGGCCGCTGCCGTGCTGTACATGGGCGTTTATCCCAAGCCGTTTACCGACGTGATGCAAACCTCGGTGACCGAGTTGCTCAAGCATGTGGCGCTGTCCAAACTGAATTGATCAGCCTGAACTGGTCGCCTTGAATAGAGAAACAGAAAATGATCGATAAACTCAGTTGGATCTCGGTGTACCCGGAAATCATCCTGCTCGTCATGGGTTGTGTGATTGCGCTGGCCGATCTGGCCGTGAACAGCGCGCGCCGCACGGCAACCTACGTGATGACCCTGCTGACGCTCGGCGTCGTGGCGGTCCTGCAGGCCAGTTACGCCAGCAGCGGCGTGACGCTGTACGGCTTCGGCAACATGGTGGTCAGCGACCAGATGGGCGACTGGCTCAAGTGCTTTGCCACGGTGGCGGTCATGGTGACCCTGGTTTACGGCCGGCCCTACGCTGCGGACCGCACGATGCTGCGCGGCGGCGAGTTGTTCAGCCTGGGCATCTTTTCGCTGCTGGGCATGTTCGTGATGATCTCCGGCAACAATTTCCTGGTGATCTACCTCGGGCTGGAGTTGCTGACGCTGGCCAGCTACGCGCTGGTGGCCCTGCGCCGTGACAACGGTGTCGCGACTGAAGCGGCGATGAAATATTTCGTGCTCGGCGCCCTGGCATCGGGCTTCCTGCTCTACGGCATGTCGATGATGTATGGCGCGACCGGCTCGCTCGACATCAATGCGGTCTTCAAGGCCATCAACTCGGGCCAGATCCGCCACCAGGTGCTGATCTTCGGTTTGGTCTTCATCGTGGCCGGCCTCGCGTTCAAGCTCGGCGTCGTGCCCTTCCACATGTGGATCCCGGACGTCTACCAAGGCGCGCCGACGGCGGTGACCTTGCTGATCGGTGGCGCACCGAAGCTCGCAGCCTTTGCCATCATGATCCGTCTGCTGGTTGAAGGCATGCTGCCGCTGGCGCTCGATTGGCAGCAGATGCTGCTGGTGCTGTCGGTCGGCTCGCTCATCATCGGTAATCTGGCGGCCATCGCCCAGACCAACCTCAAGCGCATGCTGGCGTTTTCGACCATTTCGCACATGGGCTTCGTGCTGCTGGGCATGATGTCGGGCGTGGTCAACGGCAACATCAACTCGGCGGCCAATGCCTACAGCTCCTCGATGTTCTATGTCGTCACCTACGTGCTGACGACGCTGGCCAGTTTCGGCGTCATCCTGTTGCTGGCGCGCGAAGGTTTCGAGAGCGAGGAGATCTCCGATTTCGCCGGCCTGAACCAGCGCAGCCCGCTTTACGCCGCGGTCATGGCGATCTGCCTGTTCTCGCTTGCCGGCATTCCGCCGATGGTTGGCTTCTACGCCAAGCTCTCGGTCCTGCAGGCCTTGATCGCTTCAGGCCAGACCTTCCAAATCGGTCTGGCCGTGTTTGCCGTCGCGATGTCCCTGATCGGTGCCTTCTTCTATCTGCGCGTCGTCAAGGTCATGTACTTTGACCAGCCGATCACCGCCAGCACCGTGTCGGCCCCGCTCGACGTGCGGGTGGTTCTCTCCATCAACGGCGCCCTGGTGCTGATCCTGGGCCTGGTCCCGGGCGGCCTGATGGTGCTGTGCGCCAATGCCGTGGTGCAGATGCTGGGTACCTGATTGCCTGGATGCTAGGTGCCGCCAAGGCGCGGCATCCAGTGCCCGCCCCGGTTCACCTTCCGACGCCAGTAAGCCCGACTGTGCGTCGCATGCCCCAACACTCGCATGGATGACCTGCACCTGATCGAGGAGCAGACCTCCAGCCAGGAGGTTTTCAAGGGACGATTGCTTCACGCGTTTCGCGACACGGTGCGCTTGCCCGATGGCAGCAGCGCCACCCGCGAGTACATCGTTCATCCAGGGGCGGTCATGATCGTTGCGCTGCTGGAGGACGCCGCCGGCGAACTGCGCGTGGTGCTCGAGCGTCAATTCCGCTATCCGATCGGCCAGGTGATGATCGAGTTTCCGGCCGGCAAGCGCGATCCGGCAGAAGAACTGCAGCTTTGCGCGCAGCGCGAACTGCAGGAGGAGACCGGCTACAGCGCCGCGCAGTGGGCGCGTGCCGGTGTGCTGCATCCGGTCATTTCCTATTCGAACGAGTTCATCGAGATCTGGTTTGCCCGCGGTCTGACAGCGGGAGCGCCTCAACTCGATCCGGGCGAGTTCCTCGATGTGGTAACGGCCACCCCGGCGGAATTGCTGCTGTGGTGCCGCGACGGCACGGTGACCGATGGCAAGACCCTGGCGGCGGCGCTGTGGCTGCAAAACGTCCTGTCGGGCGCCTGGGAATTAACGTGGCACGGTGCCTTGCAGCAGGATATCGCCGGATAATCGCGCCATGAAAGTTCTGGACCTTCAGTGTCAGCATCAGCACTTGTTTGAAGGCTGGTTTGCGAATGAAGATGATTTTCTGCAGCAGCGTGAGCGGGTCATGATCGAATGCCCGGTCTGCGGCGACGCATCGATTTCCAAGCGGCTGAGCGCGCCGCGACTCAATCTTGGCGCCGCCCACTCCGAGGACGAGCCCTCGGCGCAAGCCTCTCCTGCCATGGCCTGCGCACAGGCGCTGCAGGCCGCCTGGATGACGCTGGCACGCAGCGTTCTGGCCAATACCGACGATGTCGGAACCCAATTTGCCGAAGAAGCGCGCCGCATCCACTACGGCGAGGCGCCCGAGCGCGGCATTCGCGGTCGTGCGACGTCGATTGAGGCCGACGCGCTGATCGAGGAGGGCATCGCCGTGCTGCCCTTGCCGCTGCCCGACGCGCTCAAGGGACAACTCCAGTGACCTGAACCCGGATTCTTACCGAGGAGACAAGAGGAAAAAATGACAACGACACCATCAAGCGAACTGCTCACCTACCTGAAGGAACATGCGGGACCGGCAGCCAGCCGGCAGGCCGGCTTCATTGCCGCCTACTTCGAGAACACTGATCCCGACGAGATCGCGGCCCGCAGCACGGCCACGCTTTACGCGATCGCCAATGCGCACTGGCGCTTGCTCGATACGCCGCGCGCGGCGCAAAGCACCCGGGTGCGCGTGTTCAACCCGACGCTCGCTGAGGACGGCTTTGTCAGCGAGCACACCGTGGTTCAGATCGTGCAGGACGACATGCCGTTCCTCGTGGATTCGGTCACCATGGCGATCAATCGCTCCGGCCGCACCGCTCACTGGATTGTTCATCCGTTGATGAGCGTGGGCCGCGACGCCCAGGGCAGGATCGCTCGCGCCAGCAATGCGGCCAGCGCCGCCGAGGCCGGCAATACGGACCCCGTTGAATCCCTGATCTTGGTCGAATGCGACCGCATTGTCGGCGCCGCCGAACAGCAGGCGCTGGCCGATGCGTTGACGCGGGTGCTCGGCGATGTGCGCGCCGCCGTGCAGGACTGGCCCGCCATTCTCGCGCGCCTGAAGGCCATCAGCGCCGCGGCCAAGGAGTCGAATCTTTCCCCGGAAAATCAGCAGGAGGGCATCGATTTCCTGCACTGGCTGCAGGACCGGCACTTCACCTTTCTCGGTGCGCGAGACTACGACCTGCAGCGCGACGGCGACCAGGTCAGCCTGATCGCGCAGCCCGATTCCGGCCTGGGCATTTTGCGCGGGGCGGTGCAGACCAGCGAGACCCGCCTGCCGCCCGAAGCCGTTGCCCTGATCGATTCCACCGAACTGGTGCTGGTGACCAAGGCCATGACGCGCGCCACCGTGCACCGTCCCGCCTGGCTCGACTACATCGGCGTCAAACGTTTCGATGCGACCGGCCAGGTCATCGGCGAGGTGCGCTTTCTCGGGCTCTACACGTCGAGCGCCTACTCGGCCCTGGTCAGCGACATACCGCGCGTGCGCCGGCGTGCAGCGCAGGTCATGGCCAGCGCCGGCGTCGTGCCCGACAGCCATGCGGCCAAGGCGCTGCAGGCGATTCTCGATGCTTATCCGCGCGACGAACTGTTCCAGATCGATGCCGCCACCTTGACCGAGCACGCCATCGGCATCCTGCGCCTGCAGGAACGCCAGCGTACGCGCGTTTTTCTGCGCCGTGATCCGTTTGGCCGCTTCATATCAGCCCAGGTGTTTGTGCCGCGCGAGCGCTTCAACACCGAGTTGCGCATCCGCATCGGCAACGAACTGATGGCAGCTCTCGACGGGCAGTCGATCGAATTCACGCCGACATTGACCGACAGCCCGCAGGCCCGCATTCATTACCTGGTGCGCGCCAAGTCGATTGCGCCGCAAAGCGTCAACCTGGCCACGCTCGAAGCGCGCGTGGCCAGGCTGGCCCAGCGCTGGGAGGACGATTGCAGCAACGAGTTGCTGCGCGCCCACGGCGAGGGACCGGGCCTGCTGCTCGCGCACCGGTTTGCTGGCGCGTTTCCGACCGCCTATCGCGAAGACTTTTCCGCCGCCGAAGGCGCGGAAGACGCCGACCTGCTGGCCGCGCTCAATGCGAGCAGGCCGCTGGCGGTCAAGCTCTATCGGCCGCTCGATGCCAGCGCCGGGTTGCTGCGTTTCAAGATCTACAACACGGCCAAGGTGACGCTGTCGGATTCACTGCCGGTGCTCGAGCGCATGGGCGCGCGCGTGCTCGACGAACACCCATATCAGATCGAGGCCGGCGGCGCGGCGCTGTGGATCCACGACCTTGGCTTGCAGCTGCCCGTCAGCACCGACCTGGCCACTGTCAAGGCCCGCTTTGAATCCTTGTTTTGCCAGGCCTGGCGCGGCGAGGTCGAGAGCGACGACCTGAACAAGCTGGTGCTCAGCACCACGCTCGACGCGCGCGCCATCGCCGTGCTGCGCGCCTACACCCGCTACTTCAAGCAGCTTGGCTTTGGCTTCAGCCAGAGCTACATTGAAGCCACGCTGAACAACAATGCCGGCATCGCCCAGACCATCGTCGAGCTGTTCAGAGCCCGTTTCGATCCGGCGCTGCGGGACGACAACAAGGAGCGTCAGGCGCTTCTGGCCAAGCAGATCGAAACGCACCTGGTCGCTGTCGTGAGCCTCGACGAAGACCGCATCCTGCGCCAGTTCTACGCCGCAGTGCTCGCTACCGTGCGCACCAACGTCTGGCAGGCAACGGCCAGCGGCGCGCACAAGCCCTATCTGAGCTTCAAGTTCAACCCGCGCGAGATGCCGGGCGTGCCCGAGCCCAAGCCGCTGTTCGAGATCTGGGTTTATTCACCGCGCGTCGAGGGCATCCATCTGCGCAACGGTAAGGTCGCGCGCGGCGGCATCCGCTGGTCGGACCGCCGTGAAGACTTCCGCACCGAAATCCTGGGCCTGGTCAAGGCGCAGCATGTCAAGAACACCGTCATCGTCCCGGTCGGCTCCAAGGGCGGCTTTGTGCTCAAGAATGCGCCGCCGGCGAGCGACCGCGACGCCTACGCCGCCGAGGGCGTGGCCTGCTACAAACTGTTCCTGGCCGGGCTGCTCGACTTGACCGACAACCTCGTCAAGGGTGCTGTGGTGCCGCCGGTCAACGTCGTGCGCCACGATGGCGACGACCCCTATCTGGTGGTGGCGGCCGACAAGGGAACGGCCAGCTTCTCCGACATCGCCAACCGCGTCTCGGCCGAGTACGGCTTCTGGCTCGACGACGCCTTTGCCTCGGGCGGCTCGGTTGGCTACGACCACAAGAAGATGGGCATCACCGCGCGCGGCGCCTGGGAATCGACCAAGCGCCACTTCCGCGCCCGCTCGCTCAACACGCAGACGACCGATTTCAAAGTCGTCGGCATCGGCGACATGTCGGGCGATGTGTTCGGCAACGGCATGCTGCTGTCCGAGCACATTCACTTGCTGGCGGCATTCGACCATCGCCACATCTTCGTCGATCCCAGTCCCGACGCCGCGCAGTCCTTCGCGGAACGCGAGCGCCTGTTCGCGCTGCCGCGCTCGAGCTGGGACGACTACGACAAGCGGCTGATCTCCAAGGGCGGCGGCGTCTACCCGCGCAGCGCCAAGTCTATCACCCTGAGCGACGAGGCGCGCGCGGCGCTGGGCATTGAGGCGCGCGAACTCGCGCCGGTTGAACTGCTGCGCGCCATCCTGCTGGCGCCGGTCGACCTGCTCTACAACGGCGGCATCGGCACTTACGTCAAGGCCAGTTTCGAGTCGCATGCCCAGGCCGGCGACAAGGCCGGCGATGCCTACCGCGTCAACGGCAACGAGCTGCGCTGCAAGGTCGTCGTCGAAGGCGGCAACCTCGGCTGCACGCAATGCGGCCGCATCGAGTTCGCGCAGAAGGGCGGCCTGATCTATTCGGATGCGATCGACAACTCGGCCGGCGTCGACTGCTCGGACCACGAGGTCAATATCAAGATCCTGCTCGGCAGCGTGGTCGAGGCCGGCGACCTGACGCTCAAGCAGCGCAACGATGTGCTGGCCTCGATGACCGACGAAGTCGGCCACCTGGTGCTGACCGACAACTACTACCAGACGCAGGCGCTCGACATCGCCGATCACCGCGCGTTCTATCTGCTCGACGGCCAGCAGCGCCTGCTGCAATGGCTGGAACGCCACGGCCGGCTCGATCGCGCCATCGAGTTCCTGCCGACGGATGAGGAGATCGCGCGGCGCCGTGCGCGCAAGACCGGCCTGACGCCGCCGGAAAGCGCGGTGCTTCTGGCCTACGCCAAGATGTCGATCTACGACGACCTGCTGGTGAGCAACCTGCCTGACGACCCTTATTTCAACCGCGTTCTGAAGGCCTACTTCCCGCACGTGCTGAGCGAGAAATTCGGCGCCGCCATTGCCGCGCATCCGCTCAAGCGCGAGATCATCGCCACCTACATGACCAACACGGTGGTCAATCGCGCCGGCGCCACCTTTGTCAACTTCATCGCCTCCGAGGCCGGCGCCACCGCGGCCGACGTGATCCGCGCCTTCACGCTGGCGCGCGAGATCTTCGACCTGGAGCCGCTATGGGACCAGCTCGACGCGCTCGACTACCGGGTCGATGCCACGCTGCAGCTCGACTTGCTGGCCAAGCTGATCTCCATCGCGCAGCGCGCCTCGCGCTGGATGCTGCGGGTGCGCGCGCAGGGCAGCGACCTGCCGACCCTGATCAACCGGTATCGGCCGGCGGCGCTGGAGTTGCGCGCACACCTGGCGGACTGGCTGCCGGCCAGCGCCAATGCGCGCTGGCAGCAGGCGAGCGACGCGCTGGTGCAGGCCGGAGTCGAGGCGGCGCTGGCGCAGAGCCTGACGGCGCTGGAGTTCATCTTCCCGGCGCTCGATCTGGCCGATCTGGCGCAGCACGCCGGCACCGGCCTGGAGCAGGCGGCGCGGACTTATTTCGGTGTCGACGCCGCGCTCGATCTGCCGGGCTGGCGCGGCCAGATCAACCGCCTGCCGACCGACACCCTGTGGCAGACGCAGGCGCGCGGCAGCGCGCGCGATGACGTCTACTCGATCGCCAGCCAGATCACGCGCGGCCTGCTCTCCAGGCAGGAAGAACCGGGCGTCTGGCGTGAGCAGCACGGGGCCGCGATCGAGCGCCTGTGCCGCCTGCTGGCCGACATCAGCACGCAGGTTGCCGATCTGGCGCCGGTCTCGGTGGCGCTGCGCGAGCTGCGGCATCTGGCCTGACCTCAGGCGTTGAACTGCAGCGCCGCCAGCCCCGCGTAGACGCCGCCACGCGCCACCAGTTCGGCGTGCGTGCCCTGTTCCACCAGTTGGCCGTGGTCGAGCACCACGATCAGGTCGGCCTTCTGCACGGTCGCCAGGCGGTGCGCGATGACCAGCGTCGTGCGGCCCTGCATGGCGGACTCGAGCGCGGCTTGCACCATGCGCTCGCTCTCGGCATCGAGCGCGCTGGTGGCCTCGTCGAGCAGCAGCAGCGGCGGGTTCTTCAACATGGCGCGGGCAATCGCGATGCGTTGGCGCTGGCCGCCTGACAGGCGCACGCCGCGCTCGCCCAGGAAGGTGTCGTAGCCCTCGGGCAGGGCGCGAATGAACTCGTCGGCAAAGGCCGCCTGCGCGGCAGCCTTGACCTCCTCGACGCTGGCGCCGGGTTTGCCGTAGCGGATGTTTTCCAGCGCGCTGCTGGAGAAGATCACCGCGTCCTGCGGCACGATGCCGATGCGCTCGCGCAGTTCATGCAAGGCCATGTCGCGCGTGGCCACGCCGTCGAGCACGATGTGCCCCGACGCCGGGTCGTAAAAGCGCAGCAACAGTTGGAACACGGTGCTCTTTCCCGCGCCGCTGGGCCCGACCAGCGCCACCGTCCGGCCCGGCTGCACGTCGAGCGAAAAGTGGCTCAGCGCCGCCTGCTTGGGGCGTGACGGGTAATGAAAGACGATGTCGTCAAAGCGCACCGCACTGCCGGCGATTGGCAAGGGTGCGGCCACCGGATGCAGCGGCGAGCTGATCGGCGAGCGGCTGCCCAGCAGTTCCATCAGGCGTTCGGTCGCGCCGGCCGCGCGCAGCAGGTCGCCATAGACCTCGCCCAGGATCGCGAAGGCGCTGGCCAGGATGATCACGTACATCACCGTCTGCCCGAGATCGCCGGCGCTGATGCGCCCGGCCATCACGGCCTGCGTGCCCTGATACAGGCCCCAGAGCAGGGCCGCCGAAGTTGCGATGATGACGAAGGCCACCAGCACCGAGCGCGCCTTGGTGCGTCGCACCGCGGTGGCAAAGGCGTTCTCGGTCGACGCGGTGAAGCGATCCGCTTCGCGCGCCTCGGCGGTGTAGCTCTGCACCACCGGAATCGCGTTCAGGACCTCGGCGGCAATGGCGCTGGAATCGGCGATGCGGTCCTGGCTGGCGCGCGAGAGCTTGCGCACGCGCCGGCCGAACCAGAGCGCCGGCACCACCACCAGCACCAGGATGCCCAGCACCTGGAACATGACATAGGGGTTGGTCCAGATCAGCATGGCCAGAGCGCCGACACCCATCACGCTGTTGCGCAGACCCATGGACAGCGATGAGCCAACCACCGTCTGCACCAGCGTCGTGTCGGCGGACAGGCGCGACAGCACCTCGCCGGTCTGCGTGGTCTCGAAGAATTCCGGGCTTTGCTGCAGCACATGGGCGTAGACGGCGTTGCGCACATCGGCCGTGACGCGCTCGCCGAGCCAGCTCACCATGTAGAAGCGCGCCGCCGAAAACAGGCCGAGCGCCGTGGCGACGGCAAACAGCGCGACAAAATGCTCGCGCAAGGCCATCACCTGCGCGCCCTTGTCGGACTGCACCAGGCCGCCGTCGATCAGGCTGCGCAGCGCGACCGGGAACGCCAGCGTCGCCACCGCAGCGAGCACCAGGAAGAGCAGCGCCAGCGCAATGCGCCCGCGGTAGGGCCGCAGAAAGGGCTTGAGGCCCGACAGGGATCGTGGCGAGGCCTTGGCGGGATCGGGGCGGGGTGTGGTGAAGGGCATGAAGGCAAGTGTAGCCAAAAGCCTGAAAAGCTGTTGCCGGTACAAACAAAGCCTTGACATTAATTGCCTAAGCAAATAATATCTGCGACCTTATGCCGAAAACAAGCGTCCCTGCGTTCTATCGCGCCAAAGGCTACCGCCCGGATGAGAGCGTCGACTACCTGATGCGGCGCGTGCTGTCAGCCTTGACACATGAGATCGAGCGCCAGCTCGAACCGAGCGACCTGACCAGCGCCCAATGGCTGCCCCTGCTCAAGCTGCACATGGGCCATGGCGCGACCGTGGCCGAACTGGCGCGCGGCTGCCAGCTCGATGCCGGCGCCATGACACGCCTGCTCGACCGGCTCGAAGCCAAGAACCTGTGCCGGCGCGTGCGTTCGGTTGCGGACCGGCGTGTCGTGAACATCGAACTGACCGAAGAGGGCGCCGCAGCGGCGGTTGGTATTCCGGTGGTGCTCAGTTGTGCCCAGAACGCCATGCTGGCCGGCTTTTCGGCCGAGGAATTCGAGACCTTGAAGGGTTTTTTGCGGCGCATGCTCGCCAATGCACCCGCCAAGCCGCCACACCCACCCCAATCGCTTCCAGGAGGCCCGCATGAGGCTTGATTCGCAACCGGCCGCAGCGCGCGCCTTCTTCAGGCGCGCCGCGTTGCCGTTGGCTGCCGCGCTGGCCTTGTCGGCCTGCGCCGGCATGTCCGACAGCCAGCCGCATGCCGCACGCATAGAAGCGAGCGCGCTCGGACTGGGCGCCGATGGCGCCACGGCCCCGACTGTGCAGGAGCAATGGTGGCGCGAGTTCGGCGATGCGCAGCTCGATCGCCTGATCGACAGCGCGCTGGCCAGCAACCCCAGCCTCAAGGTGGCGCAGGCACGGCTGGCGCGCGCGCAGGCCAGCGCCGATATCACGGACGCCGCGGGTGGGCCGCAGATCGGTGTCGGCGTCGATGCCATGCGCCAGCAGTTCACGGCCACCGGTCTGTATCCGCCGCCGCTCGCCGGCGGCATCTACGAGACCGGCACCGCGCAGTTCAGCGGCAGCTGGGAGCTTGATTTCTTCGGCCGCAACCGCGCCGCGCTGGAGGCGGCACTCGGCGCGGCGCGCGCAGCGCAGGCCGATGCCGCCGCGGCGCGCACGCTGCTGGCCAGCAACGTGGCGCGCACCTACTTTCAACTGATCCGCCTCAACGAGCAAGTGCGCGTGGCGCAGCGCCTGCTGGCGCAACGCGCGCAGACCCTCGACCTGGTGCGCCAGCGCGTTGATGCGGGTCTGGACACCAGCCTGGAGCTTCGCCAGAGCGAAGGCGGCCTGCCCGATGCGCGGCTGCAGATCGAAACCCTGCAGGAGCAGCTTACGCTGGGTCGCAACGCCCTGGCCGCGCTGCTCGGACAGACCAGCGCGAGCCTCGTGCTCGAGATTCCGGCCAGCACGGCCATCAAGCCCATCGCAGCGGCGAAGCATGTGCCCTCCGACCTGCTCGGTCGGCGCGCCGACATCGCGGCAGCGCGCTGGCGCGTCGAGGCCGCAACGCAGGACGTCGGCGCGGCACGCGCCCAGTTCTATCCCAACATCAACCTGGTCGCGTTTGTCGGTGTCTCCAGCATCGGGCTGGACCGACTGCTTGACGCCGGCAGCCAGCAATGGGGCGTCGGCCCCGCGCTGCGGTTGCCGCTGTTCGACGGCGGTCGTCTGCGTGCCAATCTGCGCGGCAAGGTGGCCGAGCTCGATGGCGCCATCGAAAGCTACAACGCCGCTGTGCTCGACGCCGTGCGCGAGGTGACCGACCAGCTGGCATCGAGCCAGGCCATCGGCCGCCAGAGCCAGTCGCAGCGCGAGGCGCAGGCCTCGGCCGAGAGCGCCTACGAGATTGCCGTGCAGCGCTACGAGGCGGGCCTGGGCAACCTGCTGCAGGTGCTCAGCGCCGAGACCGCGGTCCTGAACCAGCGCCGCCTGGGCGTTGACCTCGCGGCGCGCGCCCTCGATACCCAGGTCGCCCTTATGCGCGCACTCGGCGGGGGTTACCGAGCCGAGCTGCCTGCAAGAACCACACAACAACCTGTCACATCCCCTCTTTGAAATCTGACCACCATGACAACACCCGAAGTTCAAACCCCGAGCCCGCGCGCTGCCGGCAACCCGGCGCGCAAGAAGATCCTGCTGACGCTCACCGGCATCGTCGTCGTCGTGGGCCTGGCCTGGACGGCTTACGAGTGGCTGGTTGCCAGCCACTATGAATCGACCGACAACGCCTACGTCCAGGGCAATGTCATCCAGATCACGCCGCAGATCGGCGGCACCGTGCTGGCGATCCTGGCCGACGACACCGATTACGTGAAGGCGGGACAGGCCCTGGTGCGGCTCGATCCGACCGACGCGACGGTGGCGCTGGACCAGGCGCGCGCCAATCTGGCCCAGGTGGTGCGCCAGGTGCGCACGATCTACGCCAACAATGGCAGCCTGGGCGCGCAGATCACGCTGCGCGAATCCGATGTGGCCAAGGCGCAGGTTGAAATCGCGCGCGCGACCGACGACCTCAACCGCCGCCAGTCGCTGGTCAAGAACGGCGCGGTGTCGAAGGAAGACCTGAACCACGCGCAGACCCAGCTTGCCAACGGCAAGAGCGCATTGGCCGCGGCCCAGGCGGCGCTGGCGGTGGCCAGGGAACAGCTGGTCAGCAACCAGGCCATGACCGATGGCATCAGCGTCGAGCGCCATCCGAGCGTGCTCGCGGCGGCGGCCAAGGTGCGCGAAGCGTGGCTCGCCACGCAGCGCATGTCGCTGCCGGCGCCGGTCGAAGGCTATGTCGCGCGGCGCAGCGTGCAGCTCGGCCAGCGCGTGGCCGCCGGCACGCCGCTGATGTCGATCGTCCCGATGAAGCAGATGTGGGTCGACGCCAATTTCAAGGAAGTGCAGCTGCGCAACATCCGCATCGGCCAGAGCGTCAACCTGACCGCCGACCTGTACGGCAAGAAGGTCGAGTACAAGGGCACGGTCGCCGGCCTGGGCATGGGAACCGGTTCGGCCTTTTCCCTGCTGCCGGCGCAGAACGCCACCGGCAACTGGATCAAGGTCGTGCAGCGCGTGCCGGTGCGCGTGACGCTGGACGCGGCCGAGCTGGCGAAGAACCCCTTGCGCGTGGGCCTGTCGATGGAGGCCACTGTCGACGTCAGCCAGCAGGGTGGCAAGGCGTTGGCCGATGCGCCGCGCGAGGCGGCGCTGGTGCAGACCACGGTGTATGAGGCACTGGGCAACGGCGCCGACGAAGAGGTGCGCAAGATCATCGCTGCCAACCTCGCGCACAAGTAAGCCCGGCGCCCATGGCTGACACCGCTCAATTCGCGCATTACCCGCCGCTGCAGGGATCGGCGCGCCTGTGGGGCACGATCGCCCTGTCGGCGGCGACCTTCATGAACGTGCTCGATTCATCGATCGCCAACGTGTCCCTGCCGGCCATCGCCGGCGACCTCGGCGTCAGCGTCAACCAGGGCACCTGGGTCATCACCAGCTTCGGCGTGGCCAATGCGATCGCCTTGCCGCTGACGGGCTGGCTGTCGCAGCGCTTCGGCCAGGTGCGCCTGTTCATCGCCAGCATCCTGATGTTCGTGCTGGCCTCGTGGTTGTGCGGCCTGGCGCCCAACATGACGACGCTGATCGTGTTCCGCGCGCTGCAGGGTTTTGTCGCCGGTCCCATGATTCCGCTGTCGCAGGGCCTGCTGCTGGGCAGCTACCCGCCGGCGCTGGCCGGCCTGGCGATGGGCCTGTGGGCGCTCACGACACTGGTGGCGCCCGTGCTCGGGCCGCTGCTGGGCGGCTGGATCACCGACAACGTCTACTGGTCCTGGATCTTCTACATCAACATCCCGATCGGTCTGCTCTCGGCCTTCATGGTCTGGACCATCTACCACAAGCGCGAGAGCATGACACACAAGCTGCCGATCGACGGCGTGGGCCTGGGCCTGCTCGTGCTGTGGGTCGGCTCGCTGCAGATCATGCTCGATAAGGGCAAGGAGCTTGACTGGTTCCACTCGCCGCTGGTCATCGGCCTGGGCGTGGTGGCGCTGGTGGGCTTCCTGTTCTTCTTGGCCTGGGAGCTGACCGAGGAGCATCCGGTGGTGGAGCTGCGCCTGTTCCTGCGGCGCAACTTCTGGTCGGGCACGATCGCGATCTCGGTCGGCTACGGCCTGTTCTTCGGCAACGTCGTGCTGCTGCCGCTGTGGCTGCAGCAGTTCATGGCCTACCCCTCGTTCGACGCCGGCATGATGCTCGCGCCCGTGGGTCTGTTTGCCATGATCCTGTCGCCGATCGTGGGCAAGAACATCAGCAAGTTCGATCCGCGTTACCTGGTCAGCTTTTCTTTCTGCGTCTTTGCTCTGGTGCTGACCATGCGCTCGCACTTCAACACGCAGGCCGATTTCACCACCATGATGGTGCCGACCGTGATCCAGGGCATTGCCATGTCCTTCTTCTTCATTCCGCTGTCGGTGATCCTGCTGTCGGGCATCCGGCCCGACAAGATTCCGGCCGCCTCGGGCCTGTCGAGCTTTGTGCGCATCGTCGCCGGTTCCTTCGGCACCTCGATCGCCACGACCGTCTGGCAGGACCGCGCCGCCATGCACCACGCGCAACTGGCCGAGTCGATCAACCAGGGCAGCGCCACGGCGATGCAGGTGCTCGGCGGCCTGGGCAATGCCGGCATGACGCCTGAGCAGGCTCTCGGCCAGGTCAACCGGATGATCGATCAACAGGCCTACACGCTGGCCGCCAACGACGTGTTCTTCGCCTCGGCCATGATCTTCCTGATGCTGATTCCGGTGGTCTGGCTGTCACGGCCGAAGAAGGCCGGCGCCGATGCGGCCGACGCCGTAGCCGGCGCGCACTGAAGCGCGCTCAGAGCCGCAGCGCACTGGCGTAGCCGGTCATCTCCAGGTAGCCGCGCCCGACCAGTTTGCCGCTGCTGTCGAACAGCTCGCTCAGGCCTTCCCAGTAGATGGCGCCGGTCGACGCGCGGCTGTCGAGCTCCTGATTCTCGAGCAGGGCCTTGACGGTGTAGCTGGCGCCGGGTGTCTGCACCCGCCACTCGACGGGGTAGTCGGTGCGTGTGGCCGTGCTGGTCCAGCGCCGCTGCGGCGCGAAGGCGACTTCGTGCGCCGCGAAATCGCGCACCACTGCGCCGCTGCGGCGCAGCGAGCCGCCGGCCCAGATCGCGCTGCCATCCTTGTCGCGCAGACGAAAGGCGGTCAGCGCGCTGCCGTCGAACAGGTTCATGCCGATCCAGTCCCAGCCCACGGCCTGCGGGTGCAGCAGCGTGTCGCTCCATTCATGATCCAGCCAGGCAGTCCCTTGCACACCGTGCTGCTGCTTGCCGATGCGCAGCGTGCCGCGCGCCCGCAGCTGCGGCAGGCTGTAGTAGTAGCTTGATTGTTCGGCCTGCGGCCCTTTGCGCGAGAGGCCGCGCTCGCCCTGCAGCAGCAGCGGCTGGGTCTCGCTCAGGTTCAGCGCGAAGTCAAAACCGGTGGCGCCGACCGCCGCCGTGTAGTGCGCTGCGCGGCGCTGCAGGCGCCAGTCGCGCAGGGCCACATCGGTGTCTGCCGTGCTCGCCTGCGCGATGCCAAAGCCCTCGCGCGCGATGCGCTGGTCGTGCAGCATGGTCGCGCCTTTCAGATCGGTGACGGCGGCATGGGCAAAGAGTAACTGCTTGGCGGCAAAGGCCGATGCCATGCCCTGTGTCGCGGCCACGCGCGAGCGAAAGAAGGTGAGCTGGAAGCCGAACGCCGCTTGTTGCGCGGCGCTGGCGGCACTGAGCCAGCCGGTCAGGTACCACCACTCGATGCCGAACTCCGGGTGCGCGCCGAGGTCGCGCGGGAATCGCAGTTCCTGCCGCGCACCCGGTGCCGCACCGGCTGGCATGCCGAGCACAGGCCACAGGCCGCTGGCCAGCAAATGGCGTCGCAGCAGAGGGCTTGCCATCCCGTGCTCAGGCCAGTTGCATTTTGATGCGCTGCTCGGCCGCGCCGCAGTCACCGAACTGCTGCTGCACCCAGGCCGTGTCATGGTAGGTCGGCAGGTAGCGTTCGCCGGCATCGCACAGCAGCGACAGGATCGAGCCCTGCTGAGCCTGCGCGCGCATCTCGCAGGCCAGCGTCAGCATGCCGATGAAGTTGGTGCCGGTGGAAGGGCCGACCCGGCGCCCGAGCAGTTCGCCCAGCACGCGCATGGCGGCGACCGAATCGATGTCGCTGACCTCCAGCATGCGGTCCACCAGCGTGCGGATGAAACTGGCCTCGACCTGGGGCCGGCCGATGCCTTCGATGCGCGAGCCCGGGCCGGTCAGGCTGGCGTCGCCGCTGCGGTGGTAGGCGCCGAAGACCGAGCCCTGCGGGTCGGGCACGCAGACCTGCGTTGCGTGGCGCTGGTAGCGCACGTAGCGGCCGACGGTGGCGCTGGTGCCGCCGGTGCCGGCGCCGACCACGATCCAGCGCGGCACCGGGTGGCGCTCGCGTGCCATCTGGCTGAACATGCTCTCGGCGATGTTGTTGTTGCCGCGCCAGTCGGTGGCGCGCTCGGCGTAGGTGAACTGGTCCAGGTAGTGGCCCCCGGTCTGCACGGCCAGCGTGCGCGCGATTTCGTAGACCTGGGCTGCGCCCTCGCACAGGTGGCAGCGCCCGCCGTAGAACTCGATCAGCGCGATCTTCTCGGCCGACGTGCCGCGCGGCATCACCGCGATGAAGGGCAGGCCCAGCAGGCGCGAGAAATACGCCTCGCTCACCGCGGTGGAGCCGCTCGACGCCTCGACCACAGTCGAGCCTTCGCGCAGCCAGCCGTTGCACAGCGAATAGAGAAAGAGCGAGCGCGCCAGCCGGTGCTTGAGGCTGCCCGTCGGGTGCGTCGACTCGTCCTTCAGGTAGAGGTCGATGCCGTGGCTGGCGAAGGCGGGCAGCGAAAGGGCAATCAGGTGCGTGTCGGCGCTGCGCTGGTAATCGGCTTCGATCAGGGCGACCGCGCGATGCAGCCAGGCGTTGGAGGGGGTGTTCATGGGGACAGTGCAGCGCGCTGACAACAGCGACGGTTCAAGGGCGGAGCCCGGAGTATCCATGACCCGTGTGGGCACGTCAATCTGCGGGTCAGCAACGCAAGGGCCGGGCCATCGAACGCCGCAAAACGTGGAGGGGCTGTCGAACGGGCTGAGCCTACGGTATAGTCAGCGAGTCAGGGGAGCCGGTTCCAAGGCTTGCGAGGTCAATGTGATTCAGGTGGGCTTGAACGGCCTGGCGGCGCCGATCGACGAATTGGACGCCGCGGCCATCACCATGAGTGGCGCGCTGCGCGCGGCGCTGCCGGCCGCGCTGTTCGTTGGCTTCTGTCTGCTGGGCCTGCTCGTCAACTATCTGGCGTTTCACGTGCTGGCCGAGGGCTTCTCGATCGTCATCGCGCTCTCCGCGCTGATGGTGGCATCGACATCCTGGCAATTCACCAAGCACCATTTCCTGATCTACATCGCCATCGGCGTTGGCTGGTGCGCCGTGATCGACGTGGTGCACACGCTGGCATTTAAGGACATGGGCCTGCTGACGGTGGTCGGCGCCAACGCGGCCACGCAGCTGTGGATTGCGGCGCGCTATCTGCAAGCGGCGATGATGCTCAGCGCACCGCTGTTCCTGCGGCGCAAGGTGAGCGCCGGCTATGTTCACGCCGGCTTCGGTTTGCTCAGCGTC
>CAIKMZ010000032.1 GCA_903828665.1 uncultured beta proteobacterium
TATCCATCAGAGGATCCACCTCGATTGCTCGAAGTGTCTTCCTGAACAACGGCTGTTCATCCTCCTGGCGTTCAACGCTCTCCTGTTTATCCCCAGTGGGGAGGGAGGCATCCATAGCATCTTGACCCGCAATCCATGCTGCAGGATGCATGGATGCCGGATCAGGTCCGGCATGACACGCGGGGTTCGGCAGGACACCGAGGCCATGGATTGCGGCGCTTCTCTTGCAATGACGAACGGGATCACTTGCTGCGGAAGGCCTTGATGATGGCCTGGCCGTCCGGGCCGGCCTTCTTTTCCCAGTCGGCCAGCATGATCGTGCCCACTTGTTTCAGATCCGCGGCAAGCTTGGCGCTCGGCGGCAGGATCTTCATGCCTTTCTTGGCGAGTTCGGCCTTGTACCACTCGTTCTTCTCGGCGCTGAGTTTCCAGCCGCGGGTTTCGGCATCGGCGGCGGCCTTCAGCACGGCAGCCTGCGTGGAGGCATCAAGCGCATTGAAGGCTTTCATGTTGACGAGGATGGCGTTCTTGGGCAGCCAGGCCTGCGTGTCGTACCAGTATTTCACCGATTCATAAATCTTGCTGTCGTAGCCGGTGGAGCCCGAGCTCATCATGCTGTCGACGACACCCGTGGCAAAGGCCTGGCTGACTTCGGCCGCCTGGATCGTGACCGGCTGCGCGCCGATCAGCGAGGCGATGGTGGAGGTGGCCGGGCTGTATGCGCGCCATTTGACGCCGCGCATGTCGGCGACCGACGAGATTTCCTTCTTCACGTACAGGCCCTGCGGTGGCCAGGCCACGGTGTAGAGCAGCTTGATGCCTTGCGCGCCGAGCAGCTTGTCGAGCACGGGCTTCTGAGCCTGGTACAGCTTGAAGCTGTCGGCAAAGCTGGTGGCCAGGAACGGAATGCCGTCGGCGCCATAGATCGGATTTTCATTCTCGAAATTGACCAGCAGCACTTCACCTATCTGTGCCTGGCCGCCTTGCACCGCGCGCTTGATCTCGGTTGCCTTGAACAGCGATGCGTTGGCGTGCACGGTGATCTTGAGCTTGCCGCCGGTGGCCTTCTCAACGTCATTGGCGAACTGCGTGATGTTCTCGGTGTGGAAGTTGTTGGCCGGATAGGCGGTGGGCATGTCCCATTTGGTCTGGGCAAAGGCGGTGCCGCTGATGCTCAACACGGCGGCGATGGCTGCAAGCTGAAATTTCATAAGAGCTCCGGAAGATGAGAGTTGTGTGTACCTGCGAGCATAGACGCAAAATCCGCGCCAGTTGACCCGGACATACCCTGAAAATGCCTTGCCTGACGCGCAGGTGACGCCTCAGCGGCGCGCCAGCCTCATCCAGGCACGCTGGGCGGCGAGCGCCGCTTGCGTCTGCACGCGGTGCGCGAAACGGAATCCTTCGCCGTCGACGGTCTCGTCGGGAAACTCGGTGATCAGGGTGACCGGTGCACCACGATGGTTGGTCTCGCTCTGCGTGCAGGCACAGCCATGGATCACTTCGAACGGCAGTTCGCCCGCATGCTGCCGGTACAGCGCCATCTGGCGTGCGTTGTAGTCGCGCAGACCGGGCACACTGGAGACTGCGGCGCTGACCGCTTCGAGCAGCGCGCGCCCCTCGGTCTGCCAGCCCGGATGATGGCGCAGGATCAGGAAGAATCCCTTCGGGATCGTCCACAGGCCGAAGCCGCGCGGCACATAGCCCGACAGCGGACGCGTCCATTCATGGGCCGGGTAGCCGTGCAGGTTGATGTGCAGTTGGGCGCCGGACAAGGCCAGCGCCTGCTCGCGCACGGCGCGCTCATAGAGCGGCGCCTGGTCACGGTATTCGATGTCATCGCCCAGCGCGCTGTAGCGCGCGGCGTGCTGCATGTGATGCGGATGCCGGGTGCAGAGCTCGCGGTGCAGCGCGTAGCCGTCGGGATTTTCCAGCGCGATCAGCGCGAAGTGCGCCGCGCCTGCGGCCTGCAGCGCCTGCCCCGCGCGCAGCGCGCCGATCACGCCCGAGGTTTCGTTGGCATGCTGGCCGCCGCTGATCAGCACCGCCGGTCCGGCTCCAGCGTGGTAAAGCCCCGCCACCTCGCGGCCCTGGCGGCTCAGGGCGGAAAAGCGCTGACCTTCCATGGCATGCATCTCGGCGGCGATTCGCTGCGGCTCGGCTGCGCGGTCCATGGCATCCAGTGTTTGTGGCGACGGCGCGGGCGGGCGTGCGAGCCGGTCCTGCGCCGCCCCGTCAAACGGGCTCAGGCGAATGCGCAGGCGCGCGGCAGCGTCGCTCTCGCGCACGTCGGGCACGATCTGGCCCGGTTGCATGCGCCGGTCGCCGTCCGGCCGGCACGAGCGTTGCTGGAAGAGTTCCAGCAGCGAGAAATAGATGTCCTCGTGCAAGGCCTCGAACGTGCTCATGCATTCGTCGCCCACCGGCAGTCGCCGCTCGAAGCCGGGCAGGTCGGCGCGGATGTCGAGCCGCTCGAAATACGGCTCCTGCGCCGGCCAGGGGTGCTGCGCAATGGTTTGCACGATGCGCTCGAAGGTCTGCTCGTAGTCGGTTGGCTGGGCGCTGTCCAGGTGCGCCGCTGCATCGCCGGGCAGGCTGGCCCGCAGCCAACCTGTGGGCGAGAGCTGGGTGGCGCCGATGGCATCAAGATGGATGCGGTTGGGTGCAAAGACCGTCGCCTGCACCGTGGAGCCATCGCGCCGCGTGAGCGCGAGTTGGTAGTTCAGGTCTTCCGTGCCGGCAACGAACGCAAGCCTGCAGTCCGGCAGCAGGGCGGCCAGCGGGTAGGCCTCGAGCAGAAAGCGGCCTGCGGACGCCTGCGGATGCACGGGGTAGCGGATCGTCACGACCGCCAGCGTGCTGCGATCGATCTCTTCGAGAAAGTAGTGCAGCAAGGGCTTGTAGGCGCTGCGAAACTGCGCCTGCACGCCGGCCCTCGCCAGCCGATGTTCGGCCGCGCGCCGTGCCGCAGCGCCTTCGAACAGCCAGCCCTCGACCCTCGCGCCGCGCCACGGCGTCTGTTCGAACTGCGCGACCCATGCGTCGCGCGTGCGCGGCACGGTGATGTCCAGCAGTTCGGCGCTGTGCATCAGAGTTTTCCGGTTGGGTCGATGCGGTCGCGTAGCCAGTCGCCGAGCAGGTTCAGGCCCAGCACCGTGAGCATGATGGCCACACCGGGGAAGACGCTGACCCACCATGCGGTCTGCATGTAGGTGCGGCCGTCGGCCAGCATGCCGCCCCAGCTCGGAATCAGCGGATCGACGCCGAGGCCGAGGAAGGTCAGGCTGCTCTCGAGCAGGATGTTGTTGGCCACGTTGAGCGTCATCAGGATGATGACCGGCCCGAGCACGTTGGGCAGGATGTGGTGCCGGATCATCGCCAGGTCGCGCACACCAAAGGCGCGCGCCGCCTGCACGAACTCGCGCTCGCGCACCGACAGCACCATGCCGCGCACCAGCCGCGCGTACTGCACCCACTGCGAGACCATCATGAACAGGATGATGTTGCCCAGTCCGCCCCCCAGGATCGAGATGAAGGTCAGCGCCACCAGGATGAAGGGCAGGGCCAGCTGCACGTCAACGCAGCGCATCAGCAGCATGTCCCAGAAGCCGCGATAGTAGCCCGCGATCAGGCCGATCATGATGCCCAGCGCCGAGGCGCCCAGCACGGAGAGGAAGCCGACCATGAGCGAGATGCGACCGCCCACCAGCACGCGCGCCAGCACGTCGCGACCGAGCGGGTCGGTGCCCAGCGGATGGGCCCAGCCGGCGAAAGGCTCGGTCAGGCGCGCGCTCAGGTCCATCAGCGAGCCGCGGTCCGGAAAGATCCAGACCGACAGCAGCACCAGTGCCAGCATGACGCCGGTCAGCAGGGCGCCGAGGATGAATTCGAGCGAGCGCCACTGCATCGAGCGCATGGCAGGGGCGGGCACTGTGGTTTGCACGGTGTTCATTTGCTGCGTATGCGCGGGTCGACCAGCCCGTAGGCGATGTCGACCAGCAGGTTGACCGCCACGATGATGATGGACAGCACCGTGACCGTTCCCTGCAGGACCGGGTAATCGCGGCTGGCGATGGCGTCAAACGCCAGCGTGCCCAGCCCCGGCCAGTTAAAGACTTTTTCCACCACCACCAGGCCGCCGATCAGGTTGCCGAACTGCAGGCCGATGTAGGTGATCAGCGGGATCGCGCAATTGCGCAGCGCATGCTTGTACAGCACGACGCGGTCCTTCAGGCCCTTGCTGCGCGCCACCATGATGTACTGCGCCGACAGCGTCTCGAGCATCGCGGTGCGTACCAGGCGCACATTGGTGGCCGACAGGATGATGGCCATGGTCAGCGCCGGCATGATTAGGCTGACCGGCCCGTCCCAGCCCGAAGGCGGCAGCAGCGAGAAAGTGATCGACAGCAGCAGCACCAGCATGATGGCGAGCCAGAAGTTCGGGAACGACAGGCCGACCAGCGAGATGATGCGGATGAACTGGTCGACCCCTTTGCCCTTCTTGACAGCGGCCTGGATGCCCAGCGGCACCGAGACCAGGACCGACAGCAGCAGCGAGACAAAGGCCAGCGCCAGCGTGGCCGGCAGGGCGTCGGCCAGCAGGCGCACGACCGGCGTGCCGCCCATGAAGCTGCGGCCGAAGTCGCCCACCACGACGCCGCGCACGAACTCGGCGTACTGCACGAGGAAGGGACGGTCCAGACCCAGACCCTGGCGGATGTTCTGCAGGTCCTGCTCGGTCACGCTGCCGGCGCCCTGGCTGAGCATCAGCGCCGGGTCGCCCGACAGGCGCACCGCGTACGACACCAGCAGGGTCACCACCAGCACGACGAAGATCGCCTGCAGCAGCCGCTTGATCAGGAATTGGGCCATGCGCTCATCCGTCCTTCAATGTGCAGCCGGATCAGTCGACGGTCGCGTCGACGAAGCGGAAGCGGCCGTCCGACGGCAGGGCCAGGTTCTTGGCGCGCTTGTTCAGGCCATAGATCGTGTTCAGGCTGTAGAGCGGCATCTCAAGCGCCTGGTCGGCGACGTAGCGGCTGATCTCCTGCAGGGTCGACTTGCGCGCCACCTGGTCCCAGGTGTTGCGCTGCATGTGCAGCAGGGCGTTGAGCTTGGCGTCGTCGTCGAACGGATTCCAGCGCTGCTTGGTGTAGTACATCGCGTAGGCCGTGTTGTCGTAGTCGAAGGTCCAGCCGCCCCACTGGTTCTGCCACATCTCGCCGGTCTTGCCGTTCGGGATGATGTCGTTGAGCAGCACATTGGTCTCGTACGGCTTGAGCGAGACGGTGACGCCGACGGCCTGCAGGTAGCCGGCCACGGCCTGCGCCACTTCGCGGAAGTTGCTGTCAGGGCCCCGGAAGTCGAGCTGGATCTGCGTGCCGGGCTTGACGCCGGCCTTTTGCAGCATGGCCTTGGCCTGCGCCGGGTTGTACGGCAGGGGCTTGAGGGCCGGGTCGTTGCCGAACGAGAGCGCGCCCTGGAAGCTGGCGATCGGCTTGGCGTGGCCGAGCAGGATGGTCTTGATGATGGCGTCGCGGTCGACCGCCATGGTCAGCGCCTTGCGCACCTCGCGGTCCTTCATGATGCCGCGCTGCGTGTTGTACCGCAGCGCCAGCGCCACCGGGCCATCGACGCTGATGACCGATAGCTTGCTGTCCTTCTTGAGCGTCTCGATCATCGCCAGCGGGATCTGGTTGGCCACGTCCAGGCGTCCGGCCTGCAGTTCAGCCGCCTGCGTGGCCGGCTCGCTGATGAAGCGGTAGACCAGTTGGTCGAGCTTGGGCGCGTCGCCCCAGTAGGCTGCGTTGCGCTCGAACGAGACGCTGACCTTGGGCTTGTATTCCGTGAACTTGAAGGGGCCGGTGCCGACCGGGTTCATGCCGAAGAACTGGCTGCCCTTTTCCTTGATGTATTTGGGCGGCACGATCATCGCGCCGTAGCCGGCGAGCTTGGTCAGCAGCACCGGATCGGGGCTCTTGAGCACGAAGTCGACCGTGGTCGGATTCACGACCACGACCTTCTCGATCGAGTTGTAGTTGGACTGCTGCGGACCCTTCTTGCCTTCTTCGCCGAGCAGGCGGTCAAACGTGAACTTCACGGCTTCGGCATCGAAGGGCTCGCCGTTGTGGAACTTCACGTTCGGGCGCAGCGTAAAGCGCAGCTTGCTGTTCTTGTCCAGGAATTCCCATTTGGTGGCCAGGCCCGGCACCAGCTTCATGTCGGGTGTGCGCATGATCAGACCGTCGAACACCTGGCCGCCGACAGCGCCCCAGGACACCAGAAAGGTTGCGATCGGGTCCCAGTTGCCGGGATCCTGGTGCAGCGCGACGGTGAGCGTCCCGGCCGCCTGGGTGCCGGTGCTGGCCAGACTGGCGAGTGCCAGTGTGGTGCTGGCAAGGAAAGTTTTCAACTTCATGGTGCTTCTCCTGGGTAAAACGATGAAAGGTCAGAGGGCGGCCTGCGCCACGCGATGACCCGGACTGACCTCGATGAAACGGTGAATGGCGGGCTCGTCGCCGACTTTGCGCACCGGGCTCGGAATCTCGCCCTCGATCAGGCGCGCGTCGATAAGCCGGCCCGGCTCGGCCACCGGCACGGCGGCCAGCAGCTTGCGCGTGTAGGGATGCTGCGGGTTTTCAAAAATGTCCTGGCGTGCGCCGATCTCCACGATCTGCCCCAGGTACATCACGGCAACGCGGTGGCTGATTCTCTCGACCACCGCCATGTCATGGGTGATGAACAGGTAGGCCAGTCCGCGCTGCGCCTGCAAGGCCATCAGCAGGTCGATGATCTGGGCCTGGATCGAGACGTCGAGCGCGGATACCGATTCATCCGCAATGATCAACTTCGGGTTGCAGGCCAGCGCGCGCGCGATGCAGATGCGCTGGCGTTGCCCGCCCGAGAATTCGTGCGGATAGCGCTGGCTGTGTTCGGGGCGCAGGCCGACGCATTCGAGTAGCTCGGCCAGGCGACGCTGCACGGCCTTCGGATCGCTGAGCAGCTTGTGCGTCATGATCGGCTCGGCAATGCTGAAGCCGATGGTCTTGCGCGGATCGAGCGAAGCGAAGGGATCCTGGAAGATGTACTGGATGTCCTGGTGCAGCTGGCGCCGGCCCGCCGCGCCGAGCCTGCGGATGTCATGGCCGGCGAAGCGGATCGTGCCGCTGGCCGCCTGCACCAGCTGCTGCAAGGTCTTGCCGATGGTCGTCTTGCCGCTGCCCGATTCGCCGACCAGCGCCAGCGTCTCCCCCGGATAAATGGAGAAGCTGACTTCCTCCACCGCATGCACGCGGTGCGTGACGCGCCCGAGCAGCGAATGCGCGATATCAAAACGGGTGCTGAGCTTCTCGACCGTCAGGATGGGTGAGGCGGGATCGACCGTGTCCTGCACCTGCTCGGTGCCGTCTTCGATCAGGCGCTCGCCCTCCAGCAGCGTCAGCGGCATGCGCCGTGGCAGTGCCTGGCCGCGCTGGCTGCCCAGCCGGGGCACGGCGGCGAGCAGGGCGCGCGTGTAGGGGTGCTGCGGCGACTTGAAGATCTGATCGACCGGGCCCTGCTCGACCTGGCGCCCGCGCCACATCACGACCACGTCGTCGGCCATCTGGGCCACCACGCCCATGTCGTGGGTGATGAAGATGACGGCGGTGTTGAGATCGCGCTGCAGGGCGCGGATGATGTTGAGGATCTGGGCCTGGATCGTCACGTCGAGCGCGGTGGTCGGCTCGTCGGCGATCAGCAGCGCCGGCTGGCAGGACAGTGCCATCGCGATCATGGCGCGCTGGCGCATGCCGCCGGATAGCGCGTGCGGGTACGCGTCGAGCAGCCGCGCCGCATCGGGCAGGCGCACCTTTTCCAGCAGGGCTAGGGCCTGCGCGCGCGCCTGCGCCGGGCTCAGGCCCTGGTGCAGGATCAGCGTCTCGGCGATCTGGTTGCCGATCGTGAACACGGGATTGAGCGAGGTCATCGGCTCCTGGAAGATCATGGCGATCTCGTTGCCGCGAATGGCGCGCAGGCTGTCGTCGCTGGCGCGCACCAGGTCCTGCAAGCCGCTGACCGGTGAGCGGAACAGCACCTCGCCGCTGACGATCTTTCCGTCCGAGTAATCGGTCAGCCGCATGATGGCCTGCGCCGTCACCGACTTGCCCGAGCCCGATTCGCCGACGATGGCCAGCGTGCGCCCGGCCGTGACATCGAAGCTCAGGCCGTCAACGGCCCGGAACTGCCCGGTCGGCACCGCGAATTCGACGCTCAGGTCGCGCACGCTCAGCAGCGCGCTAGCAGCGGGCAGGGCGCTCTGGTTCATGGGCTGGGGGTGCGACGCGATTTCATTAATGTCAACAAAAAGTCGATGAATTGTAGATTACTTACTTACAATTCCCGTTCAAATTCCCGTTCATCGGGTCCGGTGGTCAGTCTGGAGTTTATCGATGACGAACAAGCGTCCTGTCAAGGTTTCCGCGCTGCCTGCTCAGGCGGCGCAGGCACCCATCGTCTCGTCGGCGCATCTGGTGTCGCCGCGCAGCGCCGAGATGAGCGAGTTCGAGTTCGGCCTGATCGTGGCCGGCAATGCCTTCGAGCGCTGGGTTGCCCACTGCATGAGCGCGGCCGGCCTGAAGGACCTGATGCCGCTCGATGTGCTGGTGCTGCACCATGTGACGCACCGGGCGCGCGACAAGCGGCTGGCCGACATCTGCTTCATCATGAATGTGGAAGACACGCACCTGATCAACTACTCGCTCAAGAAGCTGCAGAACCTGGCGGTCGTGGCCTCGCACAAGAACGGCAAGGAAGTGACCTATGCCGCGACCGATCTCGGCCGCCAGTACGTCGAACGCTACCGCGCCATCCGCGAGTCCTGCCTGATCAATGCCCTGAACGCCGACGATGCGCTGAACCGCGACATCGGCGAGCTCGCGCGCCTGCTGCGCCTGCTCTCGGGCATCTACGACCAGGCCGCGCGTTCGGCCGCGAGCCTGTAGTAGGCAAGGGCGGCGCGCATGTCGTTTCTCGGCGTCCTTATGCTCGATACGCGTTTTGCGCGCCCGGTCGGCGACATCGGCAATGCACAGACCTTTGCGCGCCTGCAGATCCCGGTGCGCTATCGCACTGTCAGTGGCGCCAGCCCGCAGCGCGTGGTGCGCGACGACGCGCCGCTGGCCTTGCAGGATTTCATCGCAGTGGCGCAGGAATTGGCGGCGCAGGGTGCCACGCTGCTTGCCACCAGCTGCGGTTTTCTGGCGCGCTACCAGCGCGAACTGCAGGCCGCCGTGCCGGTTCCGCTGCTGAGCTCCAGCCTGTTGTGGCTGGCCGAGCCGGAACTGGCAACGCAGCGCTGCGCCGTGCTGACGATCGACGCCCAGGCCTTCGATGCGGGCCAGCTGAGCGGTGTCGGTGCCGACCCGGCCACACCCGTCGCAGGGGTCGCGAGCGGCTGCGAGTTCCAGCGCCGCATCCTCGGCAACGAGCCTGCCATGGACCTGCGCCAGGCGCAGCAGGATGTGGTCGATGGCGCTTTGGCGCTGACCCACAGTTACCCTGACGTCACCACCCTGGTGCTTGAATGCACCAACATGCCGCCCTATGCCGCTGCTGTCGCTGCGGCCACTGGAAAACGGGTGGAGCACATTGTTTCCCTGATTGAACAAAGATGGAGATCACTCGCATGAGCATGCCACCCGCAATGCCGAAACGCTGGCAATTCTGGATCGACCGCGGTGGCACATTCACCGACGTGGTCGGTCGTCGACCCGACGGTTCGCTGGTCACGCACAAGCTGCTCAGCGAGAACCCGGAGCAGTACCGGGACGCGGCCGTGGCCGGTATCCGCCATCTGCTCGGATTGCGCGCCGATGAGGCGGTGACGCCGCAGCAGGTCGAATGCGTGAAGATGGGCACGACGGTGGCCACTAACGCGCTGCTGGAACGCAAGGGCGAGCCGACGCTGCTGGTGACGACGCAGGGCTTTCGAGACGCCCTGCGTATCGCCTACCAGAACCGCCCGCGCATTTTTGACCGCAACATCATCCTGCCCGAGCTGCTCTACAGCGCGGTGGTGCAGGCGCTGGAACGCGTCGGCGCGCACGGCGATGTGATCGTGCCGCTCGATGAAGCGTACTTGCGGCAGGAACTGCAGGCGCAGTTTGAGCAGGGTCTGCGCAGTGTCGCCATCGTCTTCATGCACGGCTACCGCTACACGGCGCATGAAGTGGCGGCGCGCGCCATCGCGGCGGCGGTCGGCTTCACGCAGATCAGCACCTCGCACGAAACCAGCCCGATGATGAAGTTCGTCAGTCGTGGTGACACGACCGTGGTCGACGCCTACCTGTCGCCGATCCTGCGCCGCTACGTCGAGCAGGTGGCGCTCGAGATGCCGGGTGTCAAGCTGTTCTTCATGCAGTCGTCCGGCGGCCTGACCGATGCCCACGTCTTTGCGGGCAAGGACGCGATCCTCAGCGGCCCGGCCGGTGGCATCGTCGGCATGGCGCGCACGGCGGCGATCGCCAGCATCGACAAGGTGATCGGCTTCGACATGGGCGGCACCTCGACCGATGTCTCGCATTTCGCCGGCGAGTTCGAGCGCGAGTTCGAGACCCAGGTGGCCGGCGTGCGCATGCGCGCGCCGATGATGAGCATCCATACCGTGGCGGCAGGCGGCGGCTCGATCCTGGCGTTTGACGGCGCGCGCTTCCGCGTCGGGCCGCAGAGCGCTGGCGCCAATCCGGGGCCGGCGAGCTACCGGCGCGGCGGGCCGCTGGCGGTGACCGACGCCAACGTGATGGTCGGCAAGATTGTGCCGCGCCATTTCCCCAAGGTGTTCGGCGCGGCGGCCAATGAGGCGCTCGACGACGCGGTGGTGCGCGAGAAGTTTGCCGCGCTCGCGGCACAGACCGGGCGCACGGCCGAAGACGTGGCCGAGGGTTTCATCAGCATCGCCGTGCAGCAGATGGCCAACGCGATCAAGAAGATCTCGGTGGCGCGCGGCTACGACGTGACGCGCTACACGCTGCAATGCTTTGGCGGTGCCGGCGGCCAGCATGCCTGCCTGGTGGCCGACGCGCTGGGCATGACCAGCGTCTTCGTGCACCCGCTTGCCGGCGTGCTGTCGGCCTACGGCATGGGACTGGCGGACCAGAGCGTGATCCGCGAGCAGGCGGTGGAACTCAAACTCAATGCGGCAGCGCTGCCGCAGATCGCCGGGCAGCTGGAGAGCCTGGCGGCGCAGGCGCACGATGAACTGCTGCGCCAGCAGGTCAGCCAGGGCAGCGTGGCGGTGCAGCGGCGCGTGCACGTGCGCTACGAGGGCAGCGATGCCGCGCTGCTGGTGGCATATGCGCCCGCTGTTGACGCCTCGCCGCAGGCAATCGTCGCCAGCGTCGTGGCCGGCTTCGAGGCCGCGTACCGGCAGCGCTTCGCTTTTCTGATGCAGGGCAAGGCGCTGGTGGTGGAGGCGGTCTCGGTTGAGGCCGTGGTGGCCGGCGACGCGCCGGACGAGCCCTGTCACGCGCTGGAGGCCTGGCGCGATCTGCGCGCCTGCGGCGTCGTGCGCGAGACCGTTCCCATGTACAGCGGCGGGCGCTGGCTGCAGGCCGCGCTGCTGCTGCGCGAGGACCTTCGTCCGGGCGACTGCGTGCGCGGGCCGGCCATCATCGCCGAGCAGAATGCGACCACCGTGGTGGAAGACGGCTGGGACGCCGAGGTGACCACCTTCGATCACCTGGCCCTGAGCCGCAGCGTGCCGCGCGCGCAGACCTTTGCCGCCGGCACGACAGTGGACCCGGTGCTGCTGGAGGTGTTCAACAACCTGTTCATGAACATCGCCGAGCAGATGGGCCTGCAACTGCAGAACACGGCCTACTCGGTCAACATCAAGGAGCGGCTCGACTTCAGCTGCGCGCTGTTCGATGCGGCGGGCAACCTGATCGCCAACGCGCCGCACATGCCGGTGCATCTGGGCTCGATGGGCGAGAGCATCAAGACCGTCATTCGAGAGAACGCGACCAGCATGCAGCCGGGTGATGTCTACGTGCTCAACGACCCGTACCACGGCGGCACGCACCTGCCCGACATCACGGTCATCACGCCCGTCTACCTCGACGACAAGCCGACTTTCTATGTCGGCTCGCGCGGGCACCACGCCGACATCGGCGGCACCACGCCGGGCTCGATGCCGCCGTTCTCCACCTGCATCGAAGAGGAGGGCGTGCAGATCAACAACGTCAAGCTGGTTGATCGCGGCGTGCTGCAAGAGGCGGCAATCCTCGCGCTGCTGCAAAGTGGCCAATACCCCAGCAGGAACCCGCAGCAGAACCTGGCCGACCTGAAGGCGCAGATCGCCGCCAACGAGAAGGGCGTGCAGGAGTTGCGCAAGATGGTCGAGCAGTTCGGCCTGGACATGGTGCAGGCCTATATGCGCCACGTGCAGGACAACGCCGAGGAATCGGTGCGCCGCGTCATCACGCGGCTCAAGGACGGCGCTTACACATTGCCGCTGGACAACGGCGCGCAGATCCAGGTCGCGATCCGCGTCAATGCCGACGCGCGCAGCGCGGTGATCGACTTCACTGGCACATCAAAGCAGCAGAGCAACAACTTCAATGCGCCCACCGCGGTCTGCATGGCCGCCGTGCTCTACGTGTTTCGCAGTCTGGTCGACGACGACATTCCGCTCAATGCCGGTTGCCTCAAGCCGCTGTCAGTCATCATCCCGGCGGGCTCGATGCTCAACCCCAATCCGCCGGCCTCGGTAGTGGCCGGCAATGTCGAGACGTCGAGCTGCATCACCAACGCGCTCTATGGCGCGCTGGGCGTGATGGCGGCGAGCCAGTGCACCATGAACAACTTCACCTTCGGCAACGCGCGCTACCAGTACTACGAGACGATCTCGGGCGGCTCCGGCGCTGGCGACGGCTTCAACGGGACCGACGTGGTGCAGACGCACATGACCAACTCGCGCCTGACCGACCCCGAGGTGCTGGAGTTCCGCTTTCCGGTGCGGCTGGACAGCTATCAAATCCGCGCCGGCTCCGGCGGCACCGGGCACTGGCACGGCGGCAACGGCGGCGTGCGCCGCGTGCGCTTCCTCGAGCCGATGACCGCCAGCATCCTGTCCAACGGCCGCGTCCACGGCGCCTTCGGTGTCGCCGGCGGCCAGGCCGGGCAGGTCGGCATCAACCGCGTGCTGCGCGCCGATGGCACAGTCGAAGAACTCGCCCACATCGGGCAGGCGCAGATGCATGCGGGCGACGTGTTCGAGATCAGCACGCCGGGTGGTGGCGGGTTCGGCCGTGCGTGACAACCCGGGCACAAACCCATGACTGAGCTGACACCTTTGCCGACCATCGAGCCGGGCCGCTACCGCCACTACAAGGGCGGCGAGTATGAGGTCCTGGGTGTCGTGCGGCACAGCGAAACGCTGGAACCGCTGGTTCTTTATCGGCCGCTTTACAACCAGACCGGCTTCTGGGTGCGCCCCTTTGCCATGTTCCTGGAGCCGATCGCGTTCAACGGGATGGTTCAACCCCGGTTCAGCAAAGTTGACGCTGGCGACCCTGCTCCCTCTTTTCCTGTGTACACACCATGAACCGTCGCAAAGCGTTGTTCGTCGTCGCTGGCTTCGCCGTCTCGTGTCTTGATCCGGTCTGGGCCGCTGGAGAAAAGGGCTGGTTCGGTTTTGCCGTGTCCGGGGAGGCTCAGGGTTTCTCATTCAATCCGACGCTGCGCAGCGTCAAGATTGACAAAGTGCTGCCAGCTTCGCCGGCGGTCCCAGCGGGTCTGGCTTCGGGCGACCTCGTGCTGGAGGTGCACGGCATCATAGTCGCGGGCGCCAAGGCTGATGCGCTCAAGGCAGCCATGCAGAAGGCGGTAGGCGAGTCTCTGCGCTTGAAGGTTAAACGGGGTTCTGGCGAAGTGCAGGAACTGTTGCTGGTTGCGGCGCCTAAACCGTCTGAGCAATAGGGCCGTCCGTCACCGCAACGCAGCCTTGCAACTACCCATTGAACGACGCCATGCCCACCCAATCCGCTCTCCTGATCATCGACGTTCAGCGCGCTCTGTGTGAAGGCGAGTACGAAGTGTTTGAGGCCCAGCAGGTCATTGAACGGATCAACGTATTGACCGCCAAGGCGCGCTCGGTGCACGCGCCGGTCGTGTTCATCCAGCATGAGGCCGAGGACGGTCCGCTCCAGCATGGCTCGGACGGATGGCAACTGGCTGCCGGCATCATTCGCGACGGCAGTGACGTGCTGCTGCGCAAGACCACGCCCGATTCGTTTCTGCGCACCGGCCTTGAGCGGCTGCTAAAGGCACACGCGGTCAATCGCCTGATCATCTGCGGGCTGCAAACCGAGTACTGCGTTGACACGACGACGCGCCGCGCTTTGGCGCTCGGCTACCCGGTCCTACTGGTCTCCGATGCGCATTCCACCCTCAGCAATGAACATTTGTCGGCGGCGCAAATCATTGCGCATCACAATGCCACACTGTCGTCGATCAGCAGCTTTGGCCCTCGGGCGGAACTGGTGAGCACATCAGCGCTCGACCTGGGTCTTTCGTGAAATTTACAAGCCTGCCGGAGTCTGTGCACGAACGGGTCGTTCTTCGGCCGTTGCGTGATGCAGATTGCAACAGCGGTCGCCTGACCGATCACCGAGCCCTTCTTCAATCTTGACAAACGATTGCCTGCGGCATGCCCATCACACTCTCCGACGCGCTTGAGTTGCCACCGGATCAGGGGGTCGCGCTCTACGCTGCCAACCACTGGTCTTTGGCCAAGAAGCCGGGGCAATTGCTTGCTGCCCTGAACCATTCCCACTCGGTTGTGACTGCCTGGGAGAACGAGATGTTGGTTGGTCTGGGCAACGCTATTTCCCACGATCACTGAGCCCGGATTGCCGCGATCTTGCGCGGCGTGTCGCTGCCGGTCTGTGACCCTGCTCAGTGCGGCCCGTTGACCTCATAGAGCCGCACCAGATCACCGCCCGCGTCCTTGGCGTGGTACATCGCGATATCGGCCCACTTGATGACCTCGCCCTCGGTGTTCGCGAAACCCAGGAACAGCATCACGCCAATGCTCGCGGTGCAGCGGTGTTCGACGCTCCGGGTCGGATGCGTCCCGTCGGCAGTCAATGGCAGCGCGTAGGGCGTTGCCAGCAAGCGGCGGATCTCTTCGGCCAGCAGCTGGACCTGATGGTGGGCCTGGGTCTTGTCGGTCGGGAGATCATGGAGCAGCACGACAAATTCATCGCCGCCGAATCGTGCAACCGTGTCAACCTGGCGCACAAGGCTCTTGAGGCGTTTGGCCACCTCGACCAGCAGCACGTCGCCCACCTCGTGCCCGTGCAGGTCGTTGACCGGCTTGAAATTGTCCAGGTCGATGAACAGCGCGGCACCATAGCGCCCGCTGCGCTGGCCCGACAGCATGACCTGGGTCAGGCGCTCGCCTAGCAGCAGGCGGTTGGCCAGGCCGGTCAGCGGATCGAAGTAGGCCAGCTGCCGCACGATCTCTTCGGTCTGCTTGCGCTCGGTGATGTCCTCGATCGTGCCATGCCACAAAACGTCGCCGTTTTCCTGCGGGTCGGGCGTGGACTCGATGCGCAGGAACTTGAACTGCCCGAGGGACTGAATCCGGCCGCTCCAGTCAAATGCCTTCAGCCGTTCGATTCCCTGCTGGTTCAACTCGATGAACGAATCACGGTCGTCCGGATGAATTGCCGCGGTCCATGCGATCGGATCGGACAGAAGGGTTTCCCGGTCGGCATTAAAGAACTCCAGGGCGCGGGGGCTGACATAGTCCAGTGCGAAGCTGTGATCCGGCCTGCTGCGCAGGATGTAGGTGCCGAAGGGAATTTTCGAAACCAGTTTCTCGTACTGCTGCTGGCTCTTTGACAGCGCCAGTTCCGCCTGCTTGCGATGCTCGATTTCCTGCTTGGCAAGCGCCAGCGCCCTTTGCGCACCCTGGCTGATGTAGTACGTCAGGCCGCCGGTAAACCCGAACAGGGCGGTGAAGGTGATCCACTGCGTGACCCCGACGCCGTAATAGGGCTGACGCAGCCACCCCGCGTTCTCCGCCAGGATCAGGCCGAGCACCGCCAGCGAAGCCGCGCCGGTGCCGATGGCGATGCCGCGCAGCCCGAACAGCATCCCTGTCATCAGCAGCCAGAACAGAAAGATGGACGCGGTTGGGGTTCGTATGGTTCCGATGCTGGCGGTAACCCCCGTGATGTAGACAAGGCCGAAGACGACCATCCCGATGCGGGCCAGGACGATCCTGCCGCCGCGAATCCAGCGCAGGAACAGCAGCATCAAGGCCGACGCCACCAGGTCGATGATCAGGGTGCTGGCAGGAGTCTTTCCCCCCAGCAGGGCACCGATCATGACAAGCAGCGCGAATGCCAGGCTGCTGACGACGATCATGTGGATCAAGCTCGCATGACGCGTCTTTTCTTCGTCGCCTTCAAAAACGGGCGGCGCGAGCCAGCGAGGGATTCTTCTCATCAGCCAATCGGGTGCGTTCGTGCGCACTGCCTGCTTGTCACCTGGTTTATGCATGTGTTCTGAAACTGCCGTGCATCCATTCTGCCTTAACGCGCTTCGATCGTGGCAGCAAAATCCGGAATCTGCCTGTACCATGCGGCTTCGGTCCTCCCACCATCGCATAAGGAGCTACTCGACATGGCCATGTTCATTCTTTTGGGCGCTGTTGGCGTGCTGCTGATCTACGGCATCAGCCTGTATAACAACCTGGTGCAGGTCAAGAACGCCGTTGCCAAGGCATGGGCCAACATCGATGTGCTGCTCAAGCAGCGCCATGACGAACTGCCCAAGCTGGTCGAGGTCTGCCGGCAGTACAAGCAGTTCGAGCAGGCCACATTGCAAAAGGTGATCGAAGCACGATCACAGGTCCACGCTGCGGGCGAGCGTCAGGACATTACTGCGCTGGGCAAGGCCGAGGGTGTGTTGCGCTCGGGACTGGCCGGCATCTTTGCAGTCGCCGAAGCGTATCCGGAGCTCAAGGCGGACCAGAATTTCATGCAGTTGCAGAACCGGATCAGCGCCCTTGAAGATGGCATTGCCGATCGTCGCGAGTTTTATAACGAATCGGTGAACATCAACAACGTCCAGATTGCGATGTTTCCGGCCAGCCTCATTGCCAGGCGATACGGCTTTGTGGAAAAGCCCTTGCTGGCGTTTTCCGAAACCGAGGTCGCGGATGTGGACATGAAGAAGCTGTTTGAGTAGATGGGCAAGACAGGGCCGTTTGAGGGCGACCGGGCTTGACCGTCATGCTGGGCAACTGGCTGCGCCGCGAATACGCGCAACTGCTGACCTCGGGCGCGCAGTTGCTGCTGCTGATCATCGGCATGCGCCTGAATTCGCGCCATGGCTGGCTGTACTGCCTGGCCGCGGTTGCGCTGATCAGCGTCTTTGCATGGGTGTCCGCGCTGTACCGGCTGCGCACCATACGCAACACACCCACATCCAGGATCGCCTCGGCCGCCCAGGGCTATGTCGAACTGGTCGGCAAGGGCGCGCAATTCTGCGACCCGCCGCTCCTGAGCCAGCTGCGGCATCAGCCTTGCCTGTGGTCACGCTATCGCGTCGAGGAACGGGATCGATCGCAGTGGAAAATGATCGACAGCGGCGAGACGGACAACTCCTTCCTGCTGCGCGACGAAACCGGCGAATGCGTGGTCGATCCGGAGCATGCCGAGATCATCACACGCCACTGCGATCAGTGGCTGGAGGGCGATTGCCGGTACACGGAGTGGAAACTGATCGATCAGGATTCGCTCTACGTGATCGGGCAGTTCCGCACACAGCGCGACGGCATTCTGTTGTTCGACAAGCGCCAGCAACTGAGTCAATTGCTGGCGGACTGGAAAGCGGACATGCCCGCGCTGCTGGCTCGCTTCGACCTGGACCGGGACGGGAAGTTGAGCCCTGATGAGTGGGAGCTGGCCAGGCTGGCTGCCGCGCGCGAGGTGGAAAAGGTGGCGAGCGATTTTCAGGCGCAGTCCGCCACCAGCATCATCAGCCGGCCAACGGATGGGCAATTCTTCCTGATCAGCAACATCTCGCAAGCGAGTTTGTCGCGCCGCTACCTGCTTTGGGGCTTGGCGCATTTGATGATCTTCTTCGGTTCGCTCGGCGGGTTTGGCTGGGCCTTGAATCACTGGCAATGAAAGGCATTGCTCCGCGATGATTCTCCGGTGCCTGACGCTGCCCGTGCTCTGCCTGGCCTTCAGCGCGCAGGCGCGGGAAGCATTTGACGCTCAGGTCACTTATGTCACCGATGGCGACACGCTCTGGGTGCAAGCGGATCGCGGCGGCGCGGCGCACAAGCTGCGCCTGACGGGCATCGACGCGCCCGAGATCTGCCAGCACGGCGGCAAGGCGGCGCGCGACTTCCTGACTCAGCTGGCGCTGCACCGGCGTGTGGCGGTGAACGTCTCCTATGTTGACCGCTATGGCCGCAGACCGGCGACGGTCCGGCTCGATGGCGCCGATCTGGCCGCGCAGATGGTGCGCGCCGGCCATGCCTGGAGCGACGGCTGGCGCGGCCGGCCCGGCCTCTACGCGGCCGAGGAGGCCTATGCGCGGCAGGCACGGGTGGGTGTGTTTGCCGCGAACCGTCCCGAGTCGCCACGCGCGTTTCGCAAACGGCATGGTTCCTGTCACACGGGTACGCGCTGACGGAAACTGGCTGTTGCGGAATCAGTGGGCGCCGCAGACCGGGCAACCAGCCTGGCGCGCGATGCGCACTTCGGTGAACTCCATGGCGCGGCCGTCGAGCATCAGCAGACGACCTGTGAGCGTGCGCCCGGCGCCGCTGAGCAGCTTGAGCGCCTCGGCCGCCTGCATGGAGCCGATGATGCCCACCAGCGGGGCAAAGACGCCCATCGTGGCGCAGCGCGTTTCCTCGAAGTCGGTATCGGGCGGGAAGACGCAGGCATAGCAGGGGGACAGCGGGTCGCGCGCGTCGTAGACGCTGATCTGGCCGTCGAAGCGGATCGCTGCGCCCGAGACCAGTGGCTTGCAGTGCCTGACGCAGGCGGCGTTGATGGCCTGACGCGTGGCAAAGTTGTCGCAGCAGTCCAGCACGACATCGGCCTGCGCCACCAGGGTGTCGAGCAGCGCGGCATCGGCACGCGCCACGACCGGCGTCACCTGCACTTCGGGGTTGATGGCGGCAATCGCCGCCCGGGCCGAGTGCGCTTTGGGTTGACCGACGCGTTCCATGCAGTGCGCAACCTGGCGCTGCAGATTGGTCATGTCCACCGTGTCGTGATCGACCACGGTGATGTGGCCGACGCCGGCAGAACCGAGGTAGAGCGCGACCGGTGAGCCCAAGCCGCCGGCGCCGATGATCAGCGCATGGCTGGCCAGGATGCGCGCCTGGCCTTCGATCCCGATTTCGTTGAGCAGGATGTGACGCGAATAGCGCAGGAGCTGCTCGTCCCTCATGCCGCGCTCATTCTTCCTTCTTTTCTTCCTTGCGCTCGACCAGTGTCTTGCTGACCATGACCGGCTGCCCCTTGAGCTGGCGCAGCGCCTGGATCAGCTGGAAGTCCTTCTCGGACCCGTACTCCGGCAGCTTGCGGTCGGCCAGCGGCTTTTTGAGCTCGGCCTCGAGCTTGATGCGCGCTTCCTCGCGCGCCTTCTCGCGCGCATCGTCCTTCTTCTCTTCGCCCTGGCCGTTGTTCAGGTGCTTCTCCAGATCGGCTTCGCGCGTGCGCAGGGCGGCGAACAGATTGCCTTCCTCGGTCTCGTCGACCATGACATCGGGCACGATGCCCTTGGCCTGGATCGACTTGCCGCTCGGCGTGTAGTAGCGGCTCGTGGTGAGCTTGAGGGCGGCGGTCGGACAGTTGTCCATGCGGAACGACGGGTCGAGACAAACGGCGGTCTGCACCGAACCCTTGCCGAAGGTCTGGTTGCCCAGGATGGTGGCGCGCTTGTGGTCCTGCAGCGCGCCGGCCACGATTTCGCTGGCCGAGGCCGAGCCCTCGTTGACCAGCACCACCAGCGGCACATTGCGGATGGCGCCCTTGGTCACGTCCTGCAAGTGCCTGATCGGGTCTGCGCCGCCGCGGCGCAGGTAGAACTCGGGCGCGGCCTTGTGCACGAACTTGCTTTCCGGCAACTGGCCATTGGCCGAGACAACGGTCACGTTTTCCGGCAGGAAGGCGGCCGAGACGGCGACCGCCGCATCGAGGTAGCCGCCCGGATCATTGCGCAGGTCGAGCACCAGGCCCTTGAGCTTGGGCTCCTGCTTGTAGATTTCCTCGATCTTGCGCGCAAAGTCCTCGACCGTGCGCTCCTGGAACTGGCTCAGGCGAATCCAGGCGTAGCCGGGTTCGATCACCTTGCTGCGCACCGACTGGGTCCGGATTTCCTCGCGCGTGATCAGGACCGGGAAGGTGCGGCTCTCATCCTTGCGGTAGATCGAGAGCAGCACCTTTGTGTCGGGCTCGCCGCGCATGCGCTTGACGCCTTCGCTCAACGTCAGGCCCTTGACCGGCGTGTCGTCGATCTTGACGATCAGGTCGTTGGGCTTGATGCCGGCGCGAAAGGCGGGCGAGCCTTCGATCGGCGAGACCACCTTGATCAGCCCGTCCTCCTGCGCGATCTCGATGCCGACGCCGACAAACCTGCCGGTCGTGCCTTCGTTGAATTCCTTGAGCGCTTTCTTGTCGAGGTATTGCGAATGCGGGTCCAAGCTGTTGACCATGCCGGTGATGGCGTCGGTGATGAGCTTCTTGTCGTCGACCGGTTCCACGTAGTTGGTCTTGACCATGTTGAAGACCGCGGCCAACTGCTGCAATTCCTCCAGCGGCAAAGGCGCCAGCGTGCCGCGCGCCACGGTCTGGAGCGAAATGGTGGTCAGGGCGCCGGCCATGACGCCGACCAGAATCCAGCCTGCAGGTTTCAATTTATGGCCCATATCATCTTTAAATCGGTTGAGGACAGAGCTTGCGCGTTTCACGAGCCTGCGGCGCGGGCCGCATGATGTCTGCATTGCCCAATATACACGTTTGGAGGATTCCTGGAGCGCAGTGTTCCCTATTTACTCAAGCTTTACCCTGTGCCGCCACCGCGGCCGCAGCCTTGGCCGCCGCCTCGGCGTCGCCCAGGTAGTAATGGCGGATCGGGGCCAGGTTGTCGTCAAGCTCGTAGACCAGCGGAATGCCGTTCGGGATGTTCAGGCCCACGATATCGTCATCCGAGATCTTGTCGAGGTATTTCACCAGCGCGCGGATCGAGTTGCCGTGCGCCGCCACCACGACGCGCTTGCCGGTCTTCATGGCCGGCGCCAGTGCTTCGTTCCAGAATGGCATGACGCGTGCCACGGTGTCCTTCAGGCATTCGGTCAGGGGCACCTGATCCGGCGCCAATCGGGCATAGCGCGGGTCGTTGCGCTCGCAGCGCGGGTCGGTCGGCGCCAACGCCGGCGGCGGCGTGTCGTAGCTGCGCCGCCATTGCAGCACCTGGGCATCGCCATACTGCTTGGCGACCTCGGCCTTGTTCAGGCCCTGCAGGGCGCCATAGTGGCGCTCGTTGAGGCGCCAGCTGTTGACCACGGGCAGCCAGGTGCGGTCCATCTCGTCGAGCACGTGCCACAGTGTGCGCGTGGCGCGCTTGAGCACGCTGGTGTAGGCGACATCGAACTCGTAGCCCTCGGCCTTGAGCAGGCGTCCGGCTTCCTTGGCCTGCTCGATGCCGGTGGGGGTGAGGTCGACGTCGGTCCAGCCGGTGAAGCGGTTGTCGAGGTTCCAGGTTGATTCGCCGTGGCGGATGAGAACGAGCTTGTGCATGGTGGTATTTGAAGGGTCGGGACCAGGGAATCGGTCGGCATGAATGCGGTTCCGGGGCCTCCATTCTAAAATGATCGGTTAATTCGATCCGCCGGATCTGGCTTAAAAGCACTTATGAAGGAAACACGTGAAATTTGTTATTGACAACTGGACGCTGATCGCCGTTGCGCTGGCTTCGGCCGGCATGCTGTTCTGGCCGGTCCTCAAGGGTGCCACCGGGGGCGGTTTGAGCACGCAGGAAGCGGTGCAACTCATCAATCGGGAAAAAGCCGTCGTCATCGACGTCTGCGAAGCCAACGAATACGCCGCCGGGCATGTGGGCGGCGCAAGGAACATTCCGCTGAACCAGCTCGAAGAAAAGCTGCCGGGCGCGGTCAAGAACAAGGCGCTGCCCGTGATCCTGGTTTGCCAGTCCGGTGCGCGCTCGAACCGCGCCGTGGTCGTTGCCAAGAAGCTCGGCTATGAGGGCGCACGGTCCCTGGGCGGCGGTCTGGGCGCCTGGCGCAGCGCCAACCTGCCGATTGAAAAAGCCTGAACACCGGAAATCCAGATGCAACCCGTCAAGATGTACACCACGGCCGTTTGTCCCTACTGCATGCAGGCCAAGCAGATTCTCAAGTCCAAGGGCGTCGCCCAGATCGAGGAAGTCCGCATCGACACCGATCCCGCGCAGCGCGCCGCGATGATGGAGCTCACCGGCCGGCGCACCGTGCCGCAGATATTCATCGGGCAGACGCATGTCGGCGGCTGCGACGACCTGATCGCGCTCGATGCGCGCCAGGGCCTGCTGCCGCTGCTCAACGCAGCCTGAGATAATCGTAGAGCTTTTCGTTTTCGCGCGCTGCGTTACGGCGCGATTTTTTTAATGTTCCGAAAGAAGTTCCATGTCCGAGCAAGCAACTCCCGTGTTCCAGATCCAGCGCGTCTACCTCAAGGGTGCATCGCTGGAGCAGCCCAATTCGCCCGCCATCCTGCTCGAGCAGGAATCGCCCTCGGTTGACATCCAGCTCGGCGTCAATGCCGGCCCGGTGGCCGACGGTATTTTCGAGGTGACGATCACCGCCACGGTGCAGACCAAGATCAAGGACAAGACCGTGTTCCTGGTGGAAGCGACGCAGGCCGGCATCTTCGAGATCCGCAACCTGCCGGAGGATCAGATGGGCCAGATCATGGGCATTGCCTGCCCGCAGATCGTCTACCCCTACTTGCGCGGCAACGTGGCGGACCTGATCCAGCGCGGCGGTTTCCCGCCCGTGCATCTGGCCGAAATCAACTTCCAGGCCATGTTCGAGCAGCAACAGCAACAGCAGGCAGCCGCCGCTGCGGCTGGCGAAGCGCCAAAGATCGTCACCCAGTAGCCATTGACAGCGTCCGGGCGCCCTCGCTCCTGACCGCAGGACTCTTGCCATGAACATCGTCGTGCTGGGGGCCGGTGCCTGGGGCACGGCGCTGGCCGTGAGCGCCGCCGGCAATCCGCTGGCGCAGCATCGCGTGACGCTGTGGGCGCGCGACGCGGCGCAGCTTGCCGCGATGCAGGCGCAGCGCGAAAACCGGCGCTACCTGCCCGGCGTGGCCTTGCCGCCGGGACTCCATCTCAGTTCCGTTCCGCTGAACCCGGCAGGGCCGTTGCTCGCCGCGGCGGACCTGATCATAATCGCCACGCCGATGGCCGCCTTGCGCGCGGTGCTGACGGAACTGGCAGCCTGCCGCGTGCCGGTGGTCTGGCTCTGCAAGGGCTTTGCCGCCGAGGCGCAACAGGCCGGCGGCCTGCTCGCCCATGAGATCCAGGCGCAGGCCGCGCCGGACCTCCTGGCTGGCGTGCTCAGCGGCCCGAGCTTCGCGCAGGAAGTGGCGCGCGGCCAGCCCACGGCGCTGGTGGCCGCCAGTGCCCATGCCGTGGTGCGCGATGCCCTCGTTGCAGCCCTGCACAGCCCGACGCTACGCGTCTATGCCAACGACGACATCGTGGGTGTCGAGGTCGGCGGCGCCGTGAAGAACGTGCTGGCGATTGCCGCCGGTTTGTGCGACGGCCTGCATCTGGGCTTCAATGCGCGCGCCGCCCTGATCACGCGCGGCCTGGCCGAGATGACGCGCCTGGGTGTGGCGCTGGGTGCGCGCGCCGAGACCTTCATGGGCCTGAGCGGCCTGGGGGACCTGGTGCTCACGGCCACCGGCGATTTGTCGCGCAACCGCCAGGTCGGCCTGGCCTTGGCCCACGGCCAGACCCTGGAACAGGCCGTCAGCGCCTTGGGTCATGTGGCCGAAGGCGTCTACTGCGCCCGCGCCGTGCTGCAGCGTGCGGCGGCCCTCGCCGTCGAGATGCCGATTGCGCAAGCGGTGGTGGCGCTACTCGATGGCAGCATCCAGGCCGCGCAGGCCGTGGCCCTGCTGATGGGGCGCGAGCCGACGGCCGAGCCGACCTGAGCGGCCTCACGCCACCGGCGAATAGGCCAGGCGCACGTAGATCGGCGCAAAGACTTCGGCCTGGGTGATCTCGATCAGCGTTTCCTTCGCCAGTTCGAGCATGGCGATGAAGGTCACGACCAGCACCGGCACGCCCTTGCCTGCGTCGAACAGTTCTTCGAACTCGACAAAGCGCCGGCCCTGCAGTTTCCTGAGCACGATGCTCATGTGCTCGCGCACCGACAGTTCGGCGCGCGTGATCCGGTGGTGCTGCACGAGTTTGGCGCGCTGCAGGATATCGGCCCAGGCCTGCTGCAGATCGACGACATTGACATCGGGGAAACGAGGCTGCAGCGACTGCTCGATGTAGACCTGCGCCTTGAGAAAATCGCGGCCGATCTGCGGCACTTCGTTCAGCTGCGCCGCCGCCAGCTTGATGCGCTCGTATTCGAGCAGGCGGCGCACCAGTTCGGCCCGCGGGTCCTCGGCTTCCTCGCCGGGCGCGGCCTTGCGCGGCGGCAGCAGCATGCGCGACTTGATTTCAATGAGCATTGCCGCCATCAGTAGGTATTCGGCGGCGAGTTCGAGATTGCGCCCGCGGATCTCTTCGACATAGACGAGGTACTGGCGCGTCACGCCGGCCATCGGGATGTCTAGGATGTTGAAGTTCTGCTTGCGGATCAGGTAGAGCAGCAGGTCGAGCGGGCCTTCGAAGGCTTCGAGAAAGACTTCCAGCGCGTCAGGCGGGATGTAGAGGTCCTGCGGCATGGCGAACAGCGGCTCGCCGTAGAGCCGGGCGACGGCCACATGGTCGACGACGATGGGCGTGCCCGACAGATCGGGGTCGGGCGCTGCGCCGAGCGCGCTGAGATCGACAGTCAAAGGCATTGATCGGCGATCAAGGAGGAGGGGTGCGGTCTGAATGGCGGCCCGGCTAGCCGCCAGATCCTGCTCCCGGGCTTATTGGGTCTCGGTCTGGTAGACGTACGGCTTTTGCTCGACCTCGGCCGAGCGGTACTCGCTCCAGGCTTCGCGGTCGACCTTCTTGTCCCACAGCAGGGCACGGCCGGCGAGCTGCCGGGCCGCCAGTTGCGGGTCCTTCGCCTTGAGCTCGTTGATGAAGTTTGTGGCTTCCGAGTTGTACATGGGACGGTAGAAAATGTGCATGGTTTGAACCTCTTTCGCGCTATTTTAGCGGCTCGATGCGCACGCCTGACCGCTTTCCTTGCAGGTGGCATGGCACGACGGCTGTACCATAGCCGCATGAGCAGAAAAATGTGCCCGGCTGACCTGACCGACTGAGCTCGCATGAACGGCGTTCCCAACCCTGTTGCCTGGGTCCATCTGGACGGCGCGCTAATGGTTGTGCTGGCCTGGGTCCTGATCGGCGTCGCCGGTGTCGTCGCGCTCAAGCGGCTGCGCTTCATCGCCATCGTCCTGTTTCCTATGAGCGGCTTCTTTTCGCTGCTGCTGCTGGCGCTGGGCATCAGCGCGGTCATCAGCGGACCCGAGGTGGCGATATTGCCGCTGGGCCTGCCGCAATTGCCATTTCACCTGCGCCTGGACAGCCTGTCCGCGCTGTTCCTGATCCTGATCGGCGGCGTCTCGGCCGGCGTCTCAGCCTTTGCGGCCGGCTACTTCCGCAAGGGGGAGGGCACGCCGCCGGGGTTGATCTGCCTCGAGTACCACGTCTTTCTGGCCAGCATCGTGATGCTGGTTCTGGCCGATGACGCCTATGCCTTCATGGTGGCCTGGGAAACCATGGCCTTCTCGTCGTTCTTCCTGGTCATGGCGAATCACCGCATACCGGAGATCCGCAACGCGGGCTACCTCTACATGCTGGTCGCGCACATCGGCGCCCTGGGCATCCTGCTGTGCTTCGGCGTGCTGCAGGCCAATACCGGCGATTACACCTTTGCCAACATGCGCGCCCAGCAGCTGTCGCCGTTCTGGGCCTCGGTGGCCTTTGTGCTGGCGGTGTTCGGTTTTGGCGCCAAGGCCGGTCTGCTGCCCTTGCACGCCTGGCTGCCCGAGGCGCACCCGGCCGCGCCCTCGCCGTTCTCGGCCCTGATGAGCGGGGTCATGCTCAAGATCGCGCTCTACGGCGTGCTGCGCGTGTCCTTCGACCTGCTGCAGACGCGGATCTGGTGGTGGGGCGTGCTGCTGATGGCGGTGGGCCTGGCCACAGCCCTGTTCGGCGTCGTCTTCTCGACCGTGCAGGTCGAGATGAAGCGGCTGCTTGCCTATTCCTCGATCGAGAACGTGGGCCTGATGGCTGCGGGCTTCGGCCTGTCGCTGCTGTTCTCGGCCTATGGCATGAGGGCGCTGTCGGCGCTGGCCCTGACGGCGGCGCTGTACCACATGCTGAGCCACGCCTTCTTCAAGAGCCTGCTGTTCTGCAGCACCGGTGCCGTCATGCATGCCACCGGCGAGCGCAGCTTGGGCAAACTCGGCGGCCTGATCCGCACCATGCCCTGGGTCGCCTGGCCGACGCTGGTCGGGGCGCTGGCCTGCGCCGGTCTGCCGCCGCTGGGCGGCTTTGTCGCCGAGTGGCTGCTGCTGCAGAGCTTCCTGTTCACCACCGGCCTGCCGAGTTCCTTCCTCAACATGCTGGTGCCGGTGCTGGCGGCGCTGATCGCCCTGATCTCGGCGCTGTCGGGTTACACCATGGTCAAGTACTTCGGCGTCATCTTCCTGGGCCAGCCGCGCGAGGAGAAACTGGCGCAGGCGCATGACGCCGGAACCTGGGAGCGCATCGGCATGCTGTGGCTGGTGGCGGGCTGCGTGCTGTTGGGCTTGATGCCCAATCAGGTCATCGGCCTGCTCGACCCGGTGACGCAGCGCCTGGTCGGCTCCGGTCTGGCGCAATCGCTCGCGGGCAACGGCTGGCTGCTGGTGCCGATGAGCGTCGAGCGCGCCAGCTACGCGCCGGTGATCTTCCTGCTCGGCGTGCTGGCCAGCTTCGGCCTGGCCTATCTGCTGGTGCGCCGCCTCTACCACGGGCGCACGCGCCGCGCGCCGCCCTGGGATTGCGGCTACCCGTGGCAGACGATGCGCATGCAGGACACGGCCGAAGGCTTCGGCCAGCCGATCCGCCAGATCTTCGAGCCGATGTTCCGCATGAGGCGCGAGCTGCCCACCCCGTTCGACGCGCAGCCGCGCTACAAGGTGACGTTCGAAGACCCGCTCTGGTACTGGCTTTACCTGCCGATCGCCGCGCTGGTTGAACGCATCTCCAAAGTGATCGGCCTGTTGCAGCAGGGCCGCATCGCGGTCTACCTGATGTACAGCTTCGTGACGCTGATCGTCGTGCTGCTGGTGGTCAAACAATGAGCTTTTTGGGCCTGATTTCGCAACTGATGGCCATTGCTGTGGCCTTGCTGCTCGCGCCGCTGATGACCGGCTGGGTCAACCAGTGGCGCGCCCGGCTGCAGAACAAGTCGGCGCCGGGCCTGTTGCAGCCGTACCGCGTGCTGCACAAGCTGTTCATCAAGGAGTCGGTGCTGGCCGAGCACGCGTCCACGCTGTTTCGCATGACGCCCTACATCGTGTTCGGCTGCATGCTGCTGGCCTGCGCCATCGTGCCGACGCTCTCGACCGATCTGCCGCTGTCGCCGGCGGCCGACGCGATCGCGCTGGTCGGCCTGTTCGCGCTGGCGCGCGTCTTCATCTCGCTGGCCGCCATGGACGTGGGCACCGCGTTTGGCTCGCTCGGTGCGCGGCGCGAGATGCTGGTCGGTTTTCTGGCCGAGCCGGCGCTGTTGATGATCCTGTTCTGCGCGTCGATGATTTCGCGCTCGACCTCGCTGACCACGATCGTCGAGACACTGGCGCACCGCGAACTGGCGATCTACCCGAGCTTCCTGCTCACCGGTGTGGCCTTCACCATGGTCTCGCTCGCCGAGAACGCGCGCGTGCCGGTGGACAACCCGGACACGCATCTGGAATTGACCATGATTCATGAGGCCATGATCCTCGAATACTCGGGCCGCCATCTGGCGCTGCTCGAGTGGGCCGCGAGCATGAAGCTGCTGGCCTTTTCCTGCATCGGCCTGGCGCTGTTCTTCCCCTGGGGCGTGGCCGAGGCGAATGCGCCTCTGGCGCTGCTGCTGGCGCTGCCGGTGCTGGTCGTCAAGCTTGCCGTGGGCGGCGTCCTGATGGCGCTGATCGAGACCTTCAGCGCCAAGATGCGCATCTTCCGCGTGCCCGAGTTTCTCGCCACCGCCTTCCTGCTCGCCGTGATCGGCCTGCTGGTCAACATACTGCTGGGAGTCGGATGATGAATTTCGTGCCACAGCTGATCAACCTGTTCGCCACGCTGATCCTGATGCTGTCGTTCGCCATGATCTCGCAGCGCCGCATCGTCTCGCTGATCAATCTCTTCATGCTGCAGGGCGTGGCGCTGGTGGCGGCGTCGATCCTGCTCGGCTACGCCACCGGGCAGGCCGACCTCTACGTTTCGGCGGCCCTGACCCTGCTGCTCAAGGTGATCCTGATTCCGTGGATGCTGCACCGTGTGGTGCGGCGCCTGAACGTGCGCTGGGACATCGAAACCCTGATCAACATCCCGACCACCATGCTGGTGGGCATCGGCCTGGTGATCTTCTCCTTCAGCTTGGCGCTGCCGATCTCGCGCCTGTCGTCCTCGATGGCTGGCGGTGCGCTCGGCATCGCGCTGTCCTGCGTGCTGCTGTCCTTCATGATGATGATCACGCGCTCCAAGGCCGTGCCGCAAGTGATCGGTTTTCTGTCGATGGAGAACGGTCTGATCTTCGCGGCCACTACGGTCACCAACGGCATGCCGATGATCGTCGAGTTCGGCGTTGCGCTCGACGTGCTGGTCGGCGTGCTGATCCTGGGCGTCTTCATGTTCCAGATCCGGGAGAAGTTCGACAGCCTGGACATCCACAACCTTGAAGCGCTGAAGGAAGACTGAGGTGCAGGCGCTGCTTTTTGTTCTCGGCATTCCCCTGGTGGGCAGCGCGGTGCTGGGTGTCGCCGGGCACCGCGACTTTGCGCGCAACATCAACGTCGCCTTCAGCGCCGGCACCTTCCTCGCCGCCTGCGTGCTGACGGCGCAGATCGTCGCCGACGGCCCGCGGCTGGTTTTTGACCGGCAGTTCTTCATTGATCCGCTCAATGTCTTCCTGGTCACGCTGACGGCCTTCGTCGGCCTGACCACCGCAATCTTCTCGCGGCCCTACATGCGCGTCGAGCAGGACCGCGGCAAGATGACGCCGCGGCGCATGCGCCTGTACCACGGCATGTACCAGCTGTTCAGCTTCACCATGCTGCTGGCGCTGACCACCAACAACCTGGGCATCCTTTGGGTGGCGATGGAAGCGGCGACATTGACGACCGTGCTGCTGGTCAGCGTCTACCGCACGGCGGCGAGCCTGGAGGCGGCCTGGAAATATTTCATCCTGTGCGGCGTCGGCATTGCGCAGGCCCTGTTCGGCACCGTGCTGCTCTACATGGCGGCGGAGAAGGTGCTCGGGCCGCTCGGCGCCACGCTGCTGTGGACCAGCCTGGACGCGGTCAAGGGCCAGCTCGACCCGGCCATCGTCACGCTGGCCTTTGCCTTCCTGCTGATCGGCTATGGCACCAAGGTCGGCTTTGTGCCCTTGCACAGCTGGCTGCCCGATGCCCATGCCGAAGGTCCGACCCCGGTCTCGGCCGTGCTGTCGGGCCTGCTGCTCAACGTCGCCATGTACGCGGTGCTGCGCTGTAAGGTGCTGACCGATGGCGCGCTGTTGCGGCCGCTGGCCGGGCCGCTGATGATGGGTTTCGGCCTGCTCTCGGTCGTGGTGGCGGCGTTCTTCCTGTCGCGCCAGAAGGACGTCAAGCGCATGTTCTCCTACTCATCGATCGAGCACATGGGCTTGATCACCTTCGCCTTCGGCATGGGCGGACCGGTCGCCAACTTCGCAGGCCTGCTGCACATGACCGTGCATTCGCTGGTCAAGTCGGCCATCTTCTATGCCGTCGGCCACGCCACGCAAAAGGCCGGCACGCAGATCATGAGCGAGATCCGCGGCCTGATCAAGGTGAACCCGACCGTCGGCTGGGGCCTGATGCTGGGCGTGATGGCGATCCTGGGCATGCCGCCGTTCGGTGTCTTTGCCAGCGAATTCCTGATCCTGACCACCGCCATGCGCGACCAGCCCTGGGCCACGCCGTTTCTGTTCCTGGCGCTCGGTGTGGCCTTTGCCTCGATGCTGATCCGCGTCCTGCCCATGGTGTTCGGCGAGACCACGCTCAAGCCGCTGGCCCATCCGCCAGCGCTGCTGCCGGTGTTCGTGCACCTGACCCTGGCGCTGGTGCTGGGCTTGTACATTCCACCTTACCTGAACGGCTGGTACGTTCAGGCCGCACGCATGCTGGGGGGCTGACGCGATGAAGATGGCCGGAGTCAATGTGGAGTTGCAGGCGCTGGCCGCACCGGTGCCGATCTGGCACGCCGCCGTAGCGGCCGACGACTGGCGCGCCGCGGCGAGTGCCGTGCGCGAAAGCGGCGGGCGTCTGCTCGCGCTGTGGGGCAGCGCCTTTGACACCGGCGAGACGGTGTCGGTGGCGTATGCGATGGCCGATGGCGTGATCTGGCTGGAGTTGCCCGTGCCGGGATCACCGGCCAGCTACCCGGACCTGCTGCCGTTCTTCGCCACGGCCGGTCGGCTGCAGCGCGCGGTGGCGGACCTGTCGGGCCTGCAGGCCGCAGGCACGCAGGACACGCGGCCCTGGCTGGCGCACGGTGCCTGGCCGCCCGATTACGTTCCTCTGCGCCACGGTGTCGATGCGACGCAGACCTTTCACGACGCGGCGCTGATCGACTACCCGTTCGTGCGCGTCGAAGGCGACGGCGTGCACGAGATCGCGGTTGGCCCGGTGCACGCCGGCGTCATCGAGCCCGGGCACTTCCGCTTTTCCGTGGTTGGCGAAAAGGTGCTGCGTCTGGAGCAGCGCCTGGGCTACACGCACAAAGGCATCGAGCAGCGCATGACGCAGTTGCCGGCGCTGCAGGCGCACCGGCTGGCGGGCCGCGTCTCGGGCGACTCGACGGTGGCCTATGCCTGGGCCTATTGCATGGCGCTGGAGGCGGCGGCCGGCTGCACCATCACGCCGCGCGCGGCGCACCTGCGCGCGCTGCTGCTGGAGCGCGAGCGCGTGGCCAACCATCTGGGCGACCTCGGCGCGCTCGGCAATGACGTTGCCTTTGCCTTCGGCCTGGCGCAGTTCTCGCGCCTGCGCGAGGACTGGCTGCGCCTGTCGAAGGATGTGTTCGGCCATCGGCTGCTGATGGACTGCGTGCAGCCCGGCGGGCTTGCGCGCGACCTTGATGCCGCGCCAATCGAAGCGCTGCGCCGGCAGTGCGACGCGATCGAGCGCGAGGTGCAGCTGCTGCGCACGGTGTACGACGAGCACGCCGGACTGCAGGACCGCTTCATGACGACCGGGCGCGTCGCGCCCGCGCTGGCCGCGCAGCTCGGACTGACCGGGCTGGCCGGTCGAGCCAGCGCCCAGGCCTGGGACCTGCGCAGCGACCATCCGTGGCCACCCTACACGCAGTTGCAGGTGAAGATGGCAACGCACAGCAACGGCGATGTGGCGGCGCGCGTTTCGGTGCGCTTCGACGAGGTCTTCGAGTCGCTGCGCCTGATCCGCGCCATCCTGTCGGAGCTGCCCGGCGGCGCGGTGCAGCAAGCCATCCATCTGCCGGAGTCGGCGAGCCGGGGCGCGGGCTGGGTCGAGGGCTGGCGCGGCGAAGTGTTCGTGGCGCTGTCGCTGGGCGGCGCGGCCGACGCGCACCGGATCCGGCGCTGCCATCTGCACGATCCGTCGTGGCAGAACTGGCCGGTGCTCGAGCACGCCGTGATCGGCAACATCGTGCCGGACTTTCCGCTGATCAATAAGTCGTTCAACCTCAGTTACTCAGGTGCTGACCTATGATCTGGAAGACCATCCGGCAGATCGCGCGCAACGGCATCCGCACCGAGCCGGCGCCCGATATCGGGCCGCAGGCGCAGGCCGAGGGCGCTCGCATCCAGACCGAGGTACTGGCGATCCTGGGCCGCGCGCTGAGCATTCGCATGGTCGATGCAGGATCGTGCAATGGCTGCGAACTCGAGATCAACGCGCTGGGCAATCCCTACTACAACATCGAGGGCCTGGGCATCCGGTTTGTCGCGAGTCCGCGCCACGCCGACCTGCTGCTGGTGACGGGGCCGGTCTCGCGCAACATGGCGACCGCGCTGCTGCGCACCTTTGAGGCGACGCCCGAGCCGCGCCTGGTGGTGGCGGTGGGCGACTGCGGTTGCGATGGCGGCATCTTCGGCGAGAACTACGCGAGCGCCGGGCCGGTTTCGAAAATCATTCCGGTCGATGTGCTGGTGAGCGGCTGTCCGCCGCCGCCGCTCGAAATCCTGCGCGGCATCCTGACCGCGGTGCGCCGGCGCGTCTAGCGCGATCGGTCATCCCGGGCCTGACCCGGGATCCATGCCACGAAGACTGTGCATTGCGGATCAAGTCCGCAGTGACATGTCAGGCCTTCTTCACATCCATGTGCGCGACCTGCTGGTCGAGGATGACCTCGGGGTCCTGCAGTTCGATCATCGTCGGATTGTCCAGTCCCTGGCGCAGGCGAACCATGTCCAGGTCGCCGGTCCAGCGGGCCACGACCAGCGTGGCGACACCGTTGCCGACGAGGTTGGTCAGGGCCCGTGCTTCCGACATGAAGCGGTCGATGCCCAAGATCAGCGCCAGGCCTGCCACGGGCACGCCGCCGACGGCCGACAGCGTGGCCGCCAGCACGATGAAGCCGCTGCCGGTGACGCCGGCTGCGCCCTTGGACGTCAGCAGCAGCACGGCCAGCAGCGTCACCTGCTGCATCAGCGTCATCGGCGTGTCGGTGGCCTGCGCGATGAAGACGGCGGCCATCGTCAGGTAGATCGATGTGCCGTCGAGGTTGAAGGAATAGCCGGTCGGGATCACCAGACCGACCACCGACTTGCGCGCGCCGAGGTTTTCCATTTTTTCCATCATGCGCGGCAGCACCGATTCCGAGGACGAGGTGCCCAGCACGATCAACAGTTCCTCGCGGATGTAGCGGACAAACTTGAACACGCTGAAGCCGTTGAGCCGGCTCACGATGCCCAGCACGACGAACACGAAGATCAGGCAGGTCAGGTAGAACGCGCCCATCAGCTTGCCCAGCGAGAACAGCGAGCCCAGGCCGTACTTGCCGATCGTGAACGCCATCGCGCCGAAGGCGCCGATGGGCGCGACCTTCATAATGATGCCGACGATGTCGAACAGCACGTGGGAGAACTTCTCGATGAAGTCGAACACCATCGTGCCGCGGCCACCGAACTTGTGCAGCGCAAAGCCGAACAGCACGGAGAACAGCAGCACCTGCAGGATCTCGCCCTTGGCAAAGGCGTCGACCACCGAGGACGGGATCACGTTCATCAGAAAGTCGACCGTGCCCTGCATCTTGCCGGGACCGGTGTAGGCCACAAGGCTCTTGGTGTCGAGCGATGACGGATCAACGTGCATGCCGGTGCCGGGCTGCAGCAGGTTGACGACGAGCAGGCCGACGACCAGCGCCAGCGTCGACATGACCTCGAAGTAGAGCAGGGCGAGGCCACCGGTCTTGCCGACCTTCTTCATGTCTTCCATGCCGGCGATGCCGACCACGACGGTGCAGAAGATGATCGGCGCGATGATCATCTTGATCAGCTTGATGAAGCCGTCACCCAGCGGCTTCATCTGCGTGCCCCAGTCGGGGTAGAAATGGCCGAGCAGTACGCCGACGGTGACGGCGAACAGCACCTGGGCATAAAGCGATTTGTAGAGCGGCTTGCGCGCGTTGGTCGTCGACATGGCTGTGGCCTCGAGCAGGTTGATGGAGCGGGTTGGCGCTGTCCGCTCTTGGGGCGCCTGTCATCGGCGCAGCACAAGGCGGAAGCGGTGCCGATGGTACGCACCGGGCGTGCGCGCGCCTACTGTTGCGTTCAACAGTAGGGTTTACCCTTGTGTGGAGAGCCAAGGCCGTCGCCTCACTGTGCTGGGCAGGCCGGACGCGCGGCACAAGCAGCAACGGACCGTGTCGAAAGACCCTCGGCGCAATACGGTCAGGTTAGACTTTTCCGATCGTTCGGATCAATTTCAGTCCGATCGGCAACGTCGTACGATGGACCCCCGACGCCAATTCGCGACAATCGACATTTTGATCAGAAACGCCGTGCAAACCAAGACTCTCTCCATCCTCCCTGTTCTCTTCGCAATCGCCGTGGGCGCCCTGGTTCCTGGCTCGGTCGCCTTGGCAGCTCGACACCATGCAACCAAGCCCGCACCTCACAAGAAGGCCGCGGCCGACGTGAACGCCCCGCCGCCACTTGCTGCCCAGACCGCCTTGGCGGGCAGCCCGCCGGCGCTGCCCGCCAAGGCATGGCTGCTGATGGACTTCGACTCTGGCGAGGTGCTCGCTTCGGCCAACCCTGACGAAGCGCTGCCGCCGGCGTCGCTGACCAAGATGATGACCAGCTACCTGGTCGAGCAGGCACTGCGCTCGGGCAAGCTCAAACAAACCGAACTGGTCTCGGTCAGTCAGAACGCCTGGTGCCGAGGCACGAGCAGCGAGTCGTGCATGTACCTGCCGCTCAACAGCCAGGCCACGGTGATCGACATCCTGCGCGGCATCATCATCCAGTCGGGCAACGACGCGTCCAAGGCGGTTGCCGAGCACATGGCCGGCACCGAAGAGGGCTTTGCCAAGCTGATGAACGCTGAAGCCCTGCGCCTGGGCATGACGCACACGCATTTCGTGAACGCCACGGGCCTGCCCGACCCGGCGCACAAGGCCTCCGCGCGTGACCTCGCCATCCTGGCGCGCGCGATCATCCGCGACAGCGCTGACTATTACCCGATCTACGCGGAACACGATTTCAAGTACAACGGCATCAAGCAAGGCAACCGCAATGCCCTGCTCTACACCGATCCCACCGTCGACGGACTCAAGACCGGCCACACCGACGACGCCGGCTATTGCCTGGTCACCTCATCTAAGCGCAACGGGATGCGCCTGATCACGGTCATCCTCAACACCCACAGCGCTCAGGCGCGTGCTGACGAGACGCGCGCGATGCTCGGTTGGGGCTTCAGCAGCTTCGAGAAGGCCACCCCGATTCAGCCGGACACGGTGGTCACGACGGCCAAGGTCAGCTTCGGCAAGGCAGATACGGTCGCCGCGGGCCTGGGCGCGCCGTGGATGTTGACCGTGCCGCGCGGCCAGCAGGTGCAGACCTCGGTCGAGCTCAAGCCGGGCCTGGAGGCGCCGGTGACCAAGGGCTCTGTGATCGGCAAGGTTGTCGCGACCTCGAACGGCAAGCCGATGGGCGAAGCCCCGCTCGTCGCGCAGGCCGATGTGGAACGCGCGGGTCTGCTGCTGCGCGCATGGCAGCATATGGCCAAGTTGTTTGGAAAGTGAACGCGGGCCGGCCGGGCCCAGCCAGGCCCACGGTCGCTCGCCGCATGCGTTGTCGCTGCCAAGCCTGACCGCCGGTTGACGGCCGCTCATCGCCACGGCCGGCGTGAACCCCAAGTTCCCAAGCGCGGCGGCCGGCCGCAGCGTGCGATAGTCGGTGTCGGGTTTGAGCCTTCTGCTGAGGTGCGAACAGGCCGATTCATCGCATTGGCCTGGATGGCGGGACAAGACACA
>CAIKMZ010000033.1 GCA_903828665.1 uncultured beta proteobacterium
GAATTTCAATGACTTAACGTATTTCCCGGTTCAGACTTAGATGAATTAAGTTCAAAGTTAGCTGAGAATCGACAACAGTCGAGTGATTTTCTGCAGCAATTCTTGATGCCCTCGCATTGAAAATCCCAGAAATGCCCTTATCATTAGCACTCGTAGGGGTTGAGTGCTAACAGACTTACCGTCCGAACAGAACCGTCTCCTCAGTTTATGGGGCAGCAAGCCGCTTGGCTTGTCGTCCGTATTTTCAATATTCTTTTCCAACTCAAGGAGATCCCATGAAACTTCGTCCTTTGCACGACCGCGTCATTGTCAAGCGCGTCGAAAACGAAACCAAGACCGCCTCCGGCATCGTGATTCCTGACAGCGCTGCTGAAAAGCCTGATCAAGGCGAAGTGCTGGCCGTTGGCCCTGGCAAGAAGAACGACAAGGGTGAACTGAGCCCGATGGCAGTCAAGGTCGGCGACCGCGTGCTGTTCGGCAAGTACAGCGGCCAAACCGTCAAGGTTGACGGCGACGAACTGCTCGTCATGAAAGAAGACGATTTGTTTGCAGTCGTTGAGAAGTAATTTCTCAGCTTTCATCCTCTCATTAATTTACTGAATCCGGAGATATCAACATGGCAGCAAAAGACGTCATTTTCGGCGGCGAAGCCCGCGCACGCATGGTCGAGGGTGTGAACATCCTGGCCAACGCAGTCAAAGTCACCCTCGGCCCCAAAGGCCGCAATGTGGTGCTGGAGCGCTCGTTCGGCGCCCCGACCGTGACCAAGGACGGTGTGTCCGTGGCCAAGGAAATCGAACTCAAGGACAAGCTGCAGAACATGGGCGCGCAAATGGTCAAGGAAGTCGCTTCCAAGACCTCTGACATCGCTGGCGACGGCACCACCACCGCCACCGTGCTGGCGCAAGCCATCGTGCACGAAGGCATGAAGTACGTGGCCGCCGGAATGAACCCGATGGATCTGAAGCGCGGCATCGACAAGGCGGTCACCGCCCTGGTCGCCGAACTGAAGAAGGCCTCCAAGGCCACCACCACGTCCAAGGAAATCGCACAAGTCGGCTCGATCTCGGCCAACAGCGACGAAGCCATCGGCAAGATCATCGCTGACGCGATGGACAAGGTCGGCAAGGAAGGCGTCATCACCGTCGAAGACGGCAAGTCGCTCGACAGCGAACTCGACGTCGTCGAAGGCATGCAGTTTGACCGCGGCTACCTGTCGCCCTACTTCATCAACAACCCCGAAAAGCAAGCCGCTTTGCTGGACAACCCGTTCGTGCTGCTGTATGACAAGAAGATCAGCAACATCCGCGACCTGCTGCCCACGCTGGAGCAAGTCGCCAAGTCGGGCCGTCCGCTCTTGATCATCTCGGAAGACGTCGAAGGCGAAGCCCTGGCAACGCTGGTGGTCAACACCATCCGCGGCATCTTGAAGGTCGTGGCCGTCAAGGCTCCGGGCTTTGGCGACCGTCGCAAGGCCATGCTGGAAGACATCGCCATCCTGACCGGCGGCAAGGTCATCGCTGAAGAAGTCGGCCTGACGCTGGAAAAAGTCACGCTGGCCGATCTCGGTTCCGCCAAGCGCGTCGAAGTGGGCAAGGAAAACACCATCATCATCGACGGTGCCGGTGCCGCTGCCGACATCGAAGCCCGCGTCAAGCAAGTGCGCGTGCAGATCGAGGAAGCCACTTCCGACTACGACCGCGAAAAACTCCAGGAGCGCGTTGCAAAACTCGCCGGTGGCGTTGCCGTGATCAAGGTTGGCGCTGCCACCGAAGTCGAAATGAAAGAGAAGAAGGCCCGAGTTGAAGACGCCCTGCACGCAACCCGTGCTGCGGTGGAAGAAGGCATCGTGGCCGGTGGCGGTGTTGCACTGCTTCGCGCCAAGCAAGCCGCTGGCAAGATCAAGGGCGACAACGCCGACCAGGAAGCCGGCATCAAGCTGGTCCTGAAAGCGATCGAAGCGCCCCTGCGCGAAATCGTGTTCAATGCCGGTGGCGAAGCGTCGGTGGTCGTCAATGCCGTTCTGAACGGCAAGGGCAACTACGGCTTCAATGCTGCGAACGACACCTATGGCGACATGATCGAAATGGGCATTCTGGACCCGACCAAGGTGACCCGCACCGCACTGCAAAATGCAGCGTCGGTCGCGTCCCTGATGCTGACCACCGAATGCATGGTGGCCGAGGCCCCCAAGGCTGAAGGCGCCGGCGGCATGGGTGGCATGGGTGGTGGCGATATGGGTGGCATGGGCGGCATGGGCGGCATGGGCATGTAAGCTGCCTTGCCTGAGGCTCCATGCCGTCGTTGCAAGGGCTTGCCGTGGCGCTGCCACTGTCTGCGCCCTTGCGCCTAGGCTTGAAGCCTCATGCTGCGTCGAACTAGGTTCTAGTTCTCGCCACAAAATACAAAACCCGCTGGCTTGCGCTTCGCGGGTTTTTTTGTTGCGAGTTGGTCAATCGAGCGGCACGCTGATTTCAAACATGGCCGCTGCCGTGCCGAGGAAATTGACCTGCGCCGACCAGCCGCGCCGGAATTCGTAGGCCAGGCCGAAGATCAGACCGGGGGAAAAGCCTTTGTAGTTCAAGGGCACCTTGTTCTGAAACGAGTCGACATAGCCGTAGATCAAGCCCGCAGTCCACTTGAATGACACCGGTCTGAACCCACCGATCCCGCGATAGACACCGCCCCAGGGGTAGACGTAGACGCTTTCCTGCCCGAATGAATTCCGGAACAGCGTGATGCCGATAAGGTCGGCTTCTGGGGATTCCTTCTCCAGCCCGATCATCACCACGTCCCGGTGCGCGGCATCGAAGGTGTAGTGGTGGGTGTAGGGGCTGAATTGCAGCCGGTACACGTTGGCCTTGACCGGATCCGGCTCGGCCACCTCCTGCGCGAAGGCATTTGCGGCCAAGTGGAACACAATCAGCCCAAAGACGATGCGAATGGATTTCCTGACAGTCAAGAATGTGAGACAGCTCATGCGGCGATGGTCCGAGGTGACTTTGTCTCATTTGACACGCCGACTGGCCTGCGCATCTGTGCGCTATCTCACATTGACGCTGTCAATTCTGTCAGTCAGCGCCTGCGCCTGGCTCGACGCCAAACAGCGCGAGATCGTCTACCGTCCGACCCCGGGCCTGCAATCCGACTTTGCCGGACAGCGCAGCGGCGACCAGCGCTATTTCGTGGAACTGGCAGCGACGGGCGACACCCTTGCCCAGCGCCTGGAGTTGTGGTGGCTGCCGCACGCCGACCCGGGCGCGCCCACCCTGCTGTACTTCCACGGAACCTTTCGCACGGTGTTCCAGAATCTGCCCAAGATCGACGCCCTGCGCGCCGCCGGTTTTTCGGTGCTGGCCGTGGAGTACCGGGGCTGGGGCCTGAGCACGGCCATCACGCCGTCCGAGTCATCGATCATGCAGGATGCCGAAACCGCCTGGGCCGAACTGCAGCGCCGCGAACCGCGCGCCCGCAGCCGGGTTCTGTATGGCCACTCCATGGGCAGCGGTGTGGCCGTTGATCTGGCCAGCCGTCTGCACGCCGGAGCGGACTATGGCGGCCTGATCCTGGAGTCGGGCTTTACCAGCTTCACGGCCATTGCACGCTCGGCCGGCTTCGTGGCGGGGTTGCTGGCCAACGCCAGCAACGAACGCTTCGCCTCGATCGAGAAGATCACTCGTGTGGACGCGCCCTTGTTGATAATCCACGGCAGCGCCGACACCACCGTTCCCCTGCAACTGGGCGCCGAGCTGTTTGCCGCCGCGAACCAGCCCAAGAGCTGGCTCACGGTCGAAGGCGGTGCGCACAGCGACCTGCAGGAGATCGATGCGCCGGGCTACCAGCACGTGCTGCGGAACTTCATCGGCCAGTACCTTAGGCCGGCGCCCACGCCCTGAATCAAGGCTTCTTGTACGCCACCACCGTCTGGCGCTGCTCGCCCAGGCCTTCCACACCCATGGCCAGGGTGTCGCCGGCTTTGAGGAACTGCTGCGGCTTCCTGCCCATGCCGACGCCGGGCGGCGTGCCGGTGGTGATCACGTCGCCGGGCATCAGGGTGATGAACTGGCTCACATAGCTCACGATCTTGGCGACGCCGAAAATCATCGTCTTGGTATTGCCGCTCTGCATGCGCTGGCCGTTGACCTCCAGCCACAGGCCGAGCTTTTGCGGATTGGGCACTTCATCGCGTGTGACCAGCCAGGGGCCGAGCGGCCCGAAGCTGTCACAGCCCTTGCCCTTGTCCCAGGTGCCGCCGCGCTCGATCTGGAACTCGCGCTCGCTGATGTCGTTGACCGCGCAGTAACCGGCCACGTAGTTCAGTGCATCCTTTTGCGACACGTGGCGCGCGCACTGCCCGATCACCACGCCGAGCTCGACCTCCCAGTCGGTCTTGACCGAGCCCTTGGGCAGCATGATGGGGTCGTTGGGCCCCTGGATGCAGCTGATGGCCTTAGTGAACATGACCGGCTCTTTGGGTATCGGCATGCCAGCCTCGGCGGCATGGTCCGCATAGTTCAGCCCGATGGCGATGAACTTGCCGACAGCCGCGACCGGCGCACCCAGTCGCGGCTTGCCGCGCACCAGCGGCAGCGAATCGAGCTTGAGCCGGCGCAGTCGCGTCAGGGCCGCATCGCCCAGCTGGGCCGCACCCAGGTCCGATATCACGCCACTGAGATCGCGCAGCCGGCCTTCGGCATCGATCAGTCCCGGTTTCTCTTTGCCGGGTTTGCCATAACGCACCAGTTTCATGGTTTTCCTTGGGTTCTTGGTTCATTGATCCAGCAAGTTTGCCAGATTCTGTTGCAACTGCGGCGCCGAGAGGAAATGGATGCCGCGCCAGCCGAGCGCACAGGCCGCATCGACGTTGGCCTGCAGGTCGTCGATGAACACGGTATGCGCCGGCTCCAGCGCATGGCGCGCCTGCAGCATCGCGTAGATCGCGGGATCGGGCTTGCAGCGCAACACGTCGCCCGAAAAGATGCCGCCATCGAACCACTGGAGAAAGCTGTGCTTGCGCTCCAGCGTGCGGGCATAAGGCACCGGCATGTTCGAGAGGTAGTACAGGCGCACGTCGCCGCGCGCCAGTCGTCGCTGCGACAAGGCAGCCAGCACGCCAAGCGTCGCATCGATCGGCTGCAAGCCGTCACCGATGCCGGCGACGAGCGCCTGCAGTGGCGCCTCGGGCAGCGCCAAACGCTGCGCCGTGCGGGCAACCACCGCATCGAGTGCCAGACCGCCCCGATCGAACGCGTGCCAGTCCTCGTGCCCGAAGATGGCCCGCGCCAACTGCGCGGCCGCAACCGGCGTGGCCGCCTGCTCCGGAAAAGACGCCGCCACCAGCTGCGCCGGTTGCCAGCCAAACAGCACGGCGCCGAAATCAAAGATGATATTCATGGGCTGCCAACTTCCGCCGAACCCTGACTTGGTCAGTGGCTGCGAAGCGCGGCATCCATCGACCCATCGCAACCCGTCAGCTAGCGCAGCCGCTGCAGCAAGCCGGCGGTCGATGCATCGATGCCGCTGACATCACCTGTTTGCAGACGCGCCTGCACATCCCTGGCCAGCACCTTGCCGAGTTCCACGCCCCATTGGTCGAAGCTGTTGAGACCCCACAGCGAGCCGCTGACAAAGACCCGATGTTCCTGCAAGGCAATCAGTGCGCCGAGCGTGGTCGGCGTCAGTTCATCGAGCAGCAGGAAAGTGCTGGGCCGGTTGCCCGGAAAATTCTTGTGGCCGCCGGTGTCACGCTGGCCAACCATCAAGGCCTGCGCCTGTGCCAGTACGTTGGCCAGCAGCAGTTCGTGGTGGCCGGGCAAATCATGCCGTGGTTTCTTGACCGCCACAAATTCGACCGGCACGGTGTCCGTGCCCTGGTGCAGCATTTGAAAGAACGCGTGCTGGCCGTTCGTGCCGGGCTCACCCCAGAGCACCGGTGCCGTGCCAAAACGCAGCGCCTGGCCTTGTGCATCGACGCGCTTGCCATTGCTTTCCATTTCGAGCTGCTGCAGATAGGCCGGCAAGCGCCGCAGCGCGCTGTGATAGGGCGCGATCGAGCGGCTGGTAAAGCCATGGAAATTACGGTACCAGACATCGAGCAAACCCAGGCGCACCGGCAGATTTTGTTCCAGCGCGGCACTGCGAAAGTGCTGATCCATCTCGTGGGCACCGGCGAGAAACGCCCGGAAGCCAGGCGCACCGATGGCAATCGCCAGTGGCAAGCCGATGGCCGACCAGACCGAGTAGCGCCCGCCGACCCAGTCCCAGAAACCAAAGGTGGTGCGAATGCCGAACTCGCTGGCCGCCGCCACGTTGGTCGTCAGCGCGGCAAAGTGCCGACCAATATCGCTGCCGCCGTTGGCCTCGAACCACTGGCGCGCCGAGCGCGCATTGGTCATGGTCTCGATCGTGGTGAAGGTCTTGCTCGCGATCAGGAACAGCGTGCTCTGCGGCTTGACACGCCTGAGCACGGCCGCCAGTTCATGGCCATCGACGTTCGATACGAAGTGAAAGCGCTTGCCCGGCAGCACGAACGAATCAAGCGCCAGCACCGCCATCTGCGGACCGAGGTCCGAGCCGCCGATGCCGATGTTGACGATGTCGGTGATGGTGTCATCTTCGCGCACCGTCTGCGCATAGGCCAGCATGGCATCGAGCACGACGTGCACCAGCGCCGATTCGCTTGCCAAGGCGTCCTGTACGCCGACTGGCGGCGGCGGACTGCGCAACAACCAGTGCATCACCCGGCGTTGCTCGGTTTCATTGATGGCTGCACCGGCAAACATGGCGTCGCGGTGTTCCTCCAGACCGCACTGGCGCGCCAGCGCGAACAACAGGCGCTGCGTCTCGCGGTCCAGCAGGTTCTTGGACAGATCGGCAAAAACATGGGGCGCGCTCTGGCTGAAGGTCGTAAAGCGGTCAGCGTCGTCTGCGAAAGCACGGCGCATGTCGAAGGTCTGGCCGCCGGTTGCAAACAGGTTCTGAAGGCCACGCCAGGTGGCGGTGCGGTCGCAGCGGATACGGGTCATGGGCAATCCTCGGGTTCGGGGTCAGGCGGCCAACAGCAACTGGTCAAGCCGCGCGGCGTCGGCACAGAATGCGCGTATGCCTTCGCTGAGCTTGTCGCTGGCCATGGCGTCCTCATTGAGGGCAAAACGGAAGCCCGCCTCGTCGTAGCTGACGCTCTGCAGTTCCAGCGACTGCGCTGCCTTGGCGTCGAGCGCGCGCTCCAGTGGCGCATTGCTGGCGGCCAGCGTGGCCAGCAGATCGGGACTGATGGTCAGCAGGTCGCAGCCGGCCAGCGCCGTGATCTGGCCGACGTTGCGAAAACTCGCCCCCATCACCTCGGTGGCGATGCCAAAGCGCTTGTAGTAGTTGTAGATCTGCCGCACCGACTTGACGCCGGGGTCGTTGGCCCCCGCGTTGTCAGCATCGACCCAGGCGGCGCCCGCCGACTTCTTGTACCAGTCGTATATGCGCCCGACAAAGGGCGAGATCAGCTGCACCTTAGCCTGGCCGCAGGCCACGGCCTGGCAGAACGAGAACAGCAGCGTCAGATTGGTGTGAATGCCGCAGCGCTCGAGTTGCTCCGCCGCAGCGATGCCTTCCCAGGTGGCCGCGACCTTGATCAGCACGCGGTCGATGTGCACGCCCTGCGCCTGGTACAGATCGATCAGGCGCTCGGCACGCGTCACGGTGGCGCTGGTGTCGAAACTCAGGCGCGCATCGACCTCGGTCGAAACCCGCCCCGGAATAATGGACAGGATCTCGACGCCAAAGCGCACCAGCAGGCGGTCCATCAGTTCGCTCAGTTCGCGGCCCCGGTATTGGGCCACGGTCTCAGTCAGGAGCGAGCGGTAATCGGGCTTTTGCACCGCCTTGAGGATCAGTGACGGGTTGGTGGTGGCGTCCTGCGGTCGATAGGCATCGATCTGCTTGAAGTCGCCGGTATCGGCGACCACAGTCGTGAATTGTTTGAGTGCGTCGAGTTGGTTCATGCCGCCATTATCGAGCGGTCGTTGACACCTTGACCACGGAGACCCCGTGCTCGGCCAGCGTCAGCGCCACTTCAGCGCCCAGCGGCAGGACATCGGTCAGTTCCGGCGAGACGACAAACACCTTGCCCAGTGCAGTCTCGAAGGTGTATTCGAACAGGCTGCCCAGGTAGGCCGACTTGAGCAGCGTGCCGGCCAGCGCAGCGCCGCCGGAGCTGCCGGCGCGATGAATCTGCCAGGCCTCCGGGCGCACCGCGACCTTGACGGCGCCCGCTGCCAGGCGCTGCGCCGGCACGATGCGCAAGGGACCGAGCTGCACGCTGCCATCGGCGGCGGCCGTGGCCGGGAACAGCATCGCTTCGCCCATGAAGCCGGCGACAAATTCGGTGTCCGGGCGCTCGTACAGATCCTGCGGCGAGCCGCTCTGGGCGATGCGGCCGTCGTCCATCACGATAATCTGGTCGCTCACCGCCAGCGCCTCGCTCTGGTCGTGCGTGACATAGGCCACGGTCAGCCCCAGGCGCTGCTGCAGACTGCGGATTTCCTCGCGCATTTCGCGCCGCAACCGCGCGTCTAGGTTGCTCAGCGGCTCGTCGAACAGCAGCACCGCCGGTTCGAGTACCAGGGCCCGCGCCAGCGCCACGCGCTGCTGCTGGCCGCCCGATAGCTCGCTGGGCAGGCGCTCGTCAAAACCGACCAGGCCGACGTTCTTCAATGCCTCGTCGGCACGCGCACGGGCAAGGTCCCTGGGCACGCCCGACATCTTCAGGCCGTAGCGCACGTTCTCGCCCACGTTCATGTGCGGAAACAGCGCGTAGCTCTGGAACATCATGCTGACGTTGCGGTCTGCCGGTCCGAGCGTGGTCACATCGCGCCCCGCGACGATGACCTGCCCGTCAGTCGGTGACTCCAGCCCCGCAATCATGCGCAGCACCGTGGTCTTGCCACAGCCCGACGGCCCGAGGATCGTCGTCAGCGTGCCCTTTGCGATCACGAAACTGATGTCCTTGACCACCAGCGGCGCCGACGCGTCCGTGCCGTAGCGTTTGCTGATGTTCCTGAATTCAACACTCATTGCTTTACTCCTTTGCGCCGCCCGAGCCGGCGTTCGCCCACCAGCAACTGGATCAGGGCGATCGACAGCGTCATCAGCAGCATCAGCACCGTGCAATAGGCCAGCGCCACGCCATAGTCGCCGTTGCCGACGCGGCCGATGATGTAGGTCGTGGCCAGTTCGTTTTCTGCCGTGACCAGAAAGATCACGGCGCTGACCGTGGTGATGGCGCGCACGAAGCTGTAGACCAGCGCCGCCACCAGCGCCGGCTTGAGCAGCGGCAGCACGACATGGCGCAGCGTCTGCACGCTGCTGGCACGCAGCATGATGGATGCCTCGTCCAGCGACTTGTCGAGTTGCCGGAATGCCGCCGTGCCAGCGCGCACGCCCACCGGCAGGTTGCGAAACACGAAGCACAGCACGATGATGAGGGCGGTGCCGGTCAGCTCGAACGGCGGCACGTTGAAGGCCAGGATGTAGCTCACGCCCAGCACGGTGCCGGGAATGGCAAAAGCCGGCAGCGCGGCGAACTCGAACAGCGACTGGCCCTTGAACGCGGTGCGCGCCAGCAGGTAGGCGATCAACAGACCCAGGCCGGCAGTCAGCGGCGCCGACATGGCCGCAAGCTTGAGCGTAGTGAACAGCGAGTTCCAGGCCGTGCCGGCCCAGACCACGCCAAACTGCGACCACTCGAGCGCAAAAGCGGTTTGGAAATGCACAAGAGTCAGCGTGTAGTCGCGGCCCCAGGTCTTGACGAAGCCGCCGGCAAAGGCGAAACCGTAGACCAGCACCGTGAACGCCATCCACGGCAGGGCCGCCGCATAGATCACGCGTTTGACGCTGGACGGCAACTTCATGGCAATGCCGCCATCGCCCTTGCCGCTGACCGTCGTGTAATTCTGGCGACCGAGCAGGCGGCGCTGGATGGCGAACACGGCGAGCGCGAAGAAGCTCAGAATCCAGGCCAGCGAAGCGGCGCGCCCCTGGTCGTATTGCGCGCCGACGATGGCAAAAAAGATCTCGGTGCTGAGCACCGAGAACTGGCCGCCGACCACGATCGGGTTGCCGAAATCGGCCATGCTTTCGATGAAGCCGACCAGGAAGGCGTTGGCCAGCCCGGGCTTGAGCAGCGGCAGCGTGATGCTCATGAAGGTCTGCTCAGGCGTGGCGCGCAGCGTTTGCGCCGCCTCCTCCAGGCTCGGCGCAATGCCCTGCACGACGCCGCGCATGATCATGAAGGCAATCGGTGCGAAGGCAAAGGTCTGCGCCACCCAGACGCCGAACCAGCCATAGAACCAGCGGCTTGGCGTGACCCCGAAAGCGTATTCCAGCAACTGGTTCACGAAGCCGGCGCGGCCGAACAGCAGGATCAGGCCCAGGCCGACGACGAACGGCGGCGTGATGATCGGCAGCATCGCCAGCGCGTTGAGCGACCTGGCGAAACGCTTGCCGGTGCGCTCGGCCAGCAGCGCCATCAGCGTGCCGAGCAGTACCGTGCTGCTGGCGGTCATCAGACCCAGAAACAGCGTGTTCCATGCAACACCGCAGCGCAGGCCGCCGATGACGCAGCTCAGGCTGAAGTTGCGCGCGCTGGCCACGCGCTCCCACAAGGCGAGCGGCAACCAGCCGCCCTCTTCACTGACGAAGGCGCCGACCAGCGCCTTGAACACGGGAAACACGATGAACAAAGCCAGCAGCGTGGCGCACCCGATCACGGACGCGGAAATGAACAGGTCACCCTTGAAGTAGCCGCGCCGCGCCAGACCGAAGGCTGCAAGCACCACCAGCGCGCTCAGCGCCAGAAAGCCGCCCCAGCCCATGCCGAATTGATGAACGCCGAGTTCACCCAGGCTGTGGTTCAACAGTTCGAACGACCAGCCCTTGGCGCCGATCAGAAAACCCGACAGCAGCAGCCCGAGCGACCCGAACAGGCCGGCCGCCAGCAGGACCGTGCCCTGTGAGCGGCCGGGCTGCATGCGCGCGCCCACGCCTGCCAGCAGCAAAGCCGCCACACCGACCCACAACCAACCGCGCCCATAGCGCAGCGCCTGCACTAGGCCATTGCCCGCCTGTTCGTTGGAGAACACCTGGCCGATCGACAGCAGGCCGTTGGCGTCCTGAATCGCGTACCAGGGAAACGCCAGGTAGGCCAGCGCACCGAGCAGCAGCCAGGCCAGGATCGCCTTATTGGGGTTGTTCTGTCTGTCCGTCATTGCGGGCCCCGACCCGCAATCCATGGTTCGCGTGGCATGGATCCCGGGTGCTGTAACCCCGGACTTGATCCGGGGACGGGATGACAATTTCCTGGATGCCCGGGATGACAGCGATGCCCCGGGATGACAAACGCTTGCATCAACGCGGCAGCGAGTTGACTTCCTTTTCCCACTTCGCAATCAGGCGTCGCCGCTCGGCCGAGGCGCCGTACTTGGCGTAGTCGTAGTTGATGAACTTGATTTTCTTGAAGTCGGGAATACGTGGATCATTCTTGGCATTCTTGTTCGATGGAAGCTGAAACTGCTTGGCCGCTGCCGCCATCTCCTGCGCTGCGGGCGTCAGGGCCCACTCATAGAACTTCTTGGCGTTGTCCAGGTTGCGCGCGCCCTTGATGATGCTCATGGAGCCAATCTCGGCGCCCGTGCCTTCGCTCGGCGTGATGGTCTCGACCGGAAAGCCGTTAATCTTCTCGCCCGGGCCGTCGTGCACAAAGCTGATCGAGACCGTGCTCTCGCCCCGCGCCACCGCCTTGATCGGGCCGGTGCCGCTGCGCGAGTATTGGCTGATGTTCTTGTGCAATTGCTTCAGGTAGTCGAACGCCTTGTCCTCGCCCATCAACTGCACCAGGGTCGCCACCATCGTGTAGGCCGTTCCGCTGGAGGCCGGATTGGCGACCTGCACCTCGCCCTTCAGGGCCGGGTTGAGCAGATCGGCCCATGACTTGGGCACGGCCAGTTTCTTCTTCGCGATCAACTCGGTGTTGTAGCCAAAACCGAGCGGACCGGAATAGATGCCGACGGTCTTGAAGCCCGACTGCTGCGCCTGCTGCTGCGCCCAAGCATGCAACTGCGGCAGGCTCGGCGATTTGTACTCGATTGACAAGCCCTGTTCGGCCGCCTGCAGGTGCGGGTCGCCGGTGCCGCCAAACCAAATATCGGTCTTCGGGTTCTCCTTTTCCGCGATCAACTGCGCCAGCGCCTCGCCCGAACCCTTCAGGCTCAGGTTGACCTTGATGCCGGTGGTGCGTGCGTAGACCGTACCGATCATGTTGCACCACTCGGCCTGCACCGAGCAGATGATGTTGACCTGACCCTCGGCCCAGGCGCCAACCGATGAGGCGGCCAGCAGCGTGGCCAACAATTGCTTCTTCATACCGAGACTCCTGTAGAACCCTTGCCGATCAGCGCAGGGGAATTTCATTACTCCCTGAGCATAGCCAATTTCCAGGCGTTTTTGATCACGGAAAAGCGCAATCTGGTCAGAGTCCGGACTGTGCGAGTTACATGATTTTTGAAAAATCACGAAACTAAGTTACATTATCAAACACCTTCCGTGGCGACCCCTGCACGCAATGCGGCCCGAAGAATCCCTAACGAATGTTGATCCATGAGTTTTGATCTTGTCTTGTTTGGCGGCACGGGCGACTTGGCCTGGCGCAAGCTGATGCCCGCGCTTTTTCAGGCCTTTCGCCATGGCACTTTGCCCTCCGGTGGACGCATCATTGGCGTCGGCCGCGATGACCTCAGCGCCGAGCAATACCGCGCCCGGATCGGCTCGCGCTTCGATCAGGTCGAACTGGCAAAGCGCCCCAGCCCGCAGGAGTTCGCGCGCTTTGCCGCGCTGCTCGAATACGTGCGCATGGACCTCTCGCACCCCGCGGACTACGCGCGCCTGACGGCCAAGCTGCAGGAGCGCCAAACCGATACGGTCGTGATGTATGTCGCCACCGCGCCGGCTCTGTTCACGACCGTCTGCGAGCAGTTGGCGGTGGCCGGTCTGAATACGGGACAGACCCGCGTCGTGCTGGAAAAGCCGCTGGGCCACAACCTCGCGAGCAACCGCGCCATCAACGAAGCGGTGGGCCACGTCTTCAGCGAAAAGCAGATCTTCCGCATCGACCACTACCTGGGTAAACCGGCGGTGCAAAACCTGTTTGCCCTGCGCTTCGGCAACGCCTTGTTCGAGCCCCTGTGGCGGCGCGAGCACATTGCCAACATCCAGATCACCATTGCCGAAGAGCTGGGCGTGGAAAACCGCGGCGCCTTTTACGAAACGACGGGCGCGCTGCGCGACATGGTGCAAAACCATGCGCTGCAACTGCTGTGCGCCATCGGCATGGAGCCGCCGATCAACGCGCACGCGGACGCCATCCGCGATGAGAAGCTCAAGGTGCTGCGCTCGCTCAAGCCCTGGACGCCGGAGTCACTTGCGCAGGACGTCATTCGCGGCCAGTACGCGGCCGGCAGCATCGCCGGCGTCGCCGTGCCGGCCTACCGTGACGAAGGCGGCGTCAACCCGCAAAGCCATACCGAAACCTTTGTCGCCCTGCGCACCGAGATATCGAACTGGCGCTGGGCCGGCGTGCCGTTCTACATCCGAACTGGCAAGCGCCTGGCCGGGCGTGACGCCCGCATCGTGATCAACTTCCGCCCGACGCCACACGCCATCTTCAATTCGCAGATGGACGTCTCCAACCAGTTGGTGATCAACCTGCAGCCCAAGGACGGGCTCGAACTGCATCTGGTGGCGCAAGGTCAGAGCAACCGGCGCAACTCGCAGACGCTGTCACCGGTGCAGCTCGACCTGGACTTCGACAAGCGCTTCGGCTCCGAGCGCGTGGGCGCCTACGAACGCTTGCTGCTTGACGTGATCGACGGCCGCCTCAACCTCTTTGTGCGCGCCGACGAGCAGTTCGAGGCCTGGCGCTGGGTGGAACCCATCATCGAGCACTGGAAGAACGATGTCCAGGGCCCGCGCCTCTACGCCGCCGGCACCTGGGGCCCAAGCGCCGCCAGCGCCATGATTGCGCGCGATGGTTACTGCTGGTCTGAGGAATGTTGACCCCCACGCTTGTCGCTGCGCGTACTGCACTGCCCCCCGAGGGGGCTAATTTTCCTTGGGATGGCCCGGCGGAAAATTTTCTTCCCAAGATCTTGCCGTGGCTTGGAGTCTTCTATGCTTGACCGCATCAAAGCCTGTCTACCCTCGCTGGCGCCGGCGGAACAACGCGTGGGTAAATTGGTGCTCAGCGACCCGCGCAGCTTTGCCAAGCTGCCGGTCAGCGAACTGGCCGACCGCGCCCACGTGAGCAAGCCGACGGTGGTGCGGTTTTGCCGCAGCGTGGGCTATGACGGCCTGTCCGACTTCAAGCTCAAGCTCGCCGGCAGCGTGAACGAAGGCGTGCCCTTCATCCACCGCAGCGTCGACGCCGACGACAAGACCGGCGACATCATGGTCAAGGTCATCGACAACACGGTGGCGGCCTTCCTGAAGTACCGCAACGACGCCAGCACGGCGATGATCGAAAAAGCCGCCAGCGCGCTGGTGCAGGCCTACCGCGACGGCAAGCGCATCGAGTTCTTTGGCGTCGGCAATTCCGGTGTCGTGGCGCAGGACGCGCAGCACAAGTTCTTCCGTCTGGGCATGCACGTCATCGCGCACAGCGACGGCCACATGCAGGTCATGAGCGCCTCGCTGCTCGGCCCCGGTGACTGCGTCGTCATCATTTCCAACTCGGGCCGCACTCGCGACCTGATGGATGCCTGCGACATTGCGCGCAAGCACGGCGCCACCACCATCGTGATCACCGCCAGCGGCTCACCGCTGGCCTCGGCCGGGCACATCCACCTGGCGGCCGATCACCCGGAAGGCTACGACCGCTACAGCCCGATGGTGTCACGCCTGCTGCATCTGCTGGTGATCGACATCCTGGCCACCTGCGTCGCCCTGCGCATCGGCGGCGAGACCTTGCAGCCCTTGCTGCGCGAGATGAAGAACAATCTGCGCAGCAAGCGCTATACCTGAGTTCTCCGAGCCGATCGCTGCTTGTCATCCCGTCCCCAGATCAGATCCGGGGGATCCGGGACCCAATGCAACCTCAGCCATGGATTGCGAGTCAAGCCCACAATGGCCTTTGGGCTGTCATCCCGGACTTGATCCGGGATCCATGTCACGCGAACCTTGGATTGCGGGTCAATCCCGCAATTGCAATGACGAAGGCTCGCTAAATCCGACCTTCCTGCACCGCATGACAGGCGATCTGGATGCCGCTGATCGTGAGCAAGAGCGGCCGCTCGTTGCGGCAGCGCTCGTTCGCATGCGGGCAGCGCGGGTTGAAAGCGCAGCCGGCTGGCGGATTCAGCGGATTGGGCACCTCGCCCTGCACCGGCGTGCGCGCGCGTCCCGTATCCGTCATCTTTGGAATGGCGTCGAGCAGCATGCGCGTGTAAGGATGGCGCGGATTGGCAAACAGCGCATGCTTGTCGGCCAGTTCCACCAGCCGGCCCAGGTACATGACACCGACCTGGTCGCTGACATGGCGCACCACCGCCAGGTTGTGTGAAATGAACAGGTAGGTCAGGCCGAGCTTACGCTGCAGGTCCTTCATCAGGTTGAGCACCTGTGCCTGCACGCTGACGTCAAGCGCCGAGGTCGGCTCGTCGCACACCAGAAACTCAGGATGCGTGGCCAACGCTCGGGCAATCGAGATGCGTTGGCGTTGACCGCCCGAAAACTGGTGCGGGTATTTGGCGCCATCGAAGACACTCAAGCCCACCGCGGTGAGCAATTCGCCGACGCGTTCTTTCAGTGTCGCAGGCGTGTGCACCAGGCCATGCTCAATCAGCGGCTCGGCCACGATGTCCTGCACCAGCCAGCGCGGGTTCAGCGACGCATACGGGTCCTGAAAGATCATCTGAATGCGGCTGCGCAATTGCAGGCCCTGGTGCGTTTTGAACACGGCATGGGCATCCAAACCGTCAAACTGCAGATTGCCACGGCTCGGCTCATACAGGCCGACCAGCAAGCGCGCCACCGTGCTCTTGCCACAGCCGGACTCGCCGACCAGCGCCAGCGTCTTGCCCTTCTCGATCTCGAAGCTCACGCCGTCGACCGCGTGCAACAGCGTGCGCGGTTTGCGCTCCAGCACACGATTGAGCCACGGCGCCGAAACGTCGAACGTCATCGCCAGGTCATTGGCTTGAACCAGGGCGGTCATGCTGGCACCTGCTGTGTTTGTGTCTCATGCAGCCAGCAGGCGGCACGCGTGCGCCCGGCGGGCATGAGGTCCGGGCGCTGGCTGCGGCACTTGTCAAAGACCTGCGGGCAGCGCGGGTTATAGGCGCAGCCGACCGGGATGGCGTTCAGGCGCGGCATGGCGCCATCGATCTGGTTCAGGCGCTCACGGTCCTGGCTGATGTCGGGAATCGCCGCCATCAAGCCGGCGGTATAGGGGTGCGCAGGTCGGTTGATGAGTTCATGCACCGGGCCGATTTCCACAATCCGCCCGGCGTACAGGACCGCCACCCGGTCGCAGGTTTCAGCGATCACACCCATGTCATGCGTGATCAGCATCACGGCCGCCTGATGCTGGTGGCAAATGCCTTTGAGCAGGGTAATGATCTGCGCCTGAATCGACACATCAAGCGCCGTCGTCGGTTCATCGGCCACGATCAGTTTGGGCTCAGCCGCCAGCGCCAGTGCGATCACCACGCGCTGGCGCATGCCGCCCGAGAACTGGTGCGGGTAATGGTCGATGCGCTGGTCGGGCGCCGGGATGCCGGTGTCCTTGAGCAGGGAGATGGCGCGCTCACGCGCTTCCTTTTCATTCAGCGGCAGGTGCATGCGGATCGTCTCGATCAATTGGTGACCGATCGTGTGCAGCGGGTTGAGCGAGGTCAGCGGGTCTTGAAAGATGGCGCCGATGCGCTTGCCCCGGATATGGCGCATCTGCTCGAATCCGTACTGGTCGATGCGCTCGCCCTCCAACAAGATTTGTCCACCGGCAATGCGTCCCGGCGGCTCCAGCAGGCCGATGATGGCAGCGCCGGTGATCGACTTGCCGGCGCCCGACTCGCCGACCACACCGAGGATTTCACCGGGTGCGATCTCGAACGAAATATCGTCCAGCGCGCGCAGCGTGCCGCGCCGATTCGGGAACTCAACGACCAGGTTTTTGACTTGCAACAGACTCATGGATTTAGCGCAACTTTGGATTCAAGGCGTCGCGCAGCCAGTCGCCCAGCAGATTCACGCTCAGGGAAATGAGTACCAGCATCAGGCCGGGGAACACGGTGATCCACCATTCGCCGGAGAACAGGTAGTTGTTGCCAACGCGGATCAGCGTGCCCAGCGACGGTGATGTGGGTGGCGCGCCGACCCCCAGAAACGACAGCGTGGCCTCGATGATGATGGCGGTCGCGACCTGGATCGTGGCCAGCACCAGCACCGGTCCGAGCACGTTGGGCAGCACATGGCGGCGCATGATGCGCAGGCCCGAGACGCCGGTGACGCGCGCCGCCTGCACGTACTCCTTGTTGCGTTCTACCAGCGTCGAGCCGCGCACCGTGCGCGCGTACTGGACCCAGCCGGTCAGCGTGATCGAGACAATCAGCACAAAAAAGGCCAGTCCTTCCTGTGCGTTGGGAAACAGCGCGCGCCCGACACCGGCGATCAGCAGCGCCACCAGAATGGCCGGGAACGACAGCATCACGTCGCACAGGCGCATGAGGACGGCGTCGACCCAGCCGCCGAGAAAACCCGCCAGCAGTCCGAGCGTGACACCCAGCAGCACCGACAGGATGACCGAGGCGAATCCCACCGCCAGGGAGATGCGCGCGCCGAACATCAGGGCCGAGAGGATGTCGCGCCCCTGGTCATCGGTGCCGAGCAGGTATTTGGAACTGCCCAGCGCGTCCCAGGCCGGCGGCAGCCGCGCATCGCTCAACTCCAGCGTGCTGAGGTCAAACGGATTATGCGGCGCGACGCCGTTGGCAAACAGCGAGCAGAAGATGCAGATCAGGGCCACAGCCGCCGCCGCCATCGCCACTGGCGAGTTGCGAAAGCTGTGACCAATATCGCTGTCGCCCAGACGGGCCAACCATTGCTTCATCCGGACTGCGATCTGCGTTTAGGGGTTGACCTTGATGAATTTCCAGGGCATTTCGTTGCCCGGCAATTGCACCACGTCGATGTTCTTCTTCATGCCCCAGTTCAGCGCCTGCTGGTGCAGCGGAATGTGCCCGATATCGTCCTGATGAATCTTGAGCGCCTCGTGAATCATCGCGTTGCGCTTCTTCAGATCGGTCTCGGAGCCGATCGCCTGCGTCAACTCATCGACCTTGGCGTTGCTGTAGGCGCCCAGGTTGAACTGGCCACGCCCGCCTTCACCCGGCGAGGACATGATCGGGTAGAGCACGTTGTGCACATCGACGGTGCTGGCGACCCAGCCCAGCATATAGAAGCTGGTGTTGCGGCTCAGTATCTTGGGGAAATAAGTGCCCTTGGTTTCGGCTTCCAGATTGATCTTGACACCGATCTTCGACAGATTGGCCGCCACCGCCTGGCAGATCCGTTCGTCATTGACGTAGCGGTCATTCGGGCAATTCATCTTGACCTCGAAACCTGCGGGGTAGCCGGCTTCGACCATCAGTTTCTTGGCGGCGTCCACGTTGTAGGGCAGGCGCTTGCTCAGCGTCGCGTCAAAGCCGTTGACCTGCGGCGGCAGCAGCAGGGCCACCGGTGTCGCGGCGCCGCGCATCACGGTCTTCTGGATGCCGTCGATGTCGATCGCCTGATAGAACGCCTGGCGCACGCGCTTGTCCTTGAACGGATTCTTGCCCTTGACATTGGAGAACAGCAGCTCGTCGCGCTTCTGGTCCATGCCCAGGAACACCACGCGCAACTCGGGCCCCTGCATCACCTTGAGCTTGGCATTGGCCTTGACGCGGTCGACGTCCTGAACCGGCACCGGCTCCATGACGTCGATTTCACCGGACAGGAGCGCGGCGACTCGCGTCGCATCGTTACCGATCGGGGTGAAGATCACTTCGTCGACGTTGCCGTCAATCTTGCCCCAGTAGTTCCCGTTGCGAACGAACGAGCTGCGCACGCCGGGCTGGCGTTCGCGCAAGCGGTAAGGACCGGTGCCATTGGCACGGAACGAGGCGGCGTTCTCGATGCCCTTGCGCCGATCGACCGGCTTGGTGGCCTGATTGGTTTCGCACCATTTCTTGCTCATCATGAGCCAGCCGGTGAACAACTCGGGCAGGATCGGGAACGGCGCCGTGGTGATGACATCGATCGCATGGTCGTTGATCTTCTTGATCTCCTTGACCTGGCCGACATAGCTCTTCATGTCCGAGCCGTCGTCCTTGGCACGCTCGAAATTGAAGATCACATCATCCGCCGTGAAAGGCGTGCCGTCATGGAACTGCACGTTCTTGCGCAGGTTGAAACGCCACACCGTGGGCGCGGTCTGCTTCCAGTCGGTCGCCAGTGCCGGTGTGAGCTTGTAATCACGACCGCGCGTGAGCAGCGGCTCGTAGACATTGCCGACCACCGTCAACTGCAGCGACTCGTTGAGCGAGTGCGGATCCATGGACAAGGCGTCGCCCTGATTGCCGATGCGCAAGGTGACCGCAGACGCGGTGAAGCCTAGCCCCATCAAAGCCAGCGCAAGGGGGGCCAAAGTCATCGTTCTCGTGAGTTTCATGGTGGTTCCTGTTGATGAAGCAAAAAAGATCAAGGCGCTGCCAGCGGCATGGCCTGCTCGGCCAGGCTGGCGTGCAAAGCAGCGCCCAAAGGCAGTATCTCGTCGTTGAAATCATAGCGGCTGTTGTGCAGACCGCAGCTGCCGACACCGTTCTCGGCTCCCTGCCCGATGCGCAGGTAGGCACCGGGCTTGACCTGAAGCATAAAGGAAAAATCCTCAGCGCCCATGCTCGGCTCCAGATCGCGCACCACATGGTCGCGCCCGACCAGGCTTTGCGCCACATCACCGGCAAAACGGGCCTCGGCCTCGCTGTTGATGGTGGCCGGGTACATGCGCTCGTATTGCACGCTGGCCGTCGCGCCGAAAGCCAGCGCCACGGCGCTGCACATCTCCTGCAAGCGCCGCTCCAGCAGGTCCTGCACCTCGGGCTTGAAGCTGCGCACGGTACCGGTCAGTGTGGCGCTGCCCGGTATCACGCTCATAGCCGAGAGCTCGCCCGCGCGCATGCCGCACAGGCTGATCACGGCGCTGTCGATCGGTCGGACGTTGCGCGACACAATGCTTTGCACCGCCGTGATGATGTGCGCCGCCACCAGCACCGGATCGACCGTCTGGTAGGCATGCGCCCCATGGCCGCCGCGACCGGTGATCTCGATCGTGACGCGATCGGATGCCGCCATCATCGGCCCGGAGTTGATGCCGATGGTGCCGGGACGCATGGCGGGCCAGTTGTGCATGCCAAAGACCGACTGCACCGGGAAGCGCTCGAACAGGCCGTCCTCGATCATGGCCTTTGCGCCGGCGTAACCCTCTTCGCCTGGTTGAAAGATCAGCACCGCCGTGCCGTCGAAATTGCGCGTCTCGGCCAGGTAGCGCGCCGCGCCCACCAACATCGCCGTATGGCCATCGTGGCCGCAGCCATGCATGCGGCCTGTGTGCGTGGACTTCCAGGCGAAATCGTTGTGCTCGGTCATCGCCAGGGCGTCCATGTCGGCGCGCAAGCCGATCATCCTGCCGCTGCCACCTGCCTTGCCGGCGCGTCCCCGGATGACGGCCACCACGCCGGTCTTGCCGATGCCCGTGTGGACCTCGTCGACACCGCAAAGCCTGAGCGCCTGCTGCACCCGGTCCGCCGTGTAGCGCTCTTCAAAACCGAGTTCCGGGTGCGCATGCAGATCGCGCCGCAAGGCCGTGATCTGGGGATGAAACGCCGCAATGTGCGCAAAGGCGCGCCCATGGACGCGCAAACCTGGGGCAAGACCTGTGTGTGGCATCAATGTCCTCCGGACTGGCCGACCCGCAGGCGCGGATCGACCGCGAAATAGAGCAGATCAACCACCAGGTTGATTCCGACGAAGATCAGCGCAATCAGGCACAGGTAGGCGGCCATGATCGGAATGTCGGCATAGGTCACGGCCTGGATGAACAGCAGTCCCATGCCGGGCCACTGGAAGACGGTCTCGGTGATGATCGCAAAGGCAATCAGTTGCCCCAGCTGCAGCCCGGTGATCGTGATGACGGGCACCAGCGTATTCTGCAACGCATGGCCGAAGTGAATCGCACGGTTGCTCAAACCCCGGGCGCGCGCAAAGCGAATGTAGTCGGTGCGCAAGACTTCCAACATTTCAGCGCGCACCAGACGCATGATGAGCGCGAGCTGAAACACAGCCAGCGTGATGGCCGGCAGCACCAGATGGTGCCAGCCATCGCGCGTGAACAGGCCGCTGCTCCACCAGCCCAGTTGCACCACCTCACCGCGCCCGAAGCTCGGAAACCAGCCCAGGCCCACGGAAAACGCCAAGATCAGCAGGATCCCGATCAGGAAGGTCGGCAGGGATACGCCAAGCAGGGAGACCGTCATGGCGACCTGGCTCAGGAAACTGCCGCGCTTGAGCGCCGCATAAACGCCCAAGGGCACGCCGATCAACAGGGACAGGATGGCCGCCACCAGGGCCAATTCGATCGTCGCCGGCAGACGCTCGCCGATTAGGCGCGACACCTTCGCGCCTTGGCGCAGGCTCAGGCCGAATTCACCCTGCACGGCGTTGAGCAGGAAATGCCAGAACTGCACGAAAAAGGGTTGATCCAGGCCCAGACTCGTGCGCAGCTGCGCGATCTGGTCGGGCCGTGCGTCCTGCCCCAGCAGGAACACCACCGGGTCACCGACATACTGGAACAACATGAAGGCAATGAAGGCCACCACCACCATCACGATCAGTGCCTGGAGCAAACGGCGAAGAATAAAAACAAGCATCGATCAGGGCCAGGCAAAGACAGAATTTTACACAGCAAGCCGCGTGCCAATACGCGGACTTACCATGAGGTGGTCGTACGGCGCCCACCCGATTCGAGCCCAAACGCGCCGAACACCCCTGTCTTGCGTTTGCGCAAGGAATTCACCAGGCGACCGCCCTATTGTGGCTTGGCGCACAGTGCGCAATCTTGCGCGCGGAGCATGATAAACGTCCGCAAACCTCTGGAGCCCAGCATGAGACGCAAAACCTTTGTCACCACCCTGATTGCCGTCGCAATAGGCATGGGCGGGCCTGCCTTCGCCCAGCGCGATGAGCCCCTGCCGCCCGTCAAACTCCCGCGACACCTGATCGACAATACGCGCGAGCGCCAGTCCAGTCGCCCGTATAACCAAGGCCGCGGGCCGTACGAGGCGCAACGCGACGAGCGCGGCGCCGGCCCCGAGCATCGCTTCCAACGAGGCGACCGCCTGCCGCCCGAATACCGCCACCGCAATTACGTGGTCAACGACTGGCGCGGCCACAACTTGAGCGCCCCGCCACGCGGCTACCAATGGGTCCAGACCGGCACCGACTATGTGCTGGTGGCAATCGCCACCGGCATCATCCTGCAATTGATTCTGAACAACTGAAATGGAAGAACCCCGCTGCGTTGCCGCAGCGGGGTTCTTGAGTTTCAATCTCTAGCTGACTTGCGTCAGCGTCAGATTAGAACTTGTGGTAGATACCAACAGCCAGGTTGTTCGAGCTGCCGTTGGCAACCACTGCGCCAACACCACCGGTGCTGTACAGATTGCCGCCGTCGCTGTTCTTCACGTTAGCGTAGGTTGCGTAAGCAATCGTGCGCTTGGACAGAGCGTAGTCCACACCCAGGCCGAACAGTTCGCCGGTTGCGTCAGCAACGGTAGCGATGTTGTTGGTTGCGCGGATGTACGAAGCCTTGAAGTTGGCAGCGCCGAACGGAACGATCACACCGATCAGGTTGCTGTCGTTCTTCGGTGTAGCGCCC
>CAIKMZ010000034.1 GCA_903828665.1 uncultured beta proteobacterium
CCATAGCAAGCTGTCGATGCACGCTGCATTCTTCCCGGCCATCCAGGATCCAAAGCTTTGCGTGGTATGCCACACAGAGCAGCAGAAGTACGGCTTTGCGGAGAATCGACCGGCCTCCGGCACCAGCTTGGTGACGCAGTCCGTCTATGGCCAGAATGTGACGTTCAAACTCGATGGCCGCGCGACGCCCAACTTCCCCAACATGGTTCACAAGATCCACATGGGTGAAGAGCTTTATTTCCAAGGCTACAACCAGTTCGGCGTCCTGTACAACGATGTCACCTACCCGCAGGATCAGCGCAATTGCGTGAAGTGCCATGATGGCTCCAGCAACGCCGTGAGCGGCACGCCCGCGACGGCTCAAGGGGACAACTGGAAGAACGCACCAAGCCGGCTGGCATGCGGTGCCTGCCATGACGGTATCAACTTTGCCACCGGTGGCGGACAGAATCTGTCTGGAACCTATGCGGGTCACATTGGCGGCGCCAAAGCGGACGACAGTCTCTGCGCCGTATGCCACGACGCAGCATCGATCGCAACCGCGTACCACGTTGCCGTGCTGCCACCGAATTCGAACAACATCTACACGAATCCGGCTACTGGCAACAACAACACCAACGCGTCGTCCATCGCATCGGTGAAGAGCAACCTGCCGGCAGGTGCGAGCCAGGTGACCTGGGATCTGAAGAGTGTGACGCTGAACGCCAGCGCACAACCCGTCTTCACCTTCCGCTTCATCAAGGACGGCACGCCGGTGGTTTTCAACACCTATGGTGCTGGAAGCCCTGCGAAGACCGAACTGATGGACAACTTCGTTGGTGGTCCGAGCGCCTACTTGGCCTTTGCAGTGCCGCAGGATGGCATTGCTGCCCCGGCTGACTGGAACGCAACGGTCAGCACCTACATCAAGAACGTCTGGAGAGGCACCGGCAAGAATGACGACGGCACTGCCATGGCCTCAACGGCAGCCGGGACGCTGACGTTTGACTCCGCCAGCGCTTACTACACCCTGACCCTGACCGGCGTGAAGATTCCGTCCAACGCCAGGATGATGATCGGCGGCATCGGCTACACCTACGGCTTGTTGACAACACAACCGCTGACGCAGACCAATGTGACGGGTTATACCTATAACACGACAACCAAGGTCGGTGGTCTGAGTGTTCCGGCACCGAACGTGACGAAACTTGTCAGCGGCACGCTGCCGACCGGCTTTACGGCTGCCACAGCACGCCGCGCGATCGTTGAGAGTGCCCGTTGCAATTCGTGCCACCAGGCGCTGGGTGTCTTCACCGCCAGCACCTTCCACGCGGGTCAGCGCAATGACGCGGCAACCTGCACCTTCTGCCACAACGTCAACCGCGTCAACAGCGGCTGGGGTGTGAACATCAAGGAAGCGGTGCATGCCATTCATGCGGCCGACAAGCGCGTCAACAAGTTCTCGTGGGAAGCATCCGCAGGGGACAAGTATTGGGACGTCACCTACCCCGGCGTGCTCAACAACTGCGAACAATGCCACGTGCCAGGTTCGTATGACTTCAGCAACGCGACCAATGCCGCTGCGGTATCCAACCTGCTGTGGACAACCGTTGCCACAGGAACCGTGCCCAACCCGGTGAATGTGGTTGTGACGGGCAACGAGACGATCCCAGGAACCTACTGGTCACCGTTCGTTACTGCTGGGGCCAAGTACGGCAATGTGTTCAGTTACGCGCCCGCTGGCGCTGCCGCTGCAGCCTACACATTGGCCGATGGCACTGCCGGTAGCTGGACCCTGCCGGACGGGACGAAGGTCGCCTCGCTGACTGCTATTCTGAATACCACGGGCGCAACCCGCCCGAATGATCCGGCTGCGCTGGTCAGCTCGCCAATCTCCTCGGCTTGCTTCGCCTGCCACGACACGACAGCGGCCAAGTCGCACATGGTGGGCAACGGTGGCAAGATCTATGCCCCGCTCGCCACGGTGACGCCAGCGGCCAGCAGCGAAGCCTGCCTGGTTTGCCACGGCACCGGCAAGGTTGCCGACATCAAGGTCGTTCACCAATAAGCAGCAAAAAGCTGCACTCACTAGAAACCCCGGAGGCTGCGAAGCCTTCGGGGTTTTTTCATGGGCGCGCCCCGCATAGGCGCACACCTGCGGGTGCCATTCCAGCCATGCGTTGGGCAATGCACGTCATGTCAAATGCAACGGCAGGCGCGTGATCGCAGCAATCGGGTTCATCAGCACTTTCAGAATCTGTAGGTGTCAATCAACTGGTAGCGCTCCTGGGGACGGCCGGTAGACAAGACCAGCGCATAGCTTCGTACCGGCCAGACAACGGGCGCACATCGGGTTGGCGGGACTGAAGTGTCGGCCCGCCTTGCCAGTGTCACATGCGCCCGCCAGACGCGGCTTTCCACCGGCAGGTTCAAGCCGGCTATTGATTCGGCCAGACGTTGATGCAAACTGACAAGTTCCGGCGGAACTTCGGACGCAGCCAGCACCGCCAAGCCGCCCGACCACTGCTGTGGCGAGTCAAGCACCAATCCGCAGGGCTCAAACGGGACCTGCAATTCGGCAGTCAATTTCGGCAGGTCATGCGAGGGCACGCTGCCCAGGAAATGCAAGGTCACATGCCAATCAACCGGCTTGTAGCGCGCACATTCTGCAGGCCAGGTCCACAGATTCGCATGGTCGACGATGGCTCCTTGCGTGTCAGGATCGGGCCAGAGTGCCAGGAAGA
>CAIKMZ010000035.1 GCA_903828665.1 uncultured beta proteobacterium
GCAGTTGATTCAGCGCATCGACCAGTTTGTCACTCACCACAATGCCCACAGCCAACCCTTCCAATGGACGGCTACTGCAGATTCGATCCTGGAAAAGTTGCATCGACTTTGCTCACGTATCAGTGGGACAGGACACTAGGCCGTCGTCTACTGCCGCACCGCCTGCGCCAGCGCGGCCCAGGCTTTGAGGGTCATCGCGTGGGTGAAGCCGGCGCCGGCCACCGGGTGCGAGGCCAGTTTGACGACCACCATTTCGGCGGCCGGGTTCACATGGATCATCTGGCCGTGCACGCCCGAGGCCTCGTAGGCGCCATCGGCGTTGTGCAGCATCCACCACTGGTTGCGGTAGCTGTAGCCGGCGCGGAACGGCATGCCGCCGGCCTTGAATTTCTCGCGGTCACCGCCCTTGACGAAGGTGTCGTCGAGCACGGCCTTGTCGAAGATGCGCTGGCCGTTGAATTCGCCGCCACGGCGCAGCATCTCGCCAAAGCGCGCCAGATCGCGCGCCGTGGCGTTCAGGCCCGCCCCCTGCAGCGGCGTGCCGACCGAGTCGACCATGACATAGGCATCTTCTTCCATGCCGAGCTTCTGCCAGATGTTTTCGCTCATCAGGTCAGCCCAGTGCCGGTTGGTGGCGCGCGAAACGATCCAGCCCAGCACCTCGGAATGCACGGTGCGGTAGACAAAGCCCGCGCCATGCTCGCCCTCTTTCGGCAAGGTCTTGAGGAAGTCATAGATGTTGGTCTTGCCCTGGTAGCCCGGCGGGCGCGGCAGCAGACCGCTGGCCCAGTTGTAGCCGAAGATCTCTGTCGTCGGGTCGGTGTAGACCTCGCGGAAACGCACGGCGCCGGTCATGTCCATGACGTCCTGCACTTTCATGTCGCCCCAGGCGCTGCCGGCCAACTCGGGCACGTACTTCGTGACCAGGGCCTGCGGGTCGATCTTGCCGTCGTGCGCGAGCTGCGCCGCCATCAGGCCGGTGAAGGACTTGGTGACCGAGAACAGAAGATGCGGCGTCCACGGTTTCATCTGGTTGTCGTAGCGCTCGTAAACGATGCGACCCTTGTGCAGCACGACGATGGCGTCGCTGTAACTGGAATTGAACCAGTCGTCGATCGTGGTCTTGTTGCCCTTGTCGTCATCGAACACGAAGTTGCCGATCGACTTGCCCGCCATCGGCAGCACGGCCGCCGGCGCGCTGCCGTGGCGGATGTTGCGCGTGGGGACGAGTTCACGCAGATGCTGCGTGACCCAGCGCAGCTGCGGGTACTTGTAGGAATTGGTCAGGTCGACGCGCTGGGCATCGAGCGGCGGAAAGGTGCTCATGAAGCCGAGCTTGTCCAGCGACACCGATTCGGGTGACGGCAGGGTCTGGGCCAGGGCTGCGTGGGCGAGCAGCGCAGCGGCGATGATGAGTGAAACAGGGCGCAGGATTGACATAGAGTCCTCGTTGAATCGGGCCTTGGTTCGGCCGGCAAAAAATCATGATGCCCGTTGTGGCGTCCTTCCACATCAGGGAAACACCTCAGCCCTGTCGCCGTCGCGACCACTCCGCCATGCCCTTGCGCAATGCGGGCCATCGCCTGCGTGCGCGCGGCGCAACGGGCGCTATGCTAGAGTGAATTTCATTCCATTACGAGACCAACAACATGCACCCTGCCCTGCCCTGCACCGGCCTTGAACTCCGCTCCCTGGTCAAGCCCGATGGCGAGCTCGAACTATCCCTGGTCGAGCAGCCTGTGCCGCAGCCCGCGGCCGACGAGGTCGTGGTCCGCATCGAAGCGGCGCCGATCAACCCGTCCGACATTGGCCTGCTGTTCGGCGCGGCCGACATGAACACGGCCAAGGTCTCGGGCACGCCCGATCATCCGGTCGTGACAGCGCGCGTTCCCGAGCGCGCGATGAAGGGCATGGCGGCGCGCGCCGGGCGGTCGCTGCCGGTCGGCAACGAAGGCGCCGGCGTGGTTGTGGCGGCCGGCGCATCGCCTGCGGCGCAGGCCCTGCTGGGCCGGACCGTGGCCGTGCTGGGCGGCGCCATGTACACGCAGTACCGCTGCATCAAGGTCGAGCAAACGCTGCTGCTGCCGGCGGGCACGACGTCGGCCGAGGGCGCGTCCTGCTTTGTCAACCCGCTGACCGCGCTGGGCATGGTCGAGACCATGCGCCGCGAGGGTCACAAGGCGCTGGTGCACACGGCGGCGGCCTCCAACCTCGGCCAGATGCTCAACCGCATCTGCATCAAGGACGGGATCGCGCTCGTGAACATCGTGCGCAAGCCGGAGCAGGAAGCGATCCTGCGCGCCATCGGCGCCAAGTACGTCTGCAACGCAGCCTCGCCGACCTTCCTGGAGGACCTGACGCAGGCGCTCGTCGCCACCGGCGCCACCATCGCCTTCGACGCCACGGGCGGGGGCAAACTGGCCGGGCAGATCCTGGGCTGCATGGAAGCGGCGCTGAACAAAACCGCCACCGAATACAGCCGCTATGGTTCGACGACGCACAAGCAGGTCTACCTCTATGGCGGACTCGACACCAGCCCGACCGAGTTCAACCGCAATTTCGGCATGGCCTGGGGCATGGGCGGCTGGCTGCTGTTTCCGTTTCTGCAGCGCATCGGCGCCGAGGCCGCGCAGGCCCTGCGCCAGCGCGTGGCCAACGAGCTCAAGACCACTTTCGCCAGCCACTACGCGAAAGAAATTTCGCTGACGCAGGCGCTGCAGCTCGACGCGATCCAGGACTATGGCCAGCGCGCCACCGGTGCCAAGTACCTGATCAACCCGAATCAATGAGCGCGAACGAGGGATTGCGGATCAGGTCCGCCATGACAGCTCGGGCTTGATGCCATGATCGAACGCCTCACGCCGCCGTTTGCCGAGCAGTACCGCGCCCTGATGCTGCAAGCCTATGCCGACCATCCCGACGCCTTCACCTCCAGCGCGGCCGAGCGTGCGGCGCTGCCGCTGGCGTGGTGGGTGCAGCGGCTGGGCACCGACCCGGACGCGCGCGAGCTGGTCATTGGCGCGGTCGAGGATGGCCAACTGCTCGGCGTCGCCGGCCTGTCGTTCGAGCCGCGCGAAAAGGCGGCGCACAAGGCGACGCTGTTCGGCATGTTTGTGGCGCATGCGCACCGGGGCCGCGGCCTGGGACGCCAGCTGGTCGAGGCCGCGCTCGCCTGTGCCCGCGCCCGCGCCGGAACGCGCCTGGTGCAACTCACCGTCACCGACGGCAACCACGGCGCCGAGGCGCTCTACCGCCACTGCGGCTTCGTGCCATTCGGACTGGAGCCGCTGGCGGTGGCCGTCAACGGCGAATTCGTCTCCAAGCTGCACATGTGGTGCGATCTGCACACGAAGAGCTGAACGCTGCCTTGTCATGCCGGACTCGATCCGGCATCCATGCCACGCGGACATGGATTGCGGGCAAGCCCGCAATGACACCGAAAAAAGCATAGCCGTAACACGGCCCTTTCCCCCTCGTTTGATGCGATGATCGACGGTTCGGGTTTTGAATCAATCGTTGAAAAGGGTGCAAGTGTTCAAGAACATGATCGTGTATCGGGTCGGGCCGGATTGGTCCGCGAGCGTGGCGCAGATCGAGGCCGCCCTGGACGGCGCGCGCTTTGTCGAATGTGGCGCCACACAGGAAAAGTCGATCGGCTGGTGCGAGCCGCGCGGCCAGGCGCATGGGCCGCTGGTGGAGTCGGTCGGCGGCCAGCTCATCTTCAAGCTGATGATCGAGACGCGCGCCCTGCCCGGCTCGGTCGTCACGCGCAAGGCCAAGGAGCGCGTGGCGCAGATCGAAGCGACCACCGGGCGCAAGCCGGGCAAGAAGGAGATCCGCGACCTGAAGGATGAAATCCGGCTGGATCTGCTGCCGCAGGCCTTCACCAAGCAGGCATCGGTCGGCGTCTGGATCGACCCGAAGGCGCGGCTGCTCGTGATCGACGCGGGCAGCCAGACGCGCGCCGACGAAGTGGTGACGATGCTGGTCAAGTCGCTCGACGGCTTCGCCGCAGCCTTGCTCGACAGCAAGCTCTCGCCGACCGCCGCGATGTCCGAATGGCTCATCAGCCAGGAAGCGCCGGTCGGCTTCAGCGTGGACCGTGAATGCGAGCTCAAGGCGGCCGACGAATCGAAGGCCGTGGTGCGCTATGCGCGCCATCCGCTGGACAACGACGAGGTGCGCCAGCACGTGAAGTCGGGCAAGCTGCCGACCCGGCTGGCCCTGACCTGGAACAGCCGCGTCTCGTTTGTGCTGACCGAAGGCCTGCAGATGAAGAAAGTGACGTTCCTGGAAGTGGTGATGGATGGCGCATCGACCGGCAAGGACGATGGCTTCGATGCCGATGTGGCGATCGCAACCGCTGAACTGGGCAAGCTGCTGCCCGACCTGATCGAAGCACTGGGTGGGGAAATGGAAACGGCGTGAACGCCGCCTGAGGCCGGTCTACCAGTTGCGCACGCGGCCGGTATCGACGTGGACGAACTGCTCGCCCGGATAGTAGCCCACTCCACCGGCGCGCAGCGAAAGCGCGGCGTCGCGCAAGTCGCCCAGCCCGACGCCGGGCAGGCGGATGTCGATCGCCTTGCCTTCCATGTGCAGGCTGTGCTTGGCCACGCCACCGCCGCGCGTGTTGCGCAGCGTGTTGTTCGTGGTCGGGCAACGGTAACCCGAGATCACCTGGAACGATTGCCCTGCACCGAGCGTCTGCTGCACGCGGTACAGCACGTCGAATAGCTGCGGGTCGATCACACCGACGTCGCCGGCATAGTGGTCGCGCAGGAAATGGTTGAGCGTGCTCAGCGCTTCGGGCACATAACGGTCGCCAACGGCGTAGACCAGCGAGATGCGTTCGCCCGTATGCGTATGGTCCAGCCGCAGGCTGCGCGCATCGGGCACGGCCGCATAGGCCGTCCGCGCCGCCAGCGGCAGTGCCGCACCGGCCACGGCGAAGCGGGCGGCGCGATGCAGGAAGCTGCGGCGGGAATGATGGACGGGCTGGTTCGGCATTCTGGGGAGTATTTTACTTGGCAACGGGATTTGGCGCTTGCGCCGCGCCAAGCGCCGCCGAATGCTGGTGCAACGCCTGGTCCAGCAGGCGATCATGGCCGTAGAGGTCGGGGTAGAAGAAGACGCGACCTTTCTTCACGATCACCGTGGTGTAGGCGATCAGCACGGGCAGCGGCTGCGCCAGGCGCAGCGTGTTGGACTCGCCCTTTTCCATCGCCTGGCGGATGCGTTCTTCGGTCCAGGCCGGCTCGTCCTGCAGCACGAATTGCGCCAGCGGCACCGGGGCTTCGACGCGGATGCAGCCATGGCTGAAGTCGCGGCGCGTGCGCTCGAACAGCTTGGGCGTCGGCGTGTGGTGCAGGTAGATGTTGTCGTTGTTGGGAAAGACGAACTTGATGTCGCCCAGCGCATTCTTCGGCCCGGGGCGCTGGCGGATGCGCCAGCCGCCGTGCAGCACGGCGTCGAGGTGCTCAGGCGAAAGCGTGGTCACTACCTGGCCGCTGCCGGTGACGAATTCAAAGCCCTCGCGCTCGAAATAGCCCTCGTCGCGCCGGATATGCGGCACCAGTTCCTTGCGCGTGATCGAAGGCGGCACGTTCCAGTAAGGGCTGAACTCGATGAAGCGCATCTCCTCGTCGAACAGCGGTGTGCGCGTGTTGAATGCCTTGCCGACGATGACCTTCATCGTGAGCTTGACGTCGACCTTGCCGTCGCGCACCTCGTAGGCGCGCAGCACGAACTCGGGCACGTTGACCACGATCATGCGCGGCACCTGCAGGAACGGCGTCCAGCGCAGGCGCTCCATGGTCAGCTCGATCTGCCGCGCGCGCTCCGCCGGGGCCGTGTTCAGCTGTTGCAGCGTCTCCTGGCCAAGCACACCGTCGGGCGTCAGCCCGTGGCGCTCCTGGAACGACTGCAGCGCGACCAGCAACGGCCCTTCCAGAACCAGCGGCACCGCTGTGCCCGCCGGCAGGTCGCCGAGCACTTCCAACCGCTGCGCCAGCAAGGGCAGACCGGCGTACGGCTTGCCCGCGATCAACTTGCGCACCGGCAGTGGCGGCAGCGCGCTTTGCCAGGCGGGGTGCGTGGCCAGTGCGCGGTAGCGCGCCAGAGCACTTTGCAGGCTGGCATACATCGGCAGCGGGGGCGTGGCCTGGCGCACCAGCTCGGGCAGTCGATGCGATGCCAGTTCCTGGCGCAAACGGGCGGCGTCGAGCCGCTCGTGGGGCGGCACGCTGAAGTTGGCGTGAATCTGGCGCGGATCGACGCGGCCCGCCTGCAAGTCCGCAAGATAGTGCTGCAGGGCCGCGGTCAGGGCGGTGTCCAGCTGCGCCTGGGCGGCCTCGGGCAGCACCGGCCCCTGCTGTGCCAGCGTCAGTCGCTGCTGCAGGGCCTGCGCGTCGTAATCACGCGGCACCAGCCCTTCCTTGTCCGCAGAGACCAGCAGTTCGACCAGCTGGCGCGCATCGGGCGTCGGACGGCCCGCCGCAAGCCAGAGCGGCGCATCGGCCGCCGACACGCGGCCCGCGAGCAGGGTCAGCAGAAGCAGAAGGCAATGAAGAAACTTGTAACGCATCGTGTCGATCAATCAGGGTTGGCAAAGCTGCAGAGGAGGCTCGCAGCGCAGGAGTGTGGCACAACCGTCGCCGCTGCTTGATAAAGATCAGCAACCGGGCACGAGAACGGGCGACGAGGGCATTTTCGCCGCCGCCTCGTCCTTACGCTGACCTGCGGCAATCACGACATGCCATGCCGCTGGTTCGCCCATTGGCCTGTTCCGTTCAGGGCTGCACCGCGGCCCGGCTACAGGCGGAAGGATGTGATGAAGAACCTGAACCTGCCCAGACCCGTTCCCACCGCCGTGGCCGTGGGCATCGCCCTTGTGATCTGGTTTGTCATACCGGTGCCCGACAAGGTCAGCCCAGACGCGTGGCATCTGCTGGCGCTGTTCATCGGAACCATCGCCGCCATCATCGGCAAGGCGATGCCGATCGGCGCCCTGTCGATCGTCGCCATCTCCCTGGTGGCCATCACCGAGGTCACGCGCCCGGGCAAGCCCGAAGGCGCGATCGCCGATGCGCTGAGCGGCTTCTCCAACCCGCTGATCTGGCTGATCGCGATCGCCGTGATGATCGCGGTCGCGCTGACCAAGACCGGCCTCGGTACGCGCATCGGCTATTACTTCATCTCACTGCTGGGCAAAAGGACCATCGGCGTCGCCTACGGCCTGGTCCTGTCCGAACTGGTGATCGCGCCGGTCACGCCGAGCAACACCGCGCGCGGCGGCGCCATCATCCACCCGGTCATGCGCTCGATCGCCGATGTCTTCGGCTCCAGCCCGGAACTGGGCACGTCGAAGAAGATCGGCCGCTACCTGGCGCTGGTGAACTACAACACCAACCCGATCACCTCGGCCATGTTCGTGACGGCCACGGCGCCCAATCCCCTAATCGTGGAACTGGTCGCCAAGGCCACCAACTCGGCGATCAAGATCACCTGGGGCCAATGGGCGCTGGCGGCGCTGCTGCCGGGTCTGGTGATGCTGCTGGTGATGCCGCTGGTGCTGTACGTGCTCTACCCGCCCGAGATCAAGAGCACGCCCAACGCGCGTGAGCTGGCGCAAAGCGAGTTGACGAAGCTCGGCCCGATGCGCACACCCGAGTACATCACGCTGGGCGTGCTGGGGCTGATGCTGCTGATGTGGGCCGGCGTGCCGACCTGGCTGTTCGGCGCGGCCTACGACCTCAACGCCACCACCACGGCGTGGATCGGCCTGTCGCTGCTGCTGGTGACAGGCGTGCTGGACTGGGAAGACATCCTCAAGGCCAAGAGCGCTTGGGACACGCTGATCTGGTTTGCCGCGCTGGTGATGATGGCGACCTTTCTGGGCAAGCTCGGCCTGGTCACGTGGTTCGCGCAATCGATCCAGCAAAGCATCAGCGCGCTGGGCCTGGGCTGGGTCAGCGCCACGGCCATCCTGGTGCTGGTCTATTTCTACTCGCACTACTTCTTTGCCAGCACCACGGCCCACATCACGGCCATGTACGCGGCCTTCTTCGCGGCCGGCGTGGCGCTGGGCGCGCCGCCCATGATGCTGGCGCTGGTGCTGGCCTTCGCCTCGTCGCTGATGATGTCGCTGACCCATTACGGCACGGGCACGGCGCCGATCATCTTCGGCTCCGGCTACACCACGCTCAACGAGTGGTGGATCGCCGGCGCCGTGATGAGCGTGGTCAACCTGACACTGCTGGTTGTGTGCGGCAGCATCTGGTGGAAGTTCCTCGGCTACTTCTGAATCGTCGGTGAAAGCGCTGGCGGCTGCCAGCGCCCGGACCTGTGTGCGAAACAGCACAGATCGCTTTCTTCTTCGGGCGCATCCTGCGACCCCATGACCCGCGCAAGGCCTTGTGTGCGTCATGTGTTCGATGGCAAACCGAGTGTCCGCAACCCCCATGGCGGTCACTTCAACAGGAGAAAGACGATGAAGAAGTTCAAACAGCATTCCAGGACCAAGTCCATTGCATGGTCGACGGCTGCGGCCTGCGCCCTACTGCTCAGCGCCTGCGGCGGTGGCGGCGACAATGGCAACAGCGGCAACGGCACGCTCGGCGTGTCCCTGACCGACGCGCCAGCCTGCGGCTTCGACGCCGTCAACGTGACGGTCGCCAAGGTGCGGGTCAACCAGAGCAGCACCGCCTCCGACACCGATGGCGGCTGGACCGACATCGCGGTCAACCGCAAGATCAATCTGCTCGATCTGAACAACGGATTGCTCGACAAGCTCGGCGAAATGCCCCTGACGCCAGGTCATTACACACAGTTACGTCTGGTGCTCGATGCGAACACCAAGACCGACCTGACGAACTCGGTGGTGCCCACCGGTGGCGTCGAGACCGCGCTGGTCACGCCCAGCGCCGTGCAAAGCGGCATCAAGCTGGTCAACGCATTCGATGTGGCAGCCGGGCAGCGGGTTGACCTGGTGCTCGACTTCAATGCCTGCAAATCGATCGTGAAACGCGGCAACGGCGTCTATGCCCTCAAGCCCGTGATCCAGGTTGTGCCGTTCGCGCTCAACGGAATCGACGGCTTTGTCGACAAGGCCATCCTCGGCAACGGAGTGCTGGTGACGGCGCAACAGGGCAGCGTGGTGATGCAGACCACGGCCCCGAACGCCACCACCGGCGAGTTCTTCCTGACACGCCTGCCCATCGGCAACTACGACGTGGTCATGACGGCGAACGGCCGCAGCACGGCCGTGGTCGGCGCGGTGCCGGTCACCAGCACCACCAGCGTGACGGTGCTCAGCAGCAGCCTGCTGCCGATCACCCTGCCAGCGTCGCCGGTGAGCCGCATGGTGAGCGGAACCGCGGTCCTGAACCCGGCCAACGCGCTGGTCGACACCTACGTGGCAGCCAAGCAGACCTTCGGCACGGCCCCGACCGTCACCGTGAAATCCGTCATGGCCGATGATCAGGCCCTGGGCGCCTACACGATGACCCTGCCGGCGAGCGCGCCCATGTACAGTCCGTACGCGATCAACTGGTCGTCAACCTCGCTGGCCGCGCAAGCCGGCCTGGCAGCGAAGTACAACGTCGAGGCTTCTGCGATCGGTTACCAGACCCAAGTGTACACGAAAGACATCACGACGCTCGACGCAACGCAGGCCTTCCTGCTGATACCGTAAATCCGATGGCGCCATCGCGCACTGATTGCTGAAAGAACCAGGCGCCGCGGCGCCTGGTTTGCATCCAACGCCGCCCAGCCCTTACCATGCAGGCTTCACTCCGGAGACCTGCATGCCCGTCATCACCAACATCGAAGACCTGCGTGTCCTGGCGCAAAAGCGGGTGCCGCGCATGTTCTACGACTACGCCGACTCCGGCGCCTGGACCGAAGGCACCTACCGCGCCAATGAGACCGATTTCCAGAGAATCAAGCTGCGCCAGCGTGTGGCCATCAACATGGACAACCGGACCACCGCCAGCACCATGATCGGGCAGCGCATGACGATGCCGGTGGCGCTGGCGCCGGTCGGCCTGACCGGCATGCAGCACGCCGACGGCGAGATTCTGGCGGCGCGCGCCGCCAAGGATTTTGGCGTGCCGTTCACGCTCTCGACCATGAGCATCTGCTCGCTCGAAGACGTGGCCGAGGGCACAAACCGGCACCCGTTCTGGTTCCAGGTCTATGTGATCCGGGACCGCGGTTTCATCGAGCGCCTGATCGAGCGCGCCCGCGCCGCCAACTGCTCGGCGTTGGTGCTGACGCTCGATTTGCAAATCATCGGCCAGCGCCACAAGGACATCAAGAACGGCCTGAGCGCGCCGCCCAAGATGACGCTGCCCAACATCCTCAACATGATGACCAAGCCGCGCTGGGGCCTGGGCATGCTGGGCACGAAGCGGCGCGGCTTCGGCAACATCATCGGCCACGTCAGCGGCGTCGAGAACATGGGCTCGCTGTCGCAGTGGACGGCCAGCCAGTTCGACCCGACCCTGAACTGGAACGACGTGGAATGGATCAAGCGGCGCTGGGGCGGCAAGCTGATCCTCAAGGGCATCCAGGACGTGGAAGACGCGCGCCTGGCGGTCAGCGCCGGTGCCGATGCGCTGATCGTGTCGAACCACGGCGGGCGCCAGCTCGATGGCGCCGAGTCGAGCATCCGCGCCCTGCCGCCCATCGTGGACGCGGTCGGCAAGGACATCGAGGTGCACATGGACGGCGGCATCCGCAGCGGCCAGGACGTGCTCAAGGCGTGCGCCCTGGGCGCGCAAGGCGTCTACATCGGGCGCTCCTACATCTACGGCCTGGGCGCCATGGGCCAGGCCGGCGTGACCAAATCACTGGAGATCATCCACAAGGAGCTCGACGTCACGATGGCGCTGTGCGGGCGCACCGACATCAACACGATCGACAAGTCGATCCTGCTGCCGGGGAGTTATTGAGCTAGCCGCCCGTCACCGGCGGGAAGAAGGCCACTTCGGCGCCGTCGTGCAGCGCGGCGGTTTCGTTGCTCATGACCTGATCGAGCGCCATGCGCACGGCGCGGCCGCGCGCCAGGCATTCGGCGTGGCCGTCACCGCAGGCGATCAATTCATCGCGCAGGCCTGCCAGCGTGACAGCCGTGGTGTCGAGCGACTCGCCGGACAGGCCGATGGTCTCGCGGATCGACGCAAAGTACTTGACGCTGACTCTCATCGCAACACCTCGGCAAAAGGAATGAAACGCACGCTGTCGCCGTGCGCGATCGGCCGCCCCGGCGGGTTGTCGACCAGTCCGTCACCCCAGACCGCCGAGGTCAGGACGCCGGAGCTTTGGTTGGTAAACAGTTCCAGGCCACCGGCCGCGTTGCGGCGCACGCGCAGGAATTCGCGCCGCCGGTCGGCGCGCGGCCAGTCGAAATGGGCCTGCGCCGCAATCGACTTCGTCGCCACCTCGGTGACGCCCTGCAGCTTGAGCAGGAACGGGCGCACCAGCAGCAAAAAGGTCACATAGCTCGACACCGGGTTGCCCGGCAGGCCGATGAAATGGGTGTCATGCACGCGGCCATAGGCGAAGGGCTTGCCGGGCTTGATGGCGATCTGCCACAGCGCCAGCGTGCCCAGCGCCTGCACGGCGGGCTTGATGTGGTCTTCCTCGCCGACCGAGACACCCCCGCTGGTCAGGATCAGGTCGTGCCGGTTGGCGGCGCCGCGCAGCGCCTCCATCGTGGCGTCCAGGCGGTCGGGCACGATGCCGAGGTCCGTCACCTCGCAGCCCAGGCGCAGCAGCAGCGCGCGCAGAAAGAAACGGTTGGAGTTGTAGATGGCGCCCGGCTTCATGTCGGCCGGCGCGACATCGCCCGGCATCACCAGTTCATCGCCCGTGGAGAACAGCGCCACGCGCGGACGGCGCCGCACCGGCAGCGTCGCCATGCCGATGCTGGCGGCCAGCCCGAGCGAGGCCGGCGTCAGGCGCTCGCCGCTGGCCAGCACGGTGGCGCCAAGCGTCACATCCTCTCCGGCGCGCCGGATCCACTGGCCCGCAACCGGCTGCGCCTTGATCTGCACCAGGCCATCGTGCAATTCGCAGTCTTCCTGCATCACGATCGCGTCGGCGCCGGCGGGAACCGGCGCGCCGGTGAAGATGCGGGCCGCGCTGCCAGCGGCCAGCGGCGCGGCGGCGGCGCCAGCGGGAATGCGCTGGGTCACCGGCAGCGTCGCGGGCGCCTGCGCCAGATCGGCGCAGCGCACGGCATAGCCGTCCATGCTGCTGTTGTCCTGCGGCGGCACGTGCAGACCTGAGACCAGGTCCTGCGCCAGCACGCGGCCGTCGGCGTCGAAGGTCGCAACCGTTTCGACCTCGGGCAACACCGAGGCAAAGCCGAGCAGTTCGGCCAGGGCGTCGTCAAGCGGGCGCAGACCGGGGCGTGCTTCGCTCATGAGCAGTGCTGCGCAATATAGGCCTTGACCGCCGCGACATCGGCGGCCATGGCGGTGACGCGCCGGGGCAGCGCCTCGATGCCTTCGAACCGGGCCGGGCGATCGGGCTCGCGCCCGAGGGCTTCCACGATCGTGGCGGCGAACTTGATCGGCAATGCCGTTTCCAGCACGATCATCGGCACGCCGGCGCGCAGCTGCTCGCGCGCCACCTTGAGCGCATCGGCCGTGTGCGTGTCGATCATCACGCCGAAGCGCTCCCAGGTTTTGCGGATCGTGCGCAGGCGGTCGCCGTGCGTGCTCTTGCCGCTGACAAAACCAAAGCGCCCCGCCGCCTGACCGAAACGCGGGTCGGCGCACAGATCGAACCGGCCGCGGTCAGCAAGTGCCGCGCCGAACAGGGACTTGACCAGCGCGCCGTCGCGCTCCAGCAGGTCGAACACGAAGCGCTCGAAGTTGCTGGCCTTGGAGATGTCCATCGACGGGCTCGAGGTCTCGAAAGTGTCGGCACTGCCGCGCACGCGGTAGACGCCGGTGCGGAAGAACTCGTCGAGCACATCGTTCTCGTTGGTGGCGACCACCAGCTTGTCGATCGGCAGACCCATCATGCGCGCCACATGGCCGGCGCAGACGTTGCCGAAGTTGCCCGAGGGGACCGTAAAGCAGACCTTTTCCGAATCTGATTGGGTGGCCTGGAAGTAGCCGGCAAAGTAATAAACCACCTGGGCCAGCAGCCGCGCCCAGTTGATCGAGTTGACGGTGCCGATCCGGTACTTGCGCTTGAAGTCGAGGTCGTTCGAGACCGCCTTGACCATGTCCTGGCAGTCGTCGAAAACGCCGTCCACCGCGATGTTGTGGATGTTCTCGTCCATCAGGCTGAACATCTGCGCCTGCTGGAACGGGCTCATGCGTCCGGCCGGGCTGGTCATGAAGACGCGCACGCTCTTCTTGCCGCGCATCGCGTACTCAGCCGCGCTGCCGGTGTCGCCGCTGGTTGCGCCCAGGATGTTGAGCTGCTCGCCACGGCGCGCGAGCTCGTACTCGAACAGGTTGCCGAGCAACTGCATCGCCATATCCTTGAACGCCAGCGTCGGGCCATTCGACAAGGCTTCGAGGCACAAGGCGGCCGAGCCGGAGCCGGCCGCGGCGTCTTCGAGTTTGGTCAGGGGAACGATCTGCGGCGTGCCGAACACCGCTTCGGTATAGGTCTTGTCGCAGATCGCCTTCAGGTCGGCGGCGGGGATGTCGTCGATGTACAGCGACAGCACCTCGAAAGCCAGCGCCGCGTAGCCCTGCTCGCCCCAGACGGTGCGCCAGCGCGCGAGCAGCGCGGCATCGACCTGCGGGTAGTGCTCGGGCAGGTACAGGCCGCCATCGGGTGCCAGGCCTTCGAGCAGGATTTCGCAAAAGCGCTTGCGCCCGCTGCTGTCGGTGCGCGCGGCGCGCGTGGAGAGGTACTTCATCAGGCCAGTTCTTCCTTGCGGATGCGGATGATCGGCGCCAGCACCGTCGGCAGCGCCTGCATCTGCGCCAGCGCGGCGTTCATCTCGGACTCGGCGCAATCGTGCGTCAGGATGATGAGGTCGGTCTGGGTCGCGCCCTCGCCCGCCACCTCGTCGGCTTCGCGCTGCAGGATGGCGTCGATGCTGATGCCCAGCGCGGCCAGGATGCCGGTCACCTTGGCCAGCACGCCGGCCTCGTCGGCCACGCGCAGGCGCAGGTAGTAGCTGGTGACGACATCGCTCATCGGCAGCACATGCAGGTCGCTCATCGCATTGGGCTGGAACGCGAGGTGCGGGACGCGGTTGAGCGGATCGGCCGTGTGCAGGCGTGTGATGTCGACTAGGTCGGCGATCACGGCGCTGGCGGTCGGCTCGGAGCCCGCGCCCTTGCCGTAGTACAGCGTAGTGCCGACGGCGTCGCCCTGCACCATGACGGCATTCATCGCGCCTTCGACATTGGCGATCAGGCGCCGCGTCGGCACCAGGCTCGGGTGCACGCGCAGCTCAATGCCCTTGTCCGTGCGCTTGGTGATGCCCAGCAGCTTGATGCGGTAGCCGAGTTGCTCGGCATACTTGATGTCGGCCGCGCCGAGCTTGGTGATGCCTTCGATGTAGGCCTTGTCGAACTGCACCGGGATGCCGAACGCGATCGAGCACATGATGGTGGCCTTGTGCGCGGCGTCCACCCCTTCGATGTCGAAGGTCGGATCGGCCTCGGCGTAACCGAGGCGCTGCGCTTCCTTCAGGACCACGTCGAAATCGAGCCCCTTGTCGCGCATCTCGGACAGGATGAAGTTGGTGGTGCCGTTGATGATGCCGGCAATCCACTGGATGCTGTTGGCCGTCAGGCCCTCGCGCAGCGCCTTGATGATCGGGATGCCGCCGGCCACCGCCGCCTCGAAAGCGACGATCACGCCCTTGGCCGAGGCCGCGGCAAAGATTTCGGTGCCGTGCACGGCAAGCAGCGCCTTGTTGGCCGTCACCACGTGCTTGCCCGCAGCAATCGCTTCGAGCACCAGCGTGCGCGCGATGCCGTAGCCGCCGATCAGCTCGATCACGATGTCGATTTCCGGGTTGGCGATCACGGCGCGCGCATCGGACACCACCTTCACGCCCGGACCGGCCAGCGCCTGCGCACGCGCCGTGTCCAAATCCGCGATCATCGTGATCTCGATGCCGCGGCCGGCGCGGCGCTTGATTTCTTCCTGATTGCGGCGCAGCACGTTGACCGTGCCGGAACCGACAACGCCGGCACCCAGAAGACCTACTTGAATTGGTTTCATACAGATAAATGGTTGGATTGCCCGCCGGCCCTGCGTCGGGCCGCGGCGGGTAAGCAGCAAATCAGTTGCTGTGGCGTTTGCGGTAGCTTTCAAGAAACTTGGCGACCCGGCCGATGGCCTCGCGCAAATCGTCTTCATGCGGCAGGAACACGATGCGGAAATGGTCGGGGGCGGCCCAGTTGAAGCCGGTCCCCTGCACCAGCATGACGCGGGTCTCCTGCAGCAGTTCCAGAAAGAACTGCTGGTCGTCCGCGATCGGGTACAGCGTCGGGTCGAGCCGGGGGAACATGTACAGCGCGGCGGCGGGCTTGACGCAGGTGACGCCGGGAATCGCGGTGATCAGTTCATAGGCCAGGTCGCGCTGGCGGCGCAGGCGTCCGCCTTCTGCCACCAGTTCGTTGATGCTCTGGTGGCCGCCGAGCGCGGTCTGGATCGCCCACTGGCCCGGCACGTTGGCGCACAGCCGCATGTTCGAGAGCATGTTGAGCCCCTCGATGTAGTCGCGCGCCGGCTTCTTGTCGCCCGACACGACCATCCAGCCGGCCCGGTAACCGCAGGAACGGTAGCTCTTGGACAGCGAGTTGAAAGTCAGTGTCAGCACGTCGTCGCTGAGGCTGGCAATGGCCGTGTGGCGGGCGCCGTCATACAGCACCTTGTCATAGACCTCGTCGGCAAAGATCACCAGGCCGTGCTCGCGCGCGATCGCCACGATGGCCTTGAGCATGTCGTCCGAATACAGGGCGCCGGTCGGGTTGTTCGGGTTGATGACGACAATCCCCTTGGTGCGCGGCGTGATCTTGGCGCGGATGTCGTCGAGGTCGGGCATCCAGCCCTGCGCCTCGTCGCACAGGTAATGCACCGGCGTGCCGCCCGACAGGCTGGCGGCCGCGGTCCAGAGCGGGTAGTCGGGCGACGGCAGCAGCAATTCGTCGCCGTTGTCGAGCAGGGCATTGGTCGCCATCACGATCAGTTCGCTCGCGCCGTTACCCAGGTAGATGTCGTCGAGCGTCACGCCCTTGACGCCCTGCTGCTGGGTGTAGTGCATGACCGCCTTGCGGGCGCCGAAGATGCCCTTGCTGTCGGAGTAACCGGCCGAATTGGGCAGGTTGCGGATCATGTCCTTCTGGATTTCCTCGGGCGCGTCGAAGCCGAACGCGGCCAGATTGCCGATGTTGAGCTTGATGATCTTGTGACCTTCCTCCTCCATCTGGCGCGCCGCGTCCATGATGGGGCCGCGTATGTCGTAGCAGACGCTGGCAAGCTTGGTAGATTTTCGAATGGTCTTCAAAGTCCCTCCGGACACGGGTGACGTGATGCGAAACCTATAATTTGACCACAACTCAGCGCCAGGCCCCGGCCAGTTGCCGCCCACCGCCAGCCCAACGGAATTTTTCAGCATGAAGCTTCAACCCGACATCATCAGCGTGCAGTCGATCAGCGGTTACGGACCGGGCTGGATCGGCGTTGCCGGCGAAAAAATCACCACCAGCGTGCTCATCGGCTCCGGTGGCGAACGGCAAGCCTGGGCCTGCAACCGCTTCGAGGACCTTGACCAGTCCCACTTCGCCGAACTGGCTGCGATGGACGCCGAACTGGTCATCTTCGGCAGCGGCAAGCGCATCCGCTTCCCGCAGCCGGTCTGGCTCCAGCCCTTGATCGAGAAGCGCATCGGCATCGAAACCATGGACACCAAAGCGGCCTGCCGGACCTACAACATTCTGGCCGCCGAGGGGCGCAGGGTCGTCGCCGCTTTGCTGCTCGAAAGCACATAGGGATAACACGTGTGCCCCTCAAGGGCGACGGAGCTGATTTTCAGAGTAAAATCGCAGGTTGTAGTCGAAGGTGCCACAGCGTTGTCACAGGATAGGACCAACGACTTGAGAGAACGACGCATCCTGTCACACGAGATCAAGAACCATGGCGATTGTTGTCAATAAACCCATCCCTGAATTTGAATCGAATGCCACCAGTGGCATCAAGGTGTCCAACACCTCCCACCTCGGAAAAACAATCATCCTGTACTTCTACCCCAAGGACAACACGCCAGGTTGCACGACCGAAGCGATGCAGTTCCGGGACAAGTACAAGGACTTCGTGAAGGCCGGCGCCACCGTCTTCGGCGTGTCGCGCGACAACATGAAATCGCACGAGGAATTCAAGGCCAAGCTGGAACTGCCGTTCGAGCTGATCGCCGATACCGAAGAAAAGATGTGCCACATGTTCGGCGTCGTCAAGAACAAGATCATGTACGGCAAGAAGGTCAAGGGCATTGAGCGCAGCACCTTCCTGATCGGCCCGGACGGCCAGCTCAAGGAAGAATGGCGCGGCCTGAAGGTGCCCGGCCATGTGGACGACGTGCTCAAGGCCGTCAAGGAACTCAAAAAGACCGCCGCACTCGTCTGACCGCAGATGCATGCCCAGGCGCATGCCATTGAAAAGCCGCCCTGTTTCCACGGCGGCTTTTTCGCTTAAAGAACACCACCCCATCCATTCGCCCTAAGCCCCTATGCCACTGCCAACCGCCCCCACCAAACGCGCCGCCTTGCTGTCCGAACGGGATTACAACGTGCCAGCCCGCGCCCGCAAGCCGGAAGCGCCGGCGGCGGTGCAAGTCGCAACCGAACGAGCACCGGCACGGGAAGCCGAAGCACCCATCGCGGCGCCGGCACCCGTGACGATGGCCATGGAAAAAAATACGGCGCCAGGCCGCGGCGCGCGCGCCCGCCGGCCTGACGCCAGCGCGCTGGAAGCGCCAGCCAAGGCACCGGCCGCCACGGCACCGGCGCCGGCAGCACCGAAGTTGCGGGCAAAAAAGACCAAGCACAATGGTCCGCCCAAGCTGTTCGTGCTCGACACCAATGTGCTGCTGCACGACCCGATGTGCCTGTTCCGCTTCGAGGAACACGACATCTTTCTTCCGATGATTGTTCTGGAAGAACTCGATTCCCACAAGAAGGGCGTGACCGAGGTCGCCCGCAACGCGCGCCAGACCAGCCGCACGCTCGACGCCCTGGCCGGCCATCAGAACGCCGACATCACGGCCGGCTTGCCACTGGGCAGCACCGGCCACCGCGAAGCCGGCGGCAAGTTGTTCTTCCAGACGCAGCTCCTGAACTACACATTGCCGAGTAGCCTGCCTCAGGGCAAGGCCGACAACCAGATTCTGGGCGTGGTGGAGGCGCTGCGCCAGCAGTTCGCCGAGCACGGCCAGGTGCCCGGCAGCGCAGCGCGCGAAGTGGTGCTGGTGTCCAAGGACATCAACATGCGCGTCAAGGCGCGCGCGCTCGGCCTGGCAACCGACGACTACCAGAACGACAAGACACTCGAAGACGGCGATCTGCTGTACGCCGGTGCCTATGCCCTGCCCGCCAATTTCTGGACCAATCACGGTGAAACCGTGGAAAGCTGGCAGCAGGGTGCGCACACGTTCTACCGCATCACCGGCCCGATCGTGCCAAGCCTGCTGATCAACCAGTTCATTTACTTCGAGTCGCCCGGCGAGCCCAGCCTATATGCGCGCGTCACCGAGATCCGCGGCAACACGGCGGTCTTCAAGACGCTCAAGGACTACACACACCTGAAGAACGCGGTGTGGGGCGTGACCACGCGCAACCGGGAGCAGAACTTCGCGATGAACCTGCTGATGGATCCGGAGATCGACTTCGTCACCCTGACCGGCACGGCCGGCACCGGCAAGACCCTGATGGCGCTGGCAGCGGGCCTGACCCAGGTGCTGGACGACCGGCGCTACACCGAGATCATCGTCACGCGGGCCACGGTCAGCGTCGGTGAAGACATCGGCTTCCTGCCGGGCACCGAAGAAGAAAAGATGGGGCCGTGGATGGGCGCGCTCGACGACAACCTCGAAGTGCTGGGCAAGACCGACACCAGCGCAGGCGAATGGGGACGTGCCGCCACCAACGAACTGATCCGCAGCCGGATCAAGGTCAAGAGCATGAACTTCATGCGCGGGCGCACCTTCCTGAACAAGTACGTCATCATCGACGAGGCGCAGAACCTGACGCCCAAGCAGATGAAGACGCTGATCACCCGCGCCGGCCCCGGCACCAAGATCATCTGCATGGGCAACATCGCCCAGATCGACACGCCCTACCTGACCGAGGGCTCGTCCGGGCTGACCTTTGCCGTCGACAAGTTCAAGGGCTGGCAGCACGGCGGCCACATCACGCTGGCGCGCGGCGAGCGCTCGCGGCTGGCAGACTTTGCCAGCGAGGTGCTTTAGCGCCCCGGAGCACCGGGGGCCGCAAGGCCCGTGGCGGCGCCCTAGAAGTCGCCGCTGCCGCCCGAGGCCAGCGATTCGAACTTGGTGATCGGTTTCAGGAAGGCCAGCTTGACGACGCCGGTCGGGCCGTTACGCTGCTTGGCGATGATGACTTCGGCCACGCCGGGCTCCTTACAGGCGTCCTTCGTGTAGTACTCGTCGCGGTAGATGAACATGATGATGTCGGCGTCCTGCTCGATCGCGCCGGACTCGCGCAGATCGCTCATCATGGGCCGCTTGTCGGGGCGGCTTTCCACACTGCGATTGAGCTGCGACAAGGCCATCACCGGGCACTGCAATTCCTTGGCCAGCATCTTGAGGCCGCGTGAGATTTCGCCCAGTTCCGTCGCCCGGTTCTCGCCGTCGCTGTTGCCCGATCCACTCATGAGCTGCAGGTAGTCGACCACGATCAGGCCGAGCTTGCCGCACTGGCGCGACAGGCGCCGGGCGTTGGCCCGCAGTTCGCTCGAAGTCAGGCCGGCCGACTCGTCAATGTGCAGGGAAATGGTGCGCAGCTTTTCAATCGCTTCGGTCAGGCGCGGCCATTCCTCGTCGGTCAGCTTGCCGGTGCGCAAATGGCTCTGGTCGATGCGGCCGATCGAGCCGACGATCCGCACGGCCAGTTGGGCCGCACCCATTTCCATCGAGAACACGGCCACCGGCAGGCCCTCGTTGAGCGCCACATGCTCGGCAATATTGATGGCCAGGGCCGTCTTGCCCATCGACGGCCGCGCCGCCAGCACGATCAGGTCGCCGGCCTGAAAGCCGGCCGTCATGCGGTCCAGGTCGTAAAACCCGGTCGGCACGCCGGTCACGTCGTTCGGGTTGTCGGCCATCTCCTGGACACGGTCCAGCAGCGCCACCACCAGCGTGTCCATGGCCTGAAAGCCCTGGCGGTTGCGGGCGCCCTCTTCGCCGATGTTGAAAATCTTCTGCTCGGCCTCGTCCAGGATCGTCGCCACCGGACGCCCCTGCGGATTGAACGCGGTGGTCGAAATCTCGTCGCTGGCACTGACCAGCTTGCGCAGGACGGAGCGCTCGCGGACGATCTCGGCGTAGCGCCGGATATTGCCGGCGCTCGGCACGTATTGCGCCAGCGCGTTGAGGTAGGCCAGCCCGCCAATTTCCTCGGCCTTGCCTTGCCCGATCAGTTGCTCGAACACCGTGATCACGTCGGCCGGCTTGGAGGCGTTGATCAAGGCCCCGATGGCGCCGAACACCATACGGTGCTCGAAGCGGTAGAAATCGCCCTCGTGCAGCAGGTCGCCCACGCGGTCCCAGGCGCCGTTGTCAAGCAGCAGGCCGCCGAGCACGCTGGACTCGGCCTCGACCGAGTGCGGCGGTATGCGCAATTGCGCCACTTGCCGGTCTTGCCCGTAATCATCAGGCACGGCAGAAAGTACAGCAGACATGGGGTTTCCTTAGAGCCTTGAATACTACGCCAGCGACTGTTTGGCGTCGAGTGAAATGCTGGGCACAAGCCGCTTAAAAGCTGTGCACAGGCTGTGGAGATCTGTGGACAAGTCGAAGCGCCAAGAGAAAAGCCGCCAGGGCGCAAACCCCGGCGGCTTTAGAGGCAGAGCGAGCGCGGTTTAGGCCGTTTCGCCGTACACCGAGACCGTGATGTCGACCACGACGTCGGTATGCAAAGCAACGCTGACCGTGCTGTCGCCAACGACCTTGATCGGACCATTGGGCATGCGGATCTGAGCCTTGACGACGGGGAATCCGTTCTTGGTCAGCTCTTCGGCGATGTCGGCGTTGGTGACGGAACCGAACAGGCGACCGTCCACGCCGGCCTTCTGGGTCAGCTTGGCGGTTGTGCCGGCCAGCTTTTCACCGACGGCTTGCGCCTCGGCCAGTTTGGCGGCGGCAGCCTTTTCCAGTTCAGCGCGCTTTTCTTCGAACTGTTGTTTCGCCGATTCGGTGGCGCGACGGGCGCGGCCGGAAGGAATCAGGAAGTTGCGGGCATAACCGTCCTTGACGCGCACGATTTCACCGAGATTGCCAAGGTTCACGACCTTGTCGAGCAGAATAATTTGCATGGTCGTTTTCCTTAGATCTTGTGCTGGTCGCTGTACGGCAGCATCGCGAGGAAGCGCGCGCGCTTGATAGCGGTGTTGAGCTGGCGCTGGAAAATGGCACGGGTGCCAGTCAGGCGCGCGGGGATGATCTTGCCGTTCTCGGCGATGAAATCGCGCAAGGTGTCGATGTCCTTGTAGTCAATCTCTTCAACACCGGTCACGGTGAAGCGGCAAAAGCGCTTGCGCTTGAACAGCAGGTTCTGTGCTGGGCGCTTCGGGCGCTTGTCTTTGTTATTGAAACGTTTTGGTCCGGCCATGATGGACTCCTTAAATAAATGCGAATTCGTTAATCTTGCTGAAACTCTTGGACATGAAATACAAGTGTCTTGCCGTTGCGGGGTGTTCCCAAGAAACCGGTGAAGCGCCAGGTGCTGCCTATGGCCTGTCTGACAAGCCGTTCAGCCAATGCACCGAAAGCCACCGCCTTGATTGCCGCCTTGACCTGTCTTGTTTGCCCTGTTTCCTGAATTTCGGACTCGTGTTCGAGACGAAGATTCAAGGCGGGCAGTCCGGCCGGTGTGTAGCGCAAGCCGTCAAGCTCGGCGATACAGGCGGTCAGAACAAGCTGGTTGGCAACGTGGTTCACGCTCCTCGCTGACAAGTACTGGTTCAGGCCTGGTATTCAGCCTGCTGTGTCTTGCGGGCGTCTTCACGCTCGACCGTCTTCATCATCGAAGACGGGCCGGTGTCGGCCTTCTTCTTCGAAACGGTCAGATGACGCAAGACGGCATCGTTGAACTTGAACGCATGTTCGAGTTCGGCCATCACCGCCTGATCGGCTTCGATGTTGACGCAAAGGTAGTGCGCCTTGGCAAGTTTGTTGATCATGTAGACCAGTTGGCGACGGCCCCAGTCCTCGACGCGGTGCACTTTGCCGCCGCCGGCAATGATCATGCCCTTGTAGCGCTCCAGCATGGCGGGAACTTGTTCGCTCTGATCCGGATGGATCATGAGAATGATTTCGTAATGACGCATTGATACTCCTTGTGGATAGCCCCTTCGGGGCAGAATAAGCCACCCCCAGCGTCGTGTGAGGTGTGGCAAGGTGAGCCAGCGATTATATGCGATCCGAAGCCGGCGTGCCGCTGCGCCCGCCCGGCCACAGGAGGCTGACGGCCAGCGTCACGAGCAGTCCGGCCAGAATGCCGAAGACGCCGGCAGAAACCGGCTGGATGCCAAACCACAGGCCGCTGCCAACCAGACCCAGTTCGGAACGGACCGACGCCGCATTGACGGCCATGTAGTAGATCGTCAGGCCCAGGCCCGCCGACATGCCGCTCACGGCGGCCCGGGAGGTCGTTCCCTTCCACAGGATTCCCAGCACCATGACCGGCACAAACGCAGCCCCCGCCAGCGAAAACGAGGCCGAGACGAGGTAGAGAATGTCTGCCGGGCGTTGCGCCGCGACGTAGGCGGCCACCAGGGCCGCCACCAGCAGCACGAATTTGGACAGCATCACGCGGCGCACGGCACCCGCCTGACCACTCCCGCTGGCGCCGCGAAAGAACAGGTCATGCGCCAGCGCGTTGCCGATCGTCAGCAGCAGGCCATCGGCGGTCGACAAGGCCGCGGCCAGCCCGCCTGCGGCAACCAGTGCCGACACCACATAGGGCAGCCCGCCAATCTCCGGTGTTGCCAGCATCACGATATCGGCGCCCAGCCGGAGTTCGGAGAACTGCAGGATGTTGTCGCCATTGACATCGCTGACCGATATCAGGGCCGGGTCGACTTTCGCCCATTGCGCAATCCAGGCCGGCAGCGAATCAAAACTCTGGCCGACCAGGTGGCTCATGATCTCGTACTTCACGAGCACCGCCAGCGCCGGCGCCGCGAGGTACAGGAGGGCAATGAAAAACAGCGACCAGACCACGGAAGTCCGGGCTTCGGCGACCGTTCGGGTCGTGTAAAAGCGGGTCAGGAGGTGCGGCAAGCCGGCCGTCCCCACCATCAGGCAGAACATCAGGGCCAGGAAGTTCGTCCTTGAGAGTTCAAATTCCTCGCGTGCAGCGGGACTGCCATCCGGATCACCGGCAAAGGCCTTGGCGTGCAGCGGCATGCCGCCCAGCGGCCTGGCGCGCTCGAGGTTGTCCTGCATGGCGCGCGTCCAGTACTCGCGCGCCGTCGCGGCATCCCTGGGCAGCGCAGCCAACTCACGCCTTGCGGCGACGATGGCCACTTCGTCTGCATGATGTTCGTTCAAGCGGTGAATCCTGTCCTTCAAGTCCTTGCGCTCAGTCGCCAACGCTGCCTCCACGTCCTGCAGTTTGAGCTCGTAGTCGTGCGCGCGCCGCGCGAATTCGTCGGTCACCTGCCGCTCGGCCGGCGACTTCAACAGTTGTTGTTCGAGGCTGGCAATCTTGGGCAGTTGCTGTCCGTAGACAAAAGGCGCCAAGGGGTTGCCCATCTGCTTGTAGGCCAGCCACGAAACCGGAATCAGAAAGGCCAGGATCAGCACCACATACTGGGTCACCTGGGTCCAGGTCACGGCCCGCATGCCTCCGAGGAACGAACACACCAGCACGCCGCCCAGGCCGAGCAGGATGCCGATCTCGAACTGGACCCCGGTCAGGCGCGAGGTGATCAGCCCGACGCCGTAGATCTGCGCCACCACATAGGTGAAGGAACACAGCACGGCCGAAAACGCCGCGATCATGCGCGGCCAGCGACCGCCGAAACGTTGCTGAAAATAGTCAGGCACGGTGTACAGCTCGAGTTTGCGCAGGTACGGCGCCACCAGCAGCGCCACGAGACAAAAGCCGCCGGTCCAGCCCAGCACGTACACCAGGCCGCCGGGCTGACCCGGCGTGCCGGAAAACCCCTGCAGGTAGAGCCCGCCGGCCATACTGATGAAGGAAGCCGCGCTCATCCAGTCCGCGGCCGTCGCCATGCCGTTGTAGACGGCCGGAATATTGCGCCCTGCCACGTAATATTCGGCGGCATCCGAGGTGCGGCCGTGCACGCCAATCACGGCGTACAGGCAGACCGTAGCAAACAGGAAGATCGCACCGACCCAGCCCTTCTTCAGTCCCCACTGCTCGGCCAGCGCCAGGGCCAGCAGGAACAGCAGCAGACCCAGCACGTAGACGCCAAAGCGCCGGTGCAGGCGGCGCTTGTAGGCGCTATAGGCGGGGTCCGCCGCCGCGCTCTGTCCGTCGCGCCGATTGGCGAGCCAGGCAAACAGCGCAACGATGGCGATGAAGATGAAAACACTGCCCTGGGCGGCGAACCAGTAGGCCACCGGCCAGCCGTCGACAATGCCGCGCAGGTCGTGCGCAAAGAAGACGACGCCAAACGACGCCGCAAACCAGAGTGCCAGCAGCCAGCCCTGCAAACGCAAGCCGCCGGCCATGGCTATTGACCAGCGAGCCTTTGCCAGGTCGCCACGACTGAATCCGGGTTCAGGGAAATCGATGAAATCCCCTCGCGCGTCAGCCACTCCGCAAAGTCCGGATGATCGCTCGGACCCTGGCCACAAATGCCGATGTACTTGCCCTCGGCCTTGCAGGCCGCGATCGCCATGCTGATCAGAGCGGTGACCGCCGGATCGCGTTCATCGAAATCGGCGGCCAGCAACTCCATGCCGGAATCGCGATCCAGACCCAGCGTCAACTGCGTCAGGTCATTCGAGCCGATCGAGAAGCCGTCGAAGTACTGCAGGAATTCCTTGGCCAGGATGGCGTTGCTCGGGATCTCGCACATCATGATGATCTTGAGGCCGTTCTCGCCGCGCTTGAGCCCGTGCTTGGCCATCAGCTCGGTCACCTTGCGCGCCTGGCCGACGGTGCGCACGAACGGCACCATGACCTGGATATTGCTCAGCCCCATGTCCTCGCGAACGCGTTTGAGCGCTTCGCACTCCATCGCGAACGCCTCGCCGAAATCGGCGCTGACGTAGCGCGCGGCACCGCGAAAGCCGAGCATCGGATTTTCTTCCTCGGGCTCGTAACGGCTGCCGCCGATGAGCTTGCGGTATTCGTTGCTCTTGAAATCCGACAGGCGCACGATCACCGGTTTGGGCCAGAACGCCGCGCCGATCGTGGCCACGCCCTCGGCGACCCGGTCCACGTAGAAGGCGCGAGGCGACGCATGACCGCGGGCCACCGACTCGACCGCCTTCTTCAGGTCGGCTGCGATGTTCGGATAGTCGAGGATCGCCTTCGGGTGCACGCCGATGTTGTTGTTGATGATGAATTCCAGTCGCGCCAGGCCCACGCCTTCATTGGGCAACTGGCAGAAGTCAAAGGCGAGTTGTGGGTTGCCGACGTTCATCATGATCTTGACCGGCACGGCCGGCATTTCGCCGCGCCGGACTTCGCTGACTTCGGTTTCCAGCAGCCCGTCGTAGATGAAGCCGGTATCGCCCTCGGCGCAGCTGACCGTCACCAGCGTGCCCTCCTTGAGCAGTTCGGTCGCATTGCCGCAGCCGACCACCGCAGGAATCCCGAGTTCGCGGGCAATGATGGCGGCGTGGCAAGTACGCCCGCCCCGGTTCGTCACAATGGCCGAGGCCCGCTTCATCACCGGCTCCCAATTCGGGTCGGTCATGTCGGTCACCAGCACATCGCCGGCCTGCACCTTGTCCATCTCGCTGATGTTGTGCACGATGCGCACCGGTCCCGTGCCGATCTTCTGGCCGATGGCGCGCCCTTCGACGATGACGGCACCCTTGCCCTTGAGCGTGTAGCGGTACTGAACCGCGCTGCCGGCTTGGCTCTTGACCGTCTCCGGCCGTGCCTGCAGGATGTAGATCTCGCCGTCCGCTCCGTCCTTGCCCCACTCGATGTCCATCGGGCGGCCATAGTGCTGCTCGATCACGAGTGCGTAGGCTGCCAGTTTCTCGACGTCCGCATCGGTCAGCGAATAGCGGTTGCGCAGTTCGGTCGGCACGTCGGTGGTCTTGACCAATTTGCCGCTCACCGCCTTCTCTTCGGCGGTGGTGAACTGCATCTGGATCAGCTTGGAGCCCAGGCTGCGGCGAATCAGAGCGCGCTTGCCGGCCTTGAGCATCGGCTTGTGGACATAGAACTCGTCCGGGTTGACGGCGCCCTGCACCACGGTCTCGCCAAGGCCGTAGCTCGATGTGATGAAGACCACATCAGAGAAGCCGGACTCGGTATCGATGGTGAACATGACGCCGGCGGCGCCGATGTCCGAGCGCACCATGCGCTGGATGCCGGCGCTGAGCGCCACATGCTCGTGCGCAAAGCCCTTGTGCACGCGGTAGCTGATGGCGCGGTCGTTGTAGAGCGAGGCAAACACCTCGCGGATCTTGTGCAGGATTTCCTCGATGCCGATGACATTGAGGAAGGTCTCCTGCTGGCCGGCAAACGAGGCGTCGGGCAGGTCTTCCGCCGTGGCCGAGGAGCGCACCGCAAACGAGGCCTGCGTGTTGCCCGCGCTCAGCGTCACGAAAGCGTCGCGGATCGCCTGCTCGAGATCGGCCGGAAAGGGCTGCGCCTCGACCAGCGCCCGAATTTCCGCACCCACCTGCGCCAGTGCGCGCACGTCTTCCGTGTCGAGCGCACTCAGGCGCGCATTGATCCGGCCCGCCAGATCCTGGTAGGCCAGAAAATCGCGGAAGGCATGGGCCGTTGTGGCGAAGCCGGTCGGGACCTTGACGCCCGTCGGCAGGTTTGAAATCATCTCGCCGAGACTGGCGTTCTTGCCGCCAACCGACTCGACGTCAGTCATCCTCAGGTTCTCAAACGGTACGACCAAGGCGGTCGGGCTGAATAGTGCAGACATGGGAAAGCTCCAGAAGTTAAAAGCGTAGCGGCGCGCGCATTCCGGGCCGGAAATGCGTGCGCAGTGCTCAGGCGAGCCATCCGACGGCGTCTTCGATGTGGCAGGTCAATGGGGCGCATGAGAAAATCGGGTCAATTGGCATCATTGTAGGGCGTGAGCCCGCGCGCAGCCCAGTGCGCTGCAGCAGCATGCCGACCATCCGACCCGCCCTTCACCACCTTCCCACCATGTCCAACCGCACTGTTTTCTTTGTTTCCGACGGCACCGGCATCACGGCCGAAACCTTCGGCAACGCCATCCTGGCCCAGTTCGAAGTCAAGTTTCGCCATGTCCGCCTACCCTTTGTCGACAGCATCGACAAGGCGGAGCAAGCCGTGCGCCAGATCAACCACGCGGGTGTCATCGACGGCAACAAGCCGATCGTCTTCACGACCGTCGTCAACACCGGGATCCTCGACGTCATCACGCAAGGCTGCCAGGGCATGCTGCTCGACTTGTTCCAGACTTTCGTGCAACCCCTCGAAACCGAACTCGGCGTCAAGTCGAACCACCGCGTCGGCCGCTTCAGCGACGTCAGCAAGAGCGAGGAATACCAGTCGCGCATCGAGGCCATCAACTTCTCGCTGGCGCACGACGACGGGCAATCGAACGTCGATCTGGTGCAGTCCGATGTGATCCTGGTCGGCGTCAGCCGCAGCGGCAAGACCCCAACCTCGCTCTATCTGGCGATGCAATACGGTCTCAAGGCCTCCAATTACCCCTTGATCCCGGAGGACTTTGAACGCGGGCAGTTGCCGCCGGCGCTCAAGCCGCACCACGGCAAGCTGTTCGGCCTGACGATCCAGCCCGAACGCCTGAGCGAGATCCGCAACGAACGCCGGCCCAACTCGCGCTACGCCTCACTGGAAAACTGCCGCATGGAGGTGCGCGAAGCCGAGGCCATGATGCGCCGCTCGGGCATCCGCTGGCTGTCGACGACCACCAAATCGATCGAAGAAATCGCCACCACCATCCTGCAGGAACTCCGACCCGAGCGGCTCGACTACTGACGCTCGGAGCGTGATCTAGAACTGCAATGCGGCAATGCCGGCGCGCGCAATCTGCGCATCCTCGCTCGATTTCACGCCGCTGACGCCGACGGCGCCCAGGCATTGGCCGTCCTTGAGCACGGGCACGCCGCCCTCGAGCATGCCGCTGACGAGCGGCGCGCTCAGGAAAGAGGTGCGACCGCCGTTGATGACGTCTTCGTAAACCTTGCTTTCGCGCCGTCCCAGTGCCGCCGTGTGCGCCTTCGCCGGCGCAATATGGGCGGAAATCGCCGGCGCGCCGTCGAGCCGCTGCAGCCACAGCAGATGGCCGCCTTCGTCGACGATGGCAATCGTGACCGCCCAGTTGTTCTTCAGCGCCTCGGCTTCAGCCGCGGCCGCCACCTTCTTGACATCGGAGAGTTCAAGGGCAAATGTGTTTTTCATGGGTGAACCTCGGTTGGACGAAGAATCGAGCATAACGCGTCTGCCCGCGCCGCTTGCCGACGCCACCGTGCAGAAACCCCTGCAGCGCTGCGGCATCAGGCCGGTCAATTCTTGCGCGGGTCTTGATTCCCATAGAATGCGCCCTATCTGCTACCCGCAGACATTGAAGGAGTTTCTGACCATGAATGACAACGTGCAATCGATTGACCGCGGCTACGGCTTCGGCTCATTGGCCGAGCAGCGCAACAAGGTGCTGCGCAATACCTACTGGTTGCTGGCCTTGAGCCTGGTACCCACCGTTCTGGGCGCCTGGCTGGGCGTGGCCACCGGCATCACCCGCTCGCTGGGCGGCGGCCTGGGCATGATTGTGTTTCTCGGTGGCGCCTTCGGCTTCATGTACGCGATCGAAAAGACCAAGAATTCGGCTGCCGGCGTGCCGGTACTGCTGGGTTTCACCTTCTTCATGGGCCTGATGCTCTCGCGCATGATCGCCATGGTGCTGGGTTTCAAGAACGGTCCTGACCTGATCATGACCGCCTTTGGCGGCACAGCCGGCGTTTTCTTCGTCATGGCCAGCCTGTCGAGCGTGATCAAGCGCGACCTCTCCGGCATGGCCAAGTGGCTGTTTGTCGGCGCCATCGCCATCATGATCGGCGGCATCATCAACATCTTTGTCGGCTCCACAGCCGGCATGGCGGTGATCTCGGTCATGGCCATCGGCATCTTCAGCGCCTACATGCTGTTCGACCTCAAGCAGATCGTCGACGGCGGCGAGACCAACTACATCAGCGCCACCCTGGCCCTGTACCTCGACATCATCAACGTGTTCCAGAGCCTGTTGGCCCTGCTCGGCATCTTCGGCGGCGAACGCGACTGAGCGGCGCGGCCAGGCCGCTGCCAGAAGGAAAGGCCCCACAGGGCCTTTCTTTTTTTGTTGGCAAGTGCTGCTAGGCCAACGCCGCAAGCCGCTCGAACGCCTGAACCGGCAAGGCCTCGCTGAACAGAAAGCCCTGGTAGTTGTGGCAGCCCAGGCCGGCCAGGAAGTCGCGCTGCGCTTCGGTCTCGACACCCTCGGCGATCACCGTCAGACCCATGCTCTCGGTCAGCGCCACCACCATTCCGGCAACGGCAGCGTCATCCGGATCGACCAGGATGTCGCGCACGAAGTTCTGGCCGATCTTGAGTTCGTCGAGCGGCAGCCGTTTCAGGGATGAGAGCGACGAATACCCGGTGCCGAAGTCGTCCAGCGAAAAGCTCACTCCCTGTTCCTTGAGCGTGATCATCTTGCTGATGACGCTTTCGACATCCGCGATCAAGACGCTTTCCGTGAGTTCCAGTCGAAGCCGATTTGAATGGGCGCCGGTGCGCGCGATCACCTCCAGCACCTGTTCCACAAAATCCGCCTGGTGAAACTGACGCGCGGTCACGTTGACCGCGATCGTCCAGCGTTCAGCACCGGCGCGCAGTGCCCAGCGTACCAACTGGGTGCAGGCCGTTTCCAGAACCCACAAACCCAGCGGCAGGATCAGCCCGGTCTTTTCCGCCTTCGCGATGAACTCGCACGGCGCAACCCAGCCACGCACCGGATGTGGCCAGCGCAGCAGTGCTTCAACGCCCGTGATCTCACCCTTGCCATCGACCTGGGCCTGGTAATAGACCAGGAACTGCTTCTTCAGGATGGCTTCGCGCAGGTCTTCCTCCAGAACCACATGCGCGATGTTCTCAATCTGCATCAGGGAGTCGAAGAAGCACAAGGCGTTGCGCCCCGCGTCCTTGGCCTTGTACATCGCCAGGTCGGCCCACTTGATCACCTCTTCCGCCGAGCTTTCCTGCCCCAGGAACAGCACCACACCCAGGCTCGCGGTGCAGCTGTGGATCAGCTCCTGCGTCGCACTGCCTTCGCCGGTGCTCAACAGCAAGGCATAGGGCGTGTCGAGCATGCCGCGAATCTTCTCGGCCACCAACCCGGCCTGAACGCGGGCCTGCCCTCGATCCGACGGCAAGTCGTTGAGCAGCACGACGAACTCGTCGCCGCCAAAACGGGCCACCGAGTCGATCTGGCGAACACAAGCAAGCAGTCGTTGGGCCACTTCGATCAGCAGCAGGTCGCCCGCCGCATGCCCCCGAGTGTCATTGAGCGACTTGAAGTTGTCCAGGTCCAGGAATATCAAGGCGCCATGATTCCCGCTGCGCTGCCCGGCCTTCATCGACTGGACCAGGCGATCCTTGAGCAGTTCCCGGTTCGCCAGTCGGGTCAGCGGGTCATAGTAGGCCATGCGTCGCACCAGTTCTTCGGCTTGCGTGCGCGCGGTGATGTCCTCCATGGCGAGCAGGATGAACTTCTGGCCGATGCTCTGCTGAACAATTTCCCGGGCGTTGAGGATCATCGACTTGTGCCCGACCCCAGGAAAATCATGCTCCACCAGATAACCGTCGAATACCGATGACGTGGGAATGATTTCTTCAAAAAATACGCGCAACCTCGGTATGTTCCATTGCCCGTCGCCGAGGTCGTAGATAGACTTGCCAATGGTTTGCACCGGCGCCGTCTCGAAAGTCTTGTAGAAGCTTTGATTCGCCAAGACGATTTCCAGCCGGGAGTTCAGGACCAGCAGCGGTTCGCGCATGGTTTCAACGATGTTTTCGGCGAACTCCTTCGCGCTCTGAATCTCCATCTGGATCCGCTTGCGCTGGCTGATGTCGCTCAGCACCATGCGCATCGCGGGCTGGCCCGCATCATCCTGCGCGGCACTGGCGGTCAGCTGGACCCAGACCTGCGTGGCCTCGTCCTTGCCCATCTGCACTTCGCAGGTCTGCGGCTCGCCACCCGGTTCGACCCGCTGGTGCATCTGGTGAAAGACCTGCCGGTGCTCATGCCGTATGAAGCGGAACACGGGCTGCTGGATGAGGTCGCTGCGCGCCACGCCGAGCAGGTTCGCCGCCGTGAGGTTGGCCGCCAGCAGCAGTTCCCGGTCGCTGACGATGCAGTAACCGACCGGAGCGTTGTCATAGATGTCGAAGTAGCGTGCGCGCTGGAGGTCGAGCTCGGCCTGCGCACGGCGCACTTCCTCGTTCTGCATTTCCAGCTCGATCTGGTGCACGCGAAGTTCGTGCAACACTTCTTGTGTCTGCTCAAAGGACAAAACCTTGTCCTCCCCCTCCGTCCTTGAAAGGTGGTGCTGCGCAACGGCCTCGGCGCGCCGGCGCAGTTCCAGCAGGCTGTGCGATCCGCTGCTGGTCACGCGATTTCCCCGCTGAACCCCTTGGCAGCAGAACCCGTCCGGCTTGCGGTCACAGCGGGACACGGCCCCGCTGTCGTCATGGCGCGGCGGGGGTTTGGCCGACGTCCGTCGGGGACGCCTGCCGCGACTCCAGCATCGCGTAACCGATGTGCTCATCGGCCAGCTTGGACTGGCTGGACGCCGCGCGGAGGTCCCCGCCATCAATGTGCAGGGCCGCTTCCATATGGCAGCGCGAGGCCAGTTCGCAATGCTGAGCCGCTTTCAAGTGGTAGTCGTGGGCCTGCTTTCTGGCAAGCAAGTCCACCGCCGGGCGAAAGTTCCGTGTCATAGTTTTTCTCGCGTTGGTATGCGGCTGTTCAATCGGCATGGCCTTACCGACTGCGGTGCATCGCATGGGAAAGAGACGCTGCCTGGGCACAGCGCCGAACAACCCTCGTGTGGCTCCACGGGCCATGTCCCAGCTTGGGTATCCAATTGCATGGTGCGCTGCTCATGAGGTCCAAAGGGCTCCACTGTGTGGCCGCGATCGCCGGAGGTCTGTGCGTTGGCACGCATTGGCGGCGAATTGCCGCGCTTTGAGAGAGTGCGCTTTGAATCCTGACGCAAGCCATCCGGACCAAAGCCCTCAGGGTCGGCGTCCGGGCCCTTGTTGGCCTGCGGCTGAAAATAAAAATTGGCATCGGCTCGAACTGCGCTTATCCTCAAGTCCTGATTGCATCCCGTTCACCGGGCGGCAGTCTTCCCCCGAGACGTCTTGATTCAAAGGAGAAAGCGGACTTGAGCGACTCCTTTTCGACCGACCCAAACGCGCAGCACCCGCAACCGCAGGCGCCTCTGATTGACCGCCCGGCGCCGGTCAGCGCGGCTTCCTTTGCGCCGCGGTCAACCGAGCAATTGCTGCATGACCTCCAGGTGCATCAGCTCGAACTGGAATTGCAGAACGAGGAGTTGCGCAACACCCAGTACGCGCTCGACGCCGAGCGTGCGCGCTACTTCGACCTTTATGACCTGGCGCCGGTCGGCTACTGCACGCTGAGCGAACAGGGCCTGCTGCTGGAGGCCAACCTGACCGCGGCCACCTTGCTCGGCCTGGCGCGCGGCGCGCTGATCCACCAGCCCTTCAGCCGCTTCGTGCTGAAAGCGGACCAGGACATCTACTACCTGTATCACAAGCAGTTGCTGGCGTCCGGGCAGACGCAGTCCTGCGAGTTGCGGATGCGCACGCATGAGGGCACCAGCTTCTGGGCGCATCTGGAGGCGACCATTGCGCGCAACGCCGAGGGCGCGGCGCTGCATCGCATGGTGCTGACCGACATCACCGATCGCAAGCGCCTGGACCAGACCCTGCAGGAACGAAACATCGAGCTCGACATCGCAAGAAAGGCGGCCGAGACGGCGAATCACGCGAAATCGGACTTCCTCTCCAGCATGAGCCACGAGTTGCGCTCACCCCTCAATTCGATCCTCGGCTTTGCCCAGTTGCTTGAATCCGGCTCCCCGGCGCCAACCGTCGCCCAGAAGGCCAGGATCGACCATATCCTCCACGCCGGCTGGTATCTGCTGGAGTTGATCAATGAGATCCTCGACCTGGCGCTGATCGAAGCGGGCAAGCTGTCGTACTCCCTTGAAGCGCTGCCCTTGTCCGAGATCCTCTCCGAATGCCAGAGCATGAGTCAGGCACTGGCCGAACAAAGCGGCGTTCAGGTCAGCATTGCCGCGTTCGATGCGCCCTGCTACGTGAGCGCGGACCGGACGCGACTGACGCAGCTGATCATCAATCTGCTGTCCAACGCCATCAAGTACAACCGCGCCAACGGAACGGTCACGGTCAGCGCGCAACGCCCGGCAAGCGGCCGCGTGCGCATCAGCGTGCGCGATACCGGCCAGGGTTTGTCCGAGGCCAAGCTGGCGCAATTGTTCCAGCCCTTCAACCGGCTCGGCCAGGAAAGCAGCGGCATTACCGGGACCGGCATCGGCCTGGTGGTGTGCAAGCGCCTGATCGAGATGATGGGTGGTGCCATCGGCGTGGAAAGCACGCTCGGCGTCGGCAGCGTGTTCTGGATCGAACTCAACACGACCGCGCCGCCCGGCTTCAGCGCCGGCAGCGCCGCAAGGATGCCGGCGCCGGCACTGGCGCCGTCCGAGCCCGTGGCGCGCCAGCGCACCGTGCTCTATGTGGAAGACAACGAGGCCAACATGGAACTGGTCGCGCAGCTTGTTGCGCCGAGAACTGATCTGCGGCTGCTTCGCGCCTATGACGCGGTGCAGGGCATCGCGCTGGCCAACAGCGAGTCGCCCGATGTGATCCTGCTCGACATCCACCTGCCTGGCATGAACGGCCTGCAGGCGCTGCGGGTCCTGCAGCTCAACCCGGCCACGCGGCAGATACCGGTGCTGGCCCTGAGCGCCAACGCCATGCCGAGCGATATCGAAAAAGGCCTGGCCGCAGGCTTTCTGCGCTACCTGACCAAGCCGATCCTGAACAAGGAGTTGATGCAGGCGCTGGACCACGCACTGGAACTGGTGCAGCCGCGTGCAAACGATTGAATCATGGCTGACACAAGGCCTGTGCCGCCGCATCCGCAAGACTCGTGGCTCAAGAAGCTCGGGCCGGGCCTGATCACGGGCGCGGCCGACGACGATCCGAGCGGAATTGCCACCTACTCGCAAGCCGGCGCCCAGTTCGGCTTCAACATGCTGTGGACAGTCCTGTTCACCTACCCTCTGATGGTCGGCATCCAGATCGTCAGCGCCCGCATCGGGCGCGTCAGCGGGCACGGACTGGCCACCAACATCCGGCGCCATTACCCGGCCTGGCTGCTGTACGCCGTGGTCGGCCTGCTGCTGATCGCCAACACGATCAACATCGCGGCCGACGTCGCCGCCATGGGCGAGGCCCTCACACTGATCGTCGGCGGCCCGGCGCAGGTCTACGCCGTGGCCTTCGGCGTGGTCTCGCTGCTGCTGCAGGTGTTCATTCCGTACCGACGCTATGTGCGCATCCTCAAATGGCTGACGCTGGCGCTGCTGGCCTACATGGCCACGGCCTTCGTCATCCACATCCCCTGGTCGCAGGTGCTGATCAGCGCGCTGCGGCCGCAGCTGTCTTGGAAGCCCGAATACGTCACGACGGTGGTGGCGGTGTTCGGCACGACGATCAGCCCCTACCTCTTTTTCTGGCAGGCCTCGCAGGAAGTCGAGGACCAGCTGGCCGACCCGCACGCGCGGCCCCTGCTCAAGGCGCCGCAGCAGGCCGGGAGCAACCTGCGCCGCATCCGGATCGACACCTGGGTCGGCATGGGCTTTTCCAATCTGGTCGCCTTCTTCATCATCCTGACGACCGCCGTCACGCTCAACCGGCACGGCATCACCGACATCCAGACCTCGGCGCAGGCGGCCACGGCGCTGCGCCCGCTGGCCGGCGAGTTCGCCTTCATGCTGTTCAGCGCCGGCATCATCGGCACCGGCCTGCTCGCCATTCCCGTGCTGGCCGGCTCCTCCGCCTATGCGATGGCCGGCGCCTTCAAGTGGAAGAACAGCCTGGAGCGAAAGCCCAAGAACGCCAAGCAGTTCTACGCCATCATCGCTGTCTCGACCCTCATCGGCATTGCGCTGGGCTTCACGGCCATCGATCCGATCAAGGCGCTGTACTGGAGCGCCGTGATCAACGGCGTCATCTCGGTGCCGATCATGGTCGTGATGATGCTGATGGCGGCGCGCGCCGACGTCATGGGCCCATTCGTCATTTCACGCGCGCTCAAGATCGTGGGCTGGCTGGCGACCCTGATGATGCTGGCCGCGGTGCTGGCCATGCTGGCGAGTTTCTGAGCCGGCGCTGTGCCGCTTGGCCCAGCCATGTTCGGTAGAGTACAGACCTGGCCGCAGGCAATTCCTAGAGTTGTCGAATCTCCGGAAGAAGGACAGCCAATATGATCAACACCACCACGCGCACGGCGGCGAACGGCCGTATTCCGCCCCGAAGACCGTTCTTCGCCAGAGGCATGGGACGTCACGCCGAGCGGCACAACAGCGACCGCATCGGTTGGTTGCGCGCGGCCGTGCTTGGCGCCAACGACGGCATCGTGTCGACCGCCAGCCTGGTGCTTGGCGTGGCCGCAGCGGGCACGGAGCACCGTTTGATCCTGCTGACAAGTGTCTCGGGCCTGATCGCCGGCGCCATGTCGATGGCCGCGGGCGAGTTCGTCTCCGTCCATTCGCAGAAAGACACCGAAAATGCCGACCTCGCGTGGGAGCGCGCCGAGCTCAAGAAGGACCCCGAGGGCGAACAACGCGAGCTTGCGGGAATCTACGTCGCCCGGGGTCTGGACCCGTCACTGGCCGATCAGGTGGCCGTCAAATTGATGGCCCATGACGCGCTCGGGGCGCACGCGCGCGACGAGCTCGGGCTGTCCGAGACGACCGCTGCGCGTCCGACCCAGGCAGCACTGGTGTCGGCGGCGAGTTTCTCGGTCGGCGCGCTGTTGCCAATTGCCGTTGTCAGCCTGGCAGCGCCAGCGCATTTGATTTTCTGGGTGTCGGCGTCGGCACTGGTATTTCTGGCCGGCCTGGGTGCGCTCTCTGCGCGGGCTGGCGCAGCGCCGGTGTGGCGCGGCACTTGGCGCGTCGCCTTCTGGGGCGCCGTGGCGATGGCGGTCACTGCAGGCGCTGGCGCCCTGTTCGGCGCGGTGGCCTGAACGGCGTCACGAAAATCCCGCACAGCGCCGGCCCGGCGTTCAGCGAGCCAGATAGCCGCCGTCGATCGGGTAGAACGACCCTGTGGCGAACGATGCGCGGTCGCATGCAAGCCAAGTGATCAGTTCGGCAACTTCTTCGGGACGGCCCAGGCGACCCAGGGCATGCGCGGCGATGAGTGCCGCATTGACGGCAGGATCGGCTTCCAGGTTGTGCACCATGGGTGTGTGGATGAAGCCGGGGCCGACGGCATTGATCCGGATGCCGTGCGCGCCGTACTCCCAGGCCGCCGTCTGGGTCAAACCGATGACGCCGTGCTTGGCCGCTGAATACGCCGGTGAGCGCGGGCCGCCGACCGAACCCAGCACCGACGCCAGGTTGATGATGGAGCCGCCGCCTGTGGCCAGCATCGCCTTGATCTGCGCCTGCATGCCGAAGAACACGCCGCTCAGGTTGATGTTGAGCACTTGCGCCCAGCCATCAACCGGATAGTCTGCGGTCGGCGCCACCGGGCCGCCAATGCCGGCGTTGTTGCAGGCGACGTCGAGGCGGCCATAGTGTTTGATCGTGGCCGCAACCAGATCCATGCAGGCTTGCGCGTCGCCCACATTGGTCTTGACAAAGAAGGCGTCACCACCCTGGGCGCGGACCATGGCGGCCGTTTCCTCGCCTTGTTCGGTCTGAACGTCGGAGACTACGACCTTGGCGCCTTCGCGGGCGAACGCCAGCGCAGTCGCGCGGCCGATGCCGGAAGACGCACCGGTGACCAGCGCAATTTTGTTTTTGAGCATGAGGATTCCTTGATGCAAGACGATTGGTGCCCCGATTCACCCGTGGACCAGATGGTCATCGAGGGAAAGGTGCCTGACACCGCCCATCATGGGTTCGCGCGCGCGCCTAGTCTGTTCGCTGCCACACCGAGAAGGATGATGGCCCGATCATCGCCAACCCTGCCCCGCCATCCGCCTTCGGCGGCGCAAGCCCGGCGTCACACCCTCGTCACAAGCGCCTCGAACGCCTGCGCCGGCAAGGGGCCGCTGAACAGATAACCCTGATAGTGGTGGCAGCCCAGCTCGGCAAGAAAGTCCCGCTGCGCTGAGGTTTCGACACCCTCGGCGATCACGGTCAGCCCCATGCTGTCGGCCAGCGCGATGACCATCCGGGCGATCGCCGCGTCATTGGCGTCGAGCAGAATGTCGCGCACAAAACCCTGGTCGATCTTGAGTTCATCCATGGGCAGACGCTTCAGGTAGGAAAGCGACGAATAGCCCGTGCCAAAGTCGTCCAGCGAGAAGCCGATCCCCTGTGCCTTCAGAGCGTTCATCTTGGCCATCACGTCGTCGACGTTCCTGATCATGATGCTCTCGGTCAATTCCAGTTTCAGGCGCCGCGGATCGGCCCCGGTTTGCAACAGCACCTGCGTGACCTGATCGACGAAATCGGCCTGGCTGAACTGATGCGAGCTCACATTGACCGACAGCACAAGCTGCGACATGCGCGGCTGAGCGGCCCAGCGCGCCAACTGGACGCATGTTGTCACCAGCACCCACTTGCCCAGTTCCCCGATCAGGCCGGCCTCTTCTGCCAGCGGGATGAATTGCCCCGGTTCAACCAGTCCGCGTTGCGGATGAACCCAGCGTACCAGCGCCTCCGCTGCGAACACGGCACCGGCCGAATCAACCTGCGGCTGATAGTGCAGGACAAATTGCCCCTTTTCAATCCCCTCGCGCAAGTCCGCCTCCATGGCCGCGCGCTCGTTCAGGCGGACCTGCATTTCCGCGTCGAAGAACCGCATCAGGTTGCGTCCCGCGTCCTTGGCCTGGTACATCGCCACGTCAGCCTGCTTGATCAGTTCGTCGACCGAAAGCTCATTCGGAGAAAACAGGGCGATGCCGATGCTCGCTGTGCTGTGGTGGAGCTCCGACACGCCCAGAACATAGGGCTGATTGATTCTCCGGAGAATCTTTTCGCTGACCACTTTGGCCTGCCGCGCGGCGCTGTCCAGATCGTCGCCCAGGTTCTCCAGCATGACCATGAATTCGTCGCCGCCCAATCTGGCGACGGTGTCCATCTCGCGGACGCTGGCGACGAGCCGCTGCGCCACCTCCTTGAGCAGCAGGTCGCCCATGTTGTGGCCGCGCGTGTCGTTGATGTTCTTGAAATGGTCCAGGTCGATGAACAGCAAGGCGCCACTCGTGCCCAGACGCGCGCCCAGGTTCACGGCCTTGCGCAGGCGATCCATCAGTTCGCGGCGATTGGGCAGGAGCGTGAGCGGGTCCTGGCCGGCGAGCACTTCGAGTTCGCGGCGCAAGAGCAGGCTTCTGGCGTACTGATGAAAAATGATGGCAGACAGGATCACCGCCAGGACTACCGCCGCCAGCGTGTTGAGCCGCATGATGGCCAGTTGCCGGCCGTCTTCCGTCAGGATCAGCATCTGCCACACCGCCGCCAGCGTGATGCCGAACAATGCAATCGAAACCAGGGGCCGCATGAGCGAAAGGCCGGCCACCGCAAAACAAACCAGGATGAACGCCTCCACGCCCCCGACCGCAACATCGAGGTATGAAACCGCAATGCCATAGATAAGGTAGGTCGAACACATCAGCACCTGCATGGTGATTGCGGTTGACGCGTTCAGGTTTGGCTTGCGCAGGATGCGGGAAACAATCACGGTCAGCAGCGAAGTCGCGACTGCCGTCATCGTGTGCAACAGACAAAGGGAATTGGCCCAGACAACGGCCTCCGTGTGCTCCACGGGAACCTTGTAGTTCCAGTACCAGATGGCCAGGACCACCTCGAAGGGGGCAAAGAACCAGAACGTGACCAGGATGCGACGCATCGACTCGATGGCCGCTTCATCCTGCACCGCGCCATAGGCGACGTTCAGCATTCGCAACCGCGCAAGAACCCCTGACAACACTGGATTTTTCTTCACAAGTTGTCCCTCTGCGGAGTCAATGGTTCTGCGAGCCCCGGTGCGCCCAGCCGGTGGTGTTCTTCTCGATGATGCTGAACAGCTCGTACATGGCCATCGCCATCGCACCCACCACCAGCAGACCGGCAAAGGCCAGGCCCATCTGCATGGCGGAGCCTGCCGAGATCAGCAGGTAGCCGATGCCCTCGTTGGCCGCCGTCATCTCCGACACCGTGGTGCCGACAAAGGCCAGCGTGATCGCCACCTTGAGCGAGCCGAAGAAGTACGGCATGGAACGCGGCAGGCCGACCTTGGCCAGCACGTCCCAGCGCCGCGCGCCGAGCACGCGCAGCACGTCTTCGAGCTCGGGCTCCAGCGTGGCCAGGCCGGTTGCGATGTTGACCATGATCGGGAAGAAGCTGATCAGGAAGGCCGTCAGGATGGCAGGCCCGGCGCCGATGCCAAACCAGACCACGAGGATCGGCACGAAGGCCGCTTTGGGCAGCGCGTTGAAGGCCGTCATCAGCGGATAGACGGCGGCGTAGGCCAGGCGCGAACTGCCGATCACGAAGCCGAGCAGCACGCCGACCACGATGGCCAGCCCGAAGCCGGCCATCGTGACCCAGTAGGTTCGCCAGGCGTGCGCGGCGATCGTGCCCTTGAACTCCCAGAACTGGCTCCAGATGCGCAGCGGACTCGGAAAGATGAATTCGGAGACTTCGAAGCCGGCGCATATTCCCTGCCACAGCAGCAGCACCGCGGTCAGCAGCAGCCACGGCGACCACTGTTCAAGCTGCTTCTTGTTCATTGGCCTCCGGCGGAAAAAGGGCGCGCTGCAGGTTGTTTCGCATCGCGCCGATGTGGCCGCGCAATTCGTGCACGATGTCGGTGAATTCCGGCGTGTAGGTGATCTCGAGGTCGCGCGGGCGCGGCAGGTCGATGTCACTCTTGACAACAAAACGCCCCGGGCTGCCGCTCATGACGTAAACGGTGTCGGCCAGAAAGACCGACTCGCGCAGGTCATGCGTGACCAGGATGACGTTGAACTGCTGCTCGGTCCAGAGGTCGCGCAGAATGCACCAGAGCTCCTCGCGCGTGAAGGCGTCCAGCGCGCCGAACGGTTCGTCGAGCAGCAGCATCTTGGGCTCGTGGATCAGCGCGCGGCAGATGCTGGCGCGCTGCTGCATGCCGCCCGAGAGCTGCCAGGGGAACTTGTCTTCATAGCCGCCCAGGCCGACCTTTTGCAGCAGCGCACGCGCCCGCTGCTCGTACTCCTGGCGCTTGGCCTTGAAGTTGCTGCGGTAAGGCTCGACGATCTCCAGTGGCAGCAGCACGTTGTCCACCGTCGTGCGCCAGGGCAGCAGGGACGAGGCCTGAAACGCCATGCCCGAGATCTTCAGCGGTCCGGTGACCGGCTGGCCGTCGATCAGGATCTGCCCCTTCGAGGGCATCTTCAAGCCGGTCGCCAACTTCATGAAGGTCGACTTGCCGCAGCCCGAGGGCCCGACGATGGCGATGAACTCGCCCTGGCGCACCTTCAGGTCGATCGCCTCGACCGCGAAATGCCCCTGCGCGAGCATCTCGCTGTTGTACGCCAGCCAGACATCCCGGAAATCGACAAACCAGTTGTCAACGGGCACTTGCATGCTATTTCTTGGGCAGGACGTTGAGTTCCGCCTTCGAGGGCAGGAAGGATCCGTTCCACACCGCGTCCGGGTTGACACGCGTCTTGGTGCCGTAGGCATCCGACACCTGCGACGCCATCAGCGACAGGCGCGGCCCGTTGACCTGGCCGAAGCCCTCGGCACGCGCGTTGGCGCTGTTGATCACGGTGTCGATGGCCAGCTTGAGACGCCGCGTCTCGAGTTCCACATTGATGATGCCGTCGCGCGCCTTGACGTCCTGGATCGCCGCGGCTGGATTGCCGATCACGTCCTTCATGCCCTTGGCAAATGCGGCCAGAAAGGCCTTGACGGCCGCCGGATTGTCCTTGAGCAGCTTGGGCGAGGCGATGATGGCGTTGCCGTAGAGCTTGACGCCGTAGTCCGGGTACGGCAGCACGACCACATCCTCGACCTTGACGCCGCGCGCCTCCAGATTGAGCAGTGAAGTGAAGGTGAATCCGGTGATGGCGTCGACGTCGCCGCGCACCAGCATGGTTTCGCGAAGCGGCGGGTCCATCGCCGTCCATTGCACGCCGCTGATGGCGTTGGCCTTGGCAAAGATCGGGAAGGCGCGCCGGCCAGCGTCGAACACCGGTGCGCCGAGCTTCTTGCCATTGAGGTCAGAGGGCTTCTTGATGCCCGATTTCTTTAGCGCCATGACGGATGCCGGCGTGTCGTTGTAGACCATCATGATGGCCACCGGCTTGTTCGGTGCATCCGGGTTGTTGGCATGGAATTCCATCAGCGCGGCCAGATCGGCAAAACCCATGTCGTAAGCGCCCGAGGCCACGCGCGTAACCGCGCCGCCGGAACCGTTGCCGGCGTCAACCGCGACATCGAGCTTGGCGTCCTTGAAATAGCCTTTGGCCGCCGGCGTTAGAAACAGGGCAGCCGGACCTTCAAAGCGCCAGTCAAGCTGGAACTTGATCGGCGTGGTCTGGGCTTGCGCGCCCGCAAACGCAAAAGCAGCGGCAAGAACCGCAGCGGATTTCAGAAAGACGCGTGTTTTCATATGGATTCCTGCCTAGAAAAGGGTTTTGTAGCTATTAGCAATAAACCTGCCAACGTGGTTGGCAACTCACCGGCACCGATCTTAACTTGCCGAATATGTTTACACTTTCGCCATCCCCACCGGTTTACGCCGTGCAACACCCATCCCTATGACCTCAATCAACAATTCTGTGCGCTTTGTGCTCGACGGCGCCATCATCGAAGCCGACGCGGCGCAACACGCCAGCGCGACGGTGCTGGATTACCTGCGCGAACATCTGCGGCGCAGCGGCACCAAGGAAGGCTGCGCCGAAGGCGATTGCGGCGCCTGCGTGGTGCTGGTGGGCGAGCTCAGCGTCGACGGCACGGCCATCAGCTACGCGCCGGTCAATAGTTGCCTGCAGCTGCTGCCCACGCTCGACGGCAGGTCCGTCAAGACGGTCGAGAGCCTGCAGCGCGCAAACGGCCAGCTGCATCCGGTGCAGCAGGCCATGGCCGAGAGCCACGGCACGCAGTGCGGCTTTTGCACGCCCGGCATCGTGATGAGCGTGACCGGCCTGCTGCAGACCGTGGCCAAGCCGACGCGCGACGAGATCAAGGACGCGCTCAGCGGCAACCTGTGCCGCTGCACCGGCTACAAGCCGATCATCGACGCCGCCGTCAAGGCCAGCGAAGCCGCACCCGAACAGATCCGGTTGCAGGACGCGACCGAACTGGCGCTGCTGCAGCAGCTTCGGCAGGCGCATGCCGAAGACGCGAAGCCGCAGGCGCAGCCATTCTTCGCACCGACCACGCTCGAGGCGCTGGCCGATTACCTCGCGCAGCATCCGCAAGCCACGCTGCTGGCCGGCAGCACCGAGATCGGCCTGCAGGTCAACAAGCAGTTCGCGCGGCCACAGCAAATCGTCTACCTCGGCAACGTGAGCGCGTTGCGCCAGGTCGAGGACCAGGGCGCGTCCTGGCGCATAGGCGCGCAGGTCTGCCTCAACGACGTGCTGACACTGGTCGCGGATGACTACCCGGACTTCGCCGAGGTACTGCGCCGCTTCGGCTCGCCGCCGATCCGCTCCACCGCCACGCTGGCCGGCAACATCGCCAATGGCTCGCCGATCGGCGACAGCATGCCCTGCCTGCTCGCGCTCGGCGCCACGCTGGAACTGCGCTGCGCCAACAGCACGCGCATGCTCGATCTGGAACAGTTCTATACCGGCCAGAAGAAGAACGCGCTGCAAAGCGGCGAATTCATCGCCGCCGTGCATTTGCCCAAGCTGGCCGATGGCCAGGTCTTTCGCGCGCACAAGGTCAGCAAGCGCTTTGACCAGGACATTTCCGCCACCTGCTGCGCCATGCGCTACCAGTTGCAGGACGGCCGCTTCGCCGGGGTTCGCCTGGCCTACAACGGCCTGGCACCCTCGCCATGCCGCGCACCCAAGCTCGAGGCCGTGATCAACGGCCGCACCCCCGACGAGGTGAGCGCGGCGGAACTCGATCAGGCGGTGGCCCAGAGCTTTACCGCGCGCGACGGCCTGCGCGCCAGCTGGACCTACCGCGCGCTGCTGGCCCGCAACCTGGCGCTGCAGTTTGTCGAAGAAGCCACAGCTCAGGAGGCAGTCAAATGAACGCACCCACCGCACAGAAGGAACTCGCCGCGCTGGCCGAGCAGGGGCGCGAACTCGCGCACGAGTCGGCCCGGCTGCACGTCACCGGCGCTGCGACCTACACTGACGACATCCCCGAGCTGCGCGGCAC
>CAIKMZ010000036.1 GCA_903828665.1 uncultured beta proteobacterium
GTTCGGCATGATCCGCCACACGCACCAGACGAACCCGCAGCATATGCTGGTGGCCTATTCGGACAACGCCTCGGTGATGGAAGGCGTGGCGGTCGAGCGCTTTGTTGCCCGCTCGGCCACCGGCACGGGCGAGAGCAGCGCAGGCCGCTACGAACGCCAGGCGCGCACGCATCACATCCTGATGAAGGTGGAGACGCACAACCACCCGACGGCGATCTCGCCGTTCCCCGGTGCCGCCACCGGCGCCGGCGGCGAGATCCGCGACGAAGGCGCGACCGGGCGCGGCTCCAAACCGAAGGCCGGCCTGACCGGCTTTACGGTATCGAAGATCAATTGGGATGCGGCAGCAACCGGCGGCTACGGCAGGCCCGGTCACATCGCCAGCCCGCTGCAGATCATGGTCGAGGGGCCGCTTGGTGGTGCCGCGTTCAACAACGAGTTCGGCCGCCCCAATCTGCTCGGTTATTTCCGAGAGTACGAACAGGCGATTTCCTGCCGCACGGCGGGCGAGCAGGCTCTGCAGCAGGAGCAGCGCGGCTACCACAAGCCGATCATGATCGCGGGCGGCCTCGGCGTGATCGATGCCACGCAGACGCACAAGATCGAATTTCCGGCCGGCAGCCTCTTGATCCAACTCGGCGGACCGGGCATGCGCATCGGCATGGGCGGCAGCGCCGCCAGTTCCATGGCCACGGGCGCCAACGCTGCCGAGCTCGACTTCGATTCGGTGCAGCGCGGCAACCCCGAGATCGAGCGCCGCGCGCAGGAGGTCATCAACCAGTGCTGGCTGCTCGGGCAGGGCGATGCCGGCCAGCCGGGCAACCCGATCCTGGCGATCCACGACGTCGGCGCCGGTGGCCTGTCGAACGCCTTTCCCGAACTTACCAACGACGCCGGGCGCGGCGCGCGCTTCGACCTGCGCGCCGTGCCGCTCGAGGAGTCGGGCATGGCGCCGAAGGAGATCTGGTGCAACGAGAGCCAGGAGCGCTACGTGCTCGCGATCGCGCCGGAATCGCTGGCGCTGTTCACGGCGCTGTGCGAGCGCGAACGCTGCCCGTTCGCGGTCGTCGGCGTGGCGACGGAAGAACGCGATCTGATCGTCGCGGATGGATCGACCCAAGACGGTGATCCAGTCCAGATGCCCATGAATGTCCTGTTGGGAAAACCGCCGAAGATGCAGCGCGATGTCAGGACGGTCGAGCGCATTTTTGCACCGATCGACCTCTCGGGCGTCACTCTGCAACAGGCCTGCATCGACGTGCTCTCGCACCCGACGGTTGCGTCCAAGCGCTTCCTGATCACGATCGGCGACCGCACGGTGGGCGGCCTCACGCACCGCGACCAGATGGTCGGACCCTGGCAGGTGCCGGTGGCCGATTGCGCCGTCACGCTGGCCGATTTCAAGGGTTTTGCCGGAGAGGCCATGAGCATGGGCGAGCGCACGCCGCTGGCCACGCTGAACGCCCCGGCCTCGGGCCGCATGGCGGTGGCCGAGGCCATCACCAATCTACTGGCCGCGCCGATCGAACTCTCTCGCGTCAAGCTCTCGGCCAACTGGATGGCGGCCTGCGGCGAGCCCGGCGAGGACGCCGCGCTTTACGCCACGGTGAAGGCGGTCGGCCTGGAGCTGTGCCCGGCGCTGGGCATTTCGATTCCGGTGGGCAAGGATTCGCTCTCCATGCGCACGCAGTGGCGCGACGAGACGGGCGCCAAAAAAGTGACGTCGCCGGTGTCGCTGATCGTGACCGCCTTTGCCACGCTCGCCGATGTGCGCGGCACGCTGACACCGCAGTTGAACGCGGTCGAGGACGGCACGCTGCTGCTGATCGACCTGGGGCGCGGCAAGTGCCGCATGGCGGGCAGTATGCTGGCACAGACGCTGGGCCAGCTCGGCGATGAGGCGCCCGACCTCGATGCGCCGGCCGACCTGGTGGCGCTGGTGCAGGCGGTCAATGCGCTGCGCGCGCGCGACCAGATCCTGGCCTACCATGACCGCAGCGACGGCGGCCTGTTTGCCACGGTCTGCGAGATGGCCTTTGCCGGCCACGTCGGCGTGGCGCTCAATGTCGACCTGCTGGTCACCGAGGGCGACGGCATCAGCGACAGCCGTGCTGATGTCGGCGACAGCAAGAACTGGGCAGGCCAGGTCAGCGCGCGGCGCGAGGAGCTCACGCTCAAGGCCTTGTTCAACGAGGAGCTCGGGGTCGTGCTGCAGGTGCGCACCAGCGAGCGCGACGCGGTCATGCAGACGCTGCGCGAGCACGGCCTGTCCCGCCACAGCCATGTCATCGGTAAGACGCGTCTGGCCGGTTCTGCCATCCCCTCCGGCGTCGGTGAACTGCAGATCTGGCGTGACGCGAGAGCAGTCTTCACCGCGAAGCTGCAGGACCTGCACCAGGCCTGGGATGCGACCAGCTGGAAGATCTGCCGGCAGCGCGACAACCCGGCCTGCGCCGACGCCGAGCATGCCGCCGCCGGCGATCCGCTGGATCCGGGCTTGCATATCGCATTGCCGGTGACGCGGCCGGCAGCCCCGCCCGTGCTGCTCTCGCGACCCAAGGTGGCGGTGCTGCGCGAGCAGGGCGTCAACTCGCACGTCGAGATGGCCTACGCCTTCGATGAAGCGGGCTTCGAGGCCTACGATGTGCACATGACCGACCTGCAAAGCGGTCGCGCCAATCTGGCCGATTTCAAGGGCGTGGTGGCGTGCGGCGGCTTCAGCTACGGAGACACCCTGGGCGCCGGCATCGGCTGGGCGCGCTCCATTACGTTCAACCAGATCCTGGCCGATCAGTTCAAGACCTTCTTCGCGCGCGCCGACACCTTTGGCCTCGGTGTCTGCAACGGTTGCCAGATGTTCGCCGAACTGGCCGACATCATCCCCGGCGCGCAGGACTGGCCGCGCTTCACCACCAACCAGAGCGAGCGCTTCGAGGCGCGGCTCTCGATGGTCGAGGTGTTGGACTCGCCCTCGCTGTTCTTCGCCGGCATGGCCGGCGCGCGCCTGCCGATCGCCGTCGCGCATGGCGAGGGCTATGCCAATTTCGGCAACCGCGGCAATGAGCAGCAGGTGATCGCGGCCATGCGCTTCACCGACAACTTCGGGGTGCCGACCGAGGCCTATCCGTTCAACCCGAACGGCAGCCCCTCGGGACTGACCGGCGTGACCACGGCCGACGGCCGCTTCACCGCCATGATGCCGCACCCGGAACGCGTGTTTCGCAATATCCAGATGAGCTGGAGCAGTGCCGATCGGTCGGCCTTGAGCGCCTGGATGCAGCTGTGGCGCAACGCGCGCAAGTGGGTCGGCTGAAGCCGCTTCAGACCGTTGCCGCCGCCAGCGGCCTTGCCGCCGTGCCGAGCCACTCCGGATGGGCGCGCCAGTGTTGCATCCAGATCGGCAGTTCGGCCGCCGCCATCGGTCGCGCGATGCCATAGCCCTGGCCGCGCTCGCAACCCATTTGCAGCAGCAACCGGCCATGTTCGGCCGACTCGACACCTTCGGCGACCACCTGCCGGTCCAGCGCCTTGATCAGGCCGATGATGCTGTGCAGGATGGCGCGGTCCTGCGCGTCGCCCGGCATGTTGGCGACGAAGCCCTGATAGATCTTTACCTGCGCCACCGGCAGCTGTTTGAGACAGGTCAGCGATGAATGGCCGTTGCCAAAATCATCGAGCGTGAAGCGCACGCCGAACGCGCGGCAGTCCTCGATCACGCCGGCGACCCGGTTCAGGTCGTTCAGGGCGCTGATTTCGAGCACCTCCAGCACCAGCCGACCCGGATCGACGGACGGATGCAGCGCGAGGATCTCGCGCAGGCGTCGGCTGAAGTTTGCCCCCCGCAAATGTCGCGTGCTGATGTTCACGCCGACCGGCCAGGCCAGGCCACTTGCTTGCCAGTCTTCGATCTGGCGCAGGACGCGCTCGAGCACCCACTCGCCGACGTTCACGGCGAGCGCATGCTCCTCGATCAGAGGCAGGAACTGAGCCGACGTCAGAAGTCCGCGCTGCGGATGGCGCCAGCGGATCAAGGCCTCGACGCCAATCACCGCGCCGCTGCGCAATTCAATGGTCGGCTGGTAGAGCAGCTCGAGTTCGCCTTGCGCGATGGCCCGGCGCAGTCGCTCAAGCTCTTCCTGATGGTTTCGGATGTCGCGGTCGCGGTTGGCATCAAACACGTGAAAGCGGTTCTTTCCTCCCAGCTTGGCCTGGTACATGGCCTGATCGGCCTGGCGCAGCAATTGATCGGGCGCCACCGCCTCGTCCTGCGGGTAGAACGTGACCCCCAGGCTGGCCGAGACCTGCAGCGCGAGGTCGCCGAACTGCACAGGTTCGCAGGCCGCATCGAGCAGGCGCTTTAGCATCGGCGCGCTGGCGCTGACATCGTTGACATCCTGCAGCACGGCGACGAACTCGTCACCGCCCAGGCGCGCCAGCGTGTCGCTGTCGCGCAGCGTCTGTTGCATGCGCTGGGCCAGCGTGATCAGCAGATGGTCGCCCGCTGCATGGCCGTGCTGGTCGTTGATGGCCTTGAAGCCGTCGAGGTCGAGAAAGACCACGGCCAGCCGCTCTCCGCGGCGCTGCGCCTGAATCAGGGCCTGTTCCATGCGGTCGGCCAGCAGGATGCGATTGGGCAGGCCGGTCAGGTTGTCATAGTGGGCGACGCGCTCGAGCTCCCGCTCCTTGCCGCCGAGCGCTGCGCGCAAGGCCTCGCGTTCCAGCAGGTTGCGGATCCTCAGCTTGGCGCGGTCGACCCGGATCGGCTTGGTGATGTAGTCGCACGCGCCCAGCGCATAGCCGGCGGCCTCGGCCTCGAGTCCGGCCATGGCGCTGACGAAGATGACCGGGATGTGACGCAGCGCGGGATCGGCCTGCAGCCGCCGGCAGACCTCGTGGCCGTCCATCTCGGGCATCATGACATCGAGCAGTATCAGGTCGGGCGCGGACCTGGCCGCCAGGGCCAGCCCCATCGCACCCGAGGTTGCGATCTGCACCGCAAAGTCGCTCGCCAGCGCGGCGGCGAGCACCTGCAGATTGGCCGGCGTGTCGTCGATGGCCAAGATTCGGGGGCGGGGTTTTTGCTGCATCGTGACTTTGCGCTGGCAAATGGGTCGGCTGATGGTGGTCAGAACGTGATGGTGATGGTGATGGTGTCGACGTAGCTGCCGGCCGGCACGTCCTGCTGCGCCGGGATATTGCCGTAGATCGTGCTGGAGGTGCCTACGTTGCCGTTATTGCTGCCGGTTCCTGCAATGATTGCTGTTCCGTTGCTGCCGTCACCCCAGATGATGGTGTGTGCGCTGTCTTTGTACAGGTTGTATTGCAACGCATTCGACCCCGACAACATGGTTCGGGCTGAATACTGACCGAAGCCTGCTGTTGCCGCGGCCGTGTAAGCGACGTTGTTTGGATTGCAATTCGTGACGCCAAACGAACCGGCGCCGGGCGTGTCGGTGACTGTGAACACGCTGTAGGTCCCAAAGATAACCGCGCTGACTGTACTCACGCTGCAAGCGCTGCCGGCCAGCGCCGGCAGGGATGAAAGGGCCAGAGGCGCCGCGATCAAGGCCAAGCGGATGAGTGAAGGAACGTGCAATGGATTCATGGTCTGATGCCTTTGCAGGTGAATGCGCCCAGGTCGGGCAGGGGGTCTGGCGAGGGCGGGAACCGGACTTCAAACTCGCAGCTCTGGTTCTTCCAGCGCGCGACGAGTTGATTGCGCGGCGCTAGGCCGGTCAGGTAGACCTCACCCTCGTCGGCGACCGGGAAACGGACCTGGCTGCCGCGCTGCTCAACCGTGCTGCCCGCCGGCAGCGGCTGGCCGTTGTCGAGCAGCACGCGCAGCAGCGCGCCATTGGACGGACGCACCGGAAACTCGGCCATCACGCCGCTGCGGAAGAACGGAACGGCCTCCACCTGCAGGGCGTCGACCTCGGCGTTGAGCGGCAGGTCGCGCGCGTCGATGCGGATCCGGTTGCGCTCATACGGTCGCAAGCCCGGCAGCATGGCGTCGCCGTTGGCGTTGGTCAGACCGACCAGCTGGTTGTCGGCGTAGACGCGCACGTTTGGATAGCCGGCCACACGGGCCACGCCGAAACTGTCGTTGATCCAGCGGCTCAGATGGGGCTGGCCGCCGAGCACGGCGACGCCGCCGCGCACGCTGGCGCGCAGCGCCGTGTCGCCGCTGAAGCGGGCGGCTTCCACCGCATAGGTGCCGACATTGTTCTGGTAGGTCAGGCTGCCGCGTGCATCGCCCGAGTCCTGCGCTTCGAGCTGGTAGCCGTAGCCCTGCCCCAAGGGCATGTTCTTCTGCAGCGTGGTATGCAGCTGCTGCGTGTTGCCCTGACTGTCGCTGCGCGTGCTGTTGCGGCTGACGCTGGCGCTGTGGTCGGCGCCCAGTGCCAGCGTCCAAATCACGGAAGCTTGCGTGCTGGCGGCGCTGGCGTCGCTGCCGCTGCTGCCGATCAGGGACAGGGTCAGCGAGCCGTAGCGCTGCAGCGACAGCGAGTAGCTGGCGCTGCGGATGTCGACGTGCGTCTGGTCGTGCATGTCCTGGCGCAGGTAGGACAGGCCGAAGGACCCCAGGTTCTTGCTGGCGTAGCCCGCGTTGGCGGAGAACTGGCGTGCCGGTGGCAACTTCGTCGGGTCGCTGCCGAGCTGGCGAAAGCCGACGCTGGTCCATTGTGAGCGCACGCCAAAGCTCAGCGGCTCGGCCTGGCGCTCGAAGCCGAGCGCGGCCAGCGTGCCGCTGGCGTCATTCGATTGACCGGCAGCCAGTGTGGCATTGACGATGCCGGCGCGGGGCAGCAGGTACAGGCCGTTGACGCCGAGCGCCTTCTGCTGCGCCTGCATTTCCAGATGCAGCTCGCCGGTGAACTGGTCGGTCAAGCCGCGGCGGTGCGTGGCCGATGCGGCCCAGCCGCCATAGTCGTTGCTGCTGATGCCGAAGTTCTTGCGCGTGAAGCCAGCCTCGTAGGAGTAGTCCTGCAAGCCGGCGGCGAGCAGGCCGGCGCTGGCATAAAAGGGCTGGGTGATGACCTGCTCGCGCCCCAGCATGTCGCGCACGACGAGGCGCACTTCGCCGCTGCCGCTGACCACCGGCAGGTTGGTGATCGAGAACGGGCCCGGCGCCACGTCGCGGCGCGAGGTCAGCGCGTTGTTGACGTAGACATCGACCGTGGACGGCAGCGTGGCCAGTCCGCTTGCTTGCTGCAGCGGGGAACTGATGAAGCCCGGTTGCGTCGAAAAATTGCTGCCGAACTGGACGCCGCCCATGCGCAGCGAACGGCCCCAGGCGCCGGCGCGGTTGATGACGTCGCCAAAGCGCCAGGATTCACGCTCCTTCGGGTTGTCCGTGTTCCAGGTCGTGTCCAGTCGCACGAAGCGCGAGTTGCTGCCGAGTTCGGGCGCCACGATGCCCATGGTGCCGACGCCGGCGCCACTGAACAGGCCGAGCTCAAACTGCCCGGCGCCTTGCGTGTCGTGCGAGGCGTAGGAGCCCGACAGTTCGTAGTTGAAAAAGCCGCCGAGCCGCGGCACCGTCGGCGCGACGGCCGCGACGCCCGGCGTCGCCAGCGTGGACGACTCGAAGGCGCCGGCCGGCGCCTTGATGCCGATGGTCAGGCGCACCGGGCTGAAGGTGAACTGCAGGCCATCGTAGCTGTCGAGCGCGTAGTAATCGGCGCCCTGCTGGCGCAAGGGCGCGCTGCGCGGCAGCAGCAGGCGCCAGCGTCTGAGGTCCTCGACCGCGGCGTACAGGCGGCCCTGGCCGTCGCGCAGAAACAGGGCCGGCTCATTGAAACTCTGGCCGTTGACGTCGACGGCCAGCAGCAGCTCTTCGAATTCCGGCGAGCCGGGGCCGGCACTGGTCGGATCCAGGGCCAGCGTGCGGTCGGAGGGAAGGGCGTCCGGGTTGCTGTTGCCAGGGGTCTGCGCAGCAACACTGTGGGCCAGGATCAGCAGTACCAGGCCGGCGCCGACAGCCTTAACGTTTTTCGATTTCAATTTCGCTGTCCGTCTCGCCGGCGTCGGTGCTGGCGCGCAGGCGCAGCTTGCCAGCCGGGATGCGCACCGCGGGGTCGAGCTTGAGCAGCCATTCGCGACTCCGACCTGGCAACAGGTAGACCGAGCTTTGCTGCAAGGCCAGGATCTGGTCGCTGCCCGCTGCAGAGAGTTTGAATTCCTGCATTTGCAGGTGGGCGCTGCCGCTGTTGGCCAGATTCACGCGCAAGCTGTGCTCCTTGGCCTGGTAAGCGACCGTCCATTCCGGCTTCGGCGCCACGGCCTCGCCGGGCCTGGCGAATATCGGCATGCTGATGCGCAGGGCCACCTGCAGGCCGCTGAAGCCGGGCCGCGGCGGCGGCGCCACTTCCTGCAGGAACAATCGATAGTTCAATTCCCGTTGCGGGTCGAGCGGCCGGCGCAAGGCGATGCGCACGATCTGCTCGGCACCCGGTGCGACCGTCACGATCGGCGGTGTCACCAGGACTTCCTTGGTCGCTTCGTACAGGTCCTGGTCACCCTTCTGGTCCCAGGCGCGCGGTTCGAGCCGGATCACGGCCGGTTCCTTGTCGTCGTTGCGGATGGTCAGGGTGGCGCTGAGTTTGCCTGGCGCGAGCTCGATGCGGGTCGGGTCCACCATGAAGGAACCGGCGTGGGCAACGCCGAGGA
>CAIKMZ010000037.1 GCA_903828665.1 uncultured beta proteobacterium
GACCGGGCGCAGCTTCGGCGTGATCGAGCGCTACCGCTGCGACGGCGCGCGCACCGCGATCGTCACCATGGGCAGCATGTGCGGCACGGTGCGCGACGCGGTGGACGCGATGCGCGAGGCCGGCATGGCCGTCGGTCTGGTCAAGGTGCGGCTGTTCCGGCCGCTGCCGGTGGCGGCCTTGCGCGCCGCGCTGGCCGGTTTCGACGACATCATCGTGCTAGATCGCAACTACTCGCCCGGACACGGCGGCGTGCTGCACCAGGAGCTGCGCTCAGCCCTGTATGGCAGCGCCGTGACGCCGCGGATCCACGGCCTGCTGGCCGGTGTCGGCGGCGTCAATGTATCGCCGGCCAAGGTGGCCGCGTTCGTCAGCCAGGCCCTGCAGGGCGAGGCGCAGATTGAATCCCAATGGGTGAGGTGAAGCGCATGATTCCAATCGCACAAGCCAACGAGGAGCCGATGCTGTGCTCCGGGCACGCCGCCTGCCCGGGCTGCATCGACGCGCTGTCGGCGCGCCACATTTTGACGGCGATGGGGCCTGACGCCATGGCCGTGATTCCGCCGTCCTGCATGGCCATCATCGCCGGGCCGCAGCCCTACAGTTCGCTCAGGATACCGGTCTACCAGCCCACCCTCGAATCGGCGGCCGCTGCCGCCACCGGCCTGCGCCGCGCGCTCGATGCGCAGGGCAAGCACGGGACCCAGGTCATCGTGCTGGCGGGCGACGGCGGCACCTACGACATCGGCTTCCAGTGCCTCTCGTCGGCGGCCGAGCGCAACGAGGACTTCATCTACTTCTGCCTCGACAACGAAGGCTACATGAACACCGGTGCGCAGAAGTCGTCCTCGACGCCGCATTTCGCGCGCACCGGCTCGACGCCGGCGGGCAAGACCTCGCGCAAGAAGAACCTCACCGAGATCATGGCGGCGCACCGCGTGCCTTATGTCGCCACGGCCAGCGCCGGGCATCTGCCCGACCTGCTGCGCAAGATCGAGAAGGCCAAGGGCATGCGCGGCACGCGCATCATCACGCTCATCATCCCCTGCATGGACGGCTGGGGTGTGGCCGACGACGCGGGCCTGACGACCGCGCGCTACGCGGTCGAATCGGGCGCCTTCCCCTTGTATGAAATCGAGGACGGACATCGATACACGCTCAACCACACGAGCAAGACGCGCCCCGTTTCGGACTACCTCGGATTGCAGCGGCGTTATCGCAACATGAGCGCGGCCGACATCGAAACGCTGCAGGCCGAGATTGACGATGGCTGGGCGACTCTGCAGGAGCGCGTCGCCAACAGCGAGCGCAAAAGCCATGCGTGAATCCGGCGCGGATCAGTTCTTGGCCGGCTTGGATTTCTTCGCCGCTGGCGCTGCGCTGCCGGCTTGCTGGCGCTCGACAATGCGCAGCATGGTCTCGAGTGTGATCGAACTCATCGAGGCCTTGGCGATGGCGTCGATCTCGGACAGCACGGAAGCCAGCGCCTGCCCGACCGGTGTGGCCTCGCTGTGGTTGCCCTCGACCGGCAGCACGTCCTCGAAGCGCGAGATCACGTCCATCAGCGTGAGCCGGCGCGCATTGCCGATGAAGCGGTAGCCGCCGCCGACCCCACGGACCGACTGCACCATGCCGACACGCGACAACTCCGCCAGCACCTTGGCCAGATGGTGCGAGGACACGTCGTACTTCTGTGCGATCTCGGCGGCCGGGATCTGGCGCTGCGGATCGGCGGCAAATTCGAGCAGGCTGAACAGGGCCAGCCGCGTGTTCTGTTGCAGTTTCATGGGCGGTGCGGCCGTGTCGCGGCGGGCTTCATTGTTCGAGGTCCATTTCCAGCGGAATGAAGGGGCTGATCATCATGCCCTGGCTGCGAAAGAAGGACAGGATCAGCGTGTTCTCGCGCGCCAGCAGCGTGCGCACCTTGCTGACACCGGCGCGCCTGAAGCGCTGGCAGATGCCTTGCAGCAATTGGGTGGCAGCGCCCATCAGCCGCGCATCGGGACGCACGTCGATGGCAAAGACCCAGCCGCAGGGCTGCGAGCCGAACTCCCAGTCGCGCACCTCGCCGATGACAAAGCCGATGACTTCATCGTCCGCCGTCGCCACCAGGAAGTGGTGCCCGGTCGCGACCGCCTCTGCGTAGCGGCGGTACAGGGAATTCCAGTAGTCGCGCTTGTGGATTCCGGTGACCATGGCGTCCATTTCAATGACGGCATCGAGGTCCTCGTGGCGCACCGCGCGGATGCTCAGCGCTGCGCGCGCGCGCGCCGGCGCAACGGCTGGCGGTGCCGGCGCAATGGCCTTGGTGCGACGCTTCGATGCAGCGCCTGGCTGCGTGGTTTTGCTCATGATGAATTTGTCCAAAGCAATTATTGCATGCAAATGCAAGAATCTGTAGAATGAAATTTACCGTCATAAATAACTGCTGTCAAAGCACTGCGTCAGGCAGGCTGGAACAGCCCGGACAAACGGAGACATGCGATGAACACCCCTGTTGCCATGGGCATGGCGCTTGCGCCTGCGTTGGGTTGATGCGCGTCTGAAGCGGACTGCCATGAGTACCGAAGCCAAGGATGTGCGCCGGGTCCCGACCTACTGCTACCAGTGCGTGGCCGGCCCCGACCTGCTGACCGTCAAGGTGGAGCAGGGGGTGGCGACCGAGGTCGAACCCAACTTCTGCGCCGCGGGCGTGCACCCGGGCGGCGGCAAGGTCTGCGTCAAGGCCTACGGCCTGGTGCAAAAGACCTACAACCCGAACCGCGTGCGCACGCCGATGAAGCGCAGCAACCCGGTCAAGGGTCGCGACCAGGACCCGGGCTTTGTGCCGATCAGCTGGGAAGAGGCGTTCGGGCTGATCGCCGAGAAGCTCAGTGCGATCCGCGCCACCGGCATCCTCGACGCCTCGGGCTACCCGCGCATGGCGGCCAGCTTTGGCGGCGCCGGCACGCCGCAGTCCTACATGGGCACGCTGCCGGCCTTTCTTTCGGCCTGGGGTCCGGTCGACATGGGCTTCGGCTCCGGGCAGGGCGTCAAGTGCTACCACTCGGAGCACCTGTACGGCGAGTTCTGGCACCGCGCCTTCATCGTCACGCCCGACACGCCGCTGTGCAATTACCTGATCTCCTGCGGCTCCAACATCGAGGCCTCGGGTGGTGTCATCGGCGTCTGGCGGCATTCCGAGGCGCGCGTGCGCGGCATGAAGCGCGTGCAGGTCGAACCGCACCTCTCGGTCACCGGCGCCTGCTCGGCGCAGTGGGTTCCGATCAAGCCCAAGACCGACGCCGCCTTTCTTTACGCGCTGATCCATGTGCTGCTGCACGAGGCGCCGCGCGAACGCCTTGACGTGGCCTTCCTCGCGGCGCGCACCGCGTCGCCTTATCTGGTCGGGCCGCACGGCTTCTACCTGCGCGAGCGCGCCAGCCGCAAGCCGCTGGTCTGGGACCTGGGCCGCGGCTGTGCCTGCCCGCATGACAGCGCCGGCCTGCGCGAAGCGATCGAGGGCAGCTACGAGGTCGACGCCATCGAGATCGGTGCCGACGAGGAGGTGCTGGCTGACGGCCTGCTCAAGGGCAGCACCGGCTTCACGCGCCTGGTCGAGCACATGCGGCCCTATTCCCCAGAGTGGGCGCAAACGATTTGCGATGTGCCGGCCGCGCACATGCGCGCAATAGCCAACGAGTACATCGACCACGCCTGCGTCGGGCAGACGACCGTGGTCGACGGCATCACCATGCCCTACCGTCCCGTTGCGGTGACGCTGGGCAAGACCGTCAACAACGGCTGGGGTGGTTTCGAGTGCTGCTGGGCGCGCACGCTGCTGGCCGTCCTGGTGGGCGCACTCGAAGTGCCGGGCGGAACCATCGGCACGACGATCCGCCTGGCGCGTCCGATGTCGCAGCGCCATGAGAGCGTCAAGGCCGGTCCCGATGGCTTCATGCTGTTCCCGCTCAATCCGACCGACAAGGAGCACTGGTCGCCCAATCCGAACATCCGCAACGCCTACCGTTCCATGGTGCCGCTGGCCGCCGACGGTCCCTGGAGCCAGGCGCTCGGGCCGACGCATTTCTCCTGGCTGTTCCTCGACGAGACACCGAAGGGCCTGCCACGCGTCAATCCACCCGATGTCTGGTTCCTGTACCGCACCAATCCGGCGATCTCGTACTGGGACACGGCGACGCTGGGCGAGAAGATGGCGCGCTTCCCGTTCACAGTGGCCTTTGCCTACACGCGCGACGAGACCAACCATTTCGCCGACATCCTGCTGCCCGACGCGACCGACCTGGAGAGCCTGCAGCTGATGCGCATCGGCGGCACCAAGTACCAGGAACAGTACTGGGAGGTCAACGGCTTCGCCCTGCGCCAGCCCGTCGTGCAGAGCAGCGGCGAGGCGCGCGACATGACCGACATCGCGAGCGAACTCGCGGCGCGCACCGGCCTGACCGCCGGCTACATCGCGGCCATCAACAGGGGCGCCGGCAGCGTGCCGCTCAAGGGCGTGCACGGCAACTTCTCGCTCGATCCGCAGCAGCGCCACAGCCGCGACGCGATCTGGGACGCGGTCTGCCGCGCCGCCAGCGCCGAGGTCAGCGAGGGCGCGCACGCGCACGGCCTCGATTGGTGGAAGGAGAACGGCCTGGCGACCAAGCCAATGTCGCGCAGCACCTGGTATCTGGACCAGACCATGGTCAAGACCGGCCTGCGCTACGAACTGCCCTACCAGGAGCGGCTGCTGCGCGTCGGCACCGAACTGGGCCGGCGTCTGCACGAGCACGACATGCACTGGTGGGACGAGCAGCTCAAGGAGTACCAGGCGCTGCCGGTCTGGAAGGACTTCCCTGGCCTGTGGGAGGCCATCATCACCCAGAGCGGCGCGCCGGCGCAGGACTTTCCGTTCTGGCTGCTGACCGCGCGCAGCATGCAGTACGCCTGGGGCGCCAATGTCGGCATCCAGCTCATGCACGAGGTGGCGGACAACATCGCCGGGCACCGCGGCGTCATCATCAACACCGGCGTGGCCGAAAAGCTCGGCATTGCCGATGGCGACGCGATCGAGATCTCGACACCCAAGCGCAGCGTGCGCGGCAACGCCGTGCTGCGCCAGGGCATACGACCGGACACGCTGTTGCTGATCGGCCAGTTCGCGCACTGGGAAACGCCGATGGCCAAGGACTTCGGCGTGCCGAGCCTGAACACGCTGGCGACGATGTCGATCTCGCTGACCGATGCCACCGGGTCTGGTGCCGACATCGTGCGCGTCAAGATCGGCCGCGCGCCTAAGGGGGCCAAATGACACGCTGGGCCATGACGGCAGACCTGCGGCGCTGCGTCGGTTGCCAGACCTGCACGGCCGCCTGCAAGCACACCAACGCCACGCCGCCGGAAGTGCAGTGGCGCCGCGTGCTCGACATGGAGTTCGGCGAATACCCCAACGTCAAGCGCGTCTTCGTGCCGGTGGGCTGCCAGCATTGCGAAGACCCGCCGTGCATGCACGTGTGCCCGACCACCGCCACCAAGCAGCGCGCCGACGGCATCGTCACCATCGATTACGACCTTTGCATCGGCTGCTCCTACTGCGCCGTCGCCTGCCCGTACCAGGCGCGCTACAAGACCGACAAGGCCAGCTTTGCCTACGGCGACCCGCTGCAAAGCGAGACGCAGCGGCGCGACGATTCGCGCCTCTCGGTGGCCACCAAGTGCACCTTCTGCGTGGATCGCATCGACGCCGGCCTCGCCGCCGGCCTCAAGCCCGGTGTCGATCCGGCAGCAACGCCGGCCTGCGTCAACTCCTGCATTGCTGATGCGCTGGCCTTTGGCGACCTCGAAGACCCCAACAGCAATGTCTCGCAGTTGCTGCAGAAGAACCAGAGCTTTCGCATGCACGAGGAACTGGGCACCAAGCCCGGTTTTCATTACCTCTGGGACAAGGCGGACACATGAGCGGCGCATCCGGTTTTGGCCCCAATCCGTGGCAGCAGACCAGCTGGGACTGGCGCGCCGCCGGCAACTACATCTGCGGCGGCGCCGGCACCGGCTTGCTGATCGCCAGTGCGCTGATCGGCACGCCGGCACCGGCCTCGCTGGCGTCACCCGACTGGCTGGTGTTCGCCGGGCTGGCGCTGGTCGGCCTGGGTCTGATGTGCGTCTGGCTCGAGATCGGGCGCCCGCTGCGCGCCATGAACGTCTTCATCAACCCCTGGACCTCCTGGATGTCACGCGAAGCCATCATCAGCGTCGTGCTGTTTCCGGCCGGCCTGGCAGCCATGCTGGGCTTTGCCGGCTGGCTTTGGGTGACAGCCGCCCTGGCCCTGGGATTTCTCTATTGCCAGAGCCGCATGCTGCCGGCGGCGCGCGGCATCCCGGCCTGGCGCTCGCCCTGGGTCTCGCCCTTTTTTCTGCTGACGGCCGCCTGCGAAGGGGGCGGCATTTTCCTGCTGCTCGGGCTGTTCCATCGCCGGGTGACGCCGACCCTGCTGATCGCGTTTCTGGTGCTGTCGGCACTGCGTGTGCTGGTCTGGCAGCGTTACCGCAGCAGTGTTGAGCCGAGCCTGGCGTTGCCGGCCAAGCGTGCGCTTGATCGGGCCGGACAGCAGCTGCTGTTGTTCGGCAGCAGTGTGCCGCTGCTTCTGCTGATTGCGGGTACCTGGCTTGGCGGTCCGGTCCAGACGCTGTTGCTGGCACTGGCCGGCGCCTGCGCCGCCTGGGCTGGCGGCTACATCAAATACACGCTGGTGACGCGGGCCGCTTACAACCAGGGCTTTGCCCTGTTCCGGATGCCGGTACGCGGCGTTCGCGACAAGCCATAAGCAGAAACTCAGAACTGCACCAAGGAGAATCAATGGGCGCAACCACCTTGTCGGAAGTCGGACTCAGCCGGAACGCTGACAGCGACAACTACTACGACCAGCACGCCGAGACCATGCCGCGCGAGGCGCTCGCCGTGCTGCAGTTCGACCGCCTGCGCAAGACGCTGCGCAACGCGCATGACAACGTGGAGCTGCACCGGCGCCGGCTGCTGCAGGCCGGCGTCGTGCCGGAGGACGTGCGCACGCTGGCCGATCTGCGCCGCATCCCGTTCACCTACAAGACCGACCTGCGCGACAGCTACCCGTATGGCATGCTGGCCCGGCCGATGAACGAGATCTCGCGCTTGCACGCATCGAGCGGCACCACTGGCAAGGCCACGGTGGTGGGCTACACCAGGAGCGATATCGACAACTGGGCCGCGCTGATGGCGCGCTCCATGCACGCGGCGGGCGCGCGCGCCGGCGACGTGATCCACAACGCCTACGGCTACGGCCTGTTCACCGGCGGCCTGGGCGCGCATTACGGCGCGGAGCGGCTGGGCGCCACCGTGGTGCCGATGTCGGGCGGCTCGACCGAGCGCCAGATCGTCCTCATCATGGACCTGGGCGCCACGGTGCTGTGCGCCACGCCGTCCTACGCGCTGGCGATGGCCGAGGTCGCGGAGCAGCAGGGCGTCGACCTGCGCAGGAGCGCGCTGCGCGTGGGCATCTTCGGCGCCGAGCCCTGGAGCAACGCGATGCGCTGCGAGATCGAGCAGCGCCTGGCCATCAAGGCGGTCGACATCTACGGCCTGTCCGAGATCATGGGCCCGGGCGTGGCCTGCGAGTGCACGGAACAGGCCGGGCTGCATGGATGGGAAGACCACTTCCTGTTCGAGGTGCTGGATCCCGAAACGCAATTGCCGGTGCCCGAGGGCGACGCCGGCGAGCTCGTGATCACGACGCTGACCAAGCAGGCGCTGCCGATGCTGCGCTACCGCACGCGCGACATCACGCGCATCACCACCGCGCCCTGCGCCTGCGGGCGCACGCACATGCGGATCCTGCGCATCACCGGGCGCAGCGACGACATGCTGATCATTCGCGGTGTCAACGTCTATCCGTCGCAGGTCGAGGCGGTGCTGGTGGGACGGCCCATGATCGCGCCGCATTACCAGTTGCTGGTGGAGCGGCGCGGCACGCTGGACCACGTGACGATCGAGGTTGAGGCGCAATACGGCGTTGATGAGGAGGCGTACCCGTCGATCGCGCGCGACGTGCGCCATCATGTGAAGTCCATGGTCGGGATCACGACCGATGTGCTGGTCAAGCAGCCCGGTGAAATCCCGCGCTCGCAGGGCAAGGCCGTGCGCGTGCGTGACCTGCGTCCCAAGGAGTAGGCCGTGGCCAAGCGAATTGTCAAACTCGGCGTCAACGGGCGCGCGCGCGAGGATGCGGTGGCAGAGCACACGCTGCTGCTCGACTACCTGCGCGAGCAGCTCGGCCTGACCGGAACGAAGCGCGGCTGCGACGGCGGCGAGTGCGGCGCCTGCACCGTGCTGGTGGACGGCAAGCCGCAGCTCTCCTGCATCACGCTGGCTTGCCGCTGCGAGGGCCAGGAGGTGCAGACGATCGAGTCGCTGGCGGGCAACGGGCGATTGAGCGCGCTGCAAAGCGCGTTCAACGACAAGCTCGGCACGCAATGCGGCTTTTGCACGCCGGGCATGGTGATGGCGGCGCAGGCGCTGCTGCTGCGCGAGCCGGATCCGAGCGAAGAACAGATCCGCGAGGCGCTGTCGGGCAACATCTGCCGCTGCACCGGCTACGTCAAGATCATCGAGTCGGTGCAGGCGGCGGCTGCCGCGCTGGCTTCAACAGACTGAGCAGTAGCATGGATACCGAAACGCGCATGAGTACCCAGCCGCAGCACGCCGTCGGCGTGCGCCAGGCGCTGATCGACGGCGTCGAGAAAGTGTCAGGCCAGGCGCACTACACGGCCGATCTTCCCGCGCGCGACGCGCTGGTCGGCGCCATCCTGCGCAGCCCGCTGCCGCACGCGCTCATCCGCGGCATCGACATCAGCCGCGCCCGGGCCATGCCGGGCGTGCATGCCGTCATCACCGGCGATGTGTGCGACGTGCCCTACGGCGTGATCCCGATCGCGCAGAACGAATTCCCGCTGGCGCGCGAGCGCGTGCGCTATTGCGGCGAGCCGGTCGCTGCCGTGGCGGCGGTCGACCAGGCCACCGCGCGCGCCGCACTCGCCGCCATCGTGCTGGACCTGGAGCCGCTGCCAACCCACTTTGACGCCGCCAGCGCGCGCGCACCGGAGGCTTTCCAGTTGCACGACGACCAGCCGGGCAATATCGCGCGCGATGTCGATCACACGTTTGGCGATGTCGATGGCGGCTTCGCGGCGTCGGACCTGGTGCTCGAAGAGCGCTTCCATTACGCCGAAGTCACACACGCGATGATGGAGCCCAACGCCTCGCTCGCGAGCTGGGACGCCGAGCGGGGGCGCCTGACGCTGCACACGGTGTCCCAGGTGCCGTACTACGTGCACCTGATCCTGGCGCAGTGCATGAAGCTCGACGCCGCGCAGATCCGCGTCATCAAGCCCTTTGTCGGCGGCGGCTTCGGGCATCGCACCGAGACGCTCAATTTCGAGATCATTGCATCCCTGCTGGCGCGCGCCGCGCAGGCCACGGTCAAGCTCGAACTCTCGCGCGAGGAGTCCTTCATCACGCACCGGGGCCGGCCTGAGACCGATGTGCGGCTCAAGATCGGTTTGTCGAAAACCGGCATCATCAAGGCGGTCGATTGCGAGGTAGTGCAGCGCGGCGGCGCCTACGCCGGCTATGGCCTGGTCACGATCTTGTACGCGGGCTCGCTGCTGCACGCCATGTACCAGTTGCCGGCCTGCCGCTATTTCGGCCTGCGCGTCTATACCAACACGCCGCCCAACGGCGCGATGCGCGGCCACGGCTCGGTCGATGTGCGCCACGCGTTCGAGTCGATGCTCGACACCATGGCGCAGACGCTGGGGCTCGATGCCTTTGCGCTGCGCCGCGCCAACCTGTTGCCGATCCCGACGCGCACCATCAACGACTTGCAGGTCAACTCCTGCGGTCTCGCCGAGTGCCTGGACATAGTGCAGAAGGCTTCGGGCTGGAACGAGCGCCGCAGCAACATGCCCAAGGGCCGTGGTTTGGGGCTGGCTTGCTCGCACTACGCCAGCGGCTCGGCCAAGCCCGTGCACTGGAGCGGCGAGCCGCACGCGGTGGTCAACCTCAAGCTCGACTTCGACGGCGGCATCACTGTGTTGACCGGCGCGGCCGACATCGGCCAGGGATCCTCGACGCTGCTGGCGCAGATGGTGGCCGAGGTGCTGGGCTTGTCGATGGAGCGCCTGCGCGTGGTGGCCAACGACAGCGCGGTCACACCCAAAGACAACGGATCCTACTCGTCGCGTGTCTCGTTCATGGTCGGCAACGCCGCCATCAACGCGGGCAAGGCGCTGCTGCAGATTCTGCTGGAAGCGGCGGCGAAGAAGCTCGGCGTGCCGATCGAGCGCGTCGAATGCCTGGGCGAGAGTTATGGCGTGCCGGGCACGGATCAGGTGCTGAGCTACAAGGAGGTGGTGACGCTCGCCTTGCAGGCCGGCGGCACGGTCACGGCGCGCGGCCACTGGTCGACGCCGCGCGAGACACAGGGCGGCAAGTTCCGCGGCGCCGCGGTGGGCACCAGCGCCGGTTATTCCTATGCGGCGCAGGTGGTGGAGGTCGAGGTTGATGAAGACACCGGCATGGTGCGCGTGGTCAAGGTCTGGGTGGCACACGACTGCGGTCGCGCCATCAACCCGCTGGCAGTGGAAGGGCAGATCCAGGGCTCGGTCTGGATGGGCATGGGTCAGGCGTTGTGTGAAGAGACGCAGTACCACAAGGGCTTGCACATGCGCGCCAATTTTCTGGATTACCGCATCCCCAACATCATGGAGTCGCCGCCGATCGAGACCTACATCGTCGAGGCGCCGGATCCGAACGGACCGTTCGGCGCCAAGGAAGCCGGGGAGGGGTCGCTGTCAGGTTTTCTGCCGGCCATGACCAATGCCATCGCGCACGCCACCGGGCTGCGCCTGCACGAACTGCCGGCCACGCCCGACCGCATGCTCGACGCCCTGGTGGCGCGCAAGCGCGCGCTCAAACTCGCCGCGGCCAAGGCCGCTGCTTCGCAGAAGGCGGGGGTCTAACGTGGATGCCATGACAACTTTCTTGCTGCGCTCGCCGAGCTCGGCGCTGCAGGCGGTTGAACTGCTGGCCGCACACCCGCAGGCGCGCGTGATCGCCGGTGGCACCGACCTGATGCCCAATCTGCGCCGCGGCATCGGCAGCCCCGACATGCTGGTGGATCTGGGCGGCATCGAGGAACTGCAACACCTGAGCCGCGACGGCATCGCCTGGCAGATCGGCGCTGGCGTGACGCTGCAGCAGCTGGCCGACCATCCCGTTATCAAGGCTGAACTGCCGGTGCTGGCGCAGGCTGCGGCGTCCATTGCTGCGCCGGGCCACCGCAGCGTGGCCACGCTTGGCGGCAACCTGTGCCTGGACACGCGCTGCGTTTTCTACAACCAGAGCGAGTGGTGGCGCGAGTCGAACAACTACTGCCTCAAGCACCGTGGCGACACCTGCCACGTGGCGCCGCAGGGCGCGCGCTGCCATGCGGCCTGGAGCGGCGACCTGGCCCCGGCGCTGATCGCGCTCGACGCCACGCTGGAGATCTTCAGCACGGCCGGCTTGCGCACCTTGCCGCTGGCCGACTTCTACCAGGACGACGGCGCGAAGGCGATCAAGCTGCACCCCGGTGAAATGGTGATGGGCGTGCGCATACCGCCGCAAGCGCCTGCCATGGTTTGCGGCTACCGCAAGGCGCGCGTGCGCGGCGCGGTCGACTTCCCGCTGGCCGGCGTCGCGATGCGCGCGTTGCTGGACGGTGGCGTGCTGACTGACTTGCGCGTGGCCCTGACCGGCACCAACTCGCAGCCGATCCTGCTCAGCGGCACGGACGCAATGTGCGGCAAACCCGTCGACGACGAAACGCTGGCCGTGCTGGGCAAGCTGGTGCAAAAGCAGGTCAGCCCCATGCGCAGCACGGTCACCGCATCCAACTACCGCCGGCAGGTGGCGTCGGTGCTGGCGCAGCGCTTGCTGGGGGAACTGGCTGGGGAATGAGCCGGCAACTCAGTCGATCAGCGAGTCGATCGACACCGAAGACCTCGGCGTCAATGGCTTCGTTTGGCCAGGCAGGTGACGCTGCCCTCTGATCGGAAACGTGAAGATCTCCGGACTCGATGCGCGCGAGTCCGGATACATCCTACATGGCCGGCTTGTCGCTGAGTTCCGTCAGGTTTCGCTTGAGCTGTTCGCTCATGGGCATATTCAGGTTCACGCCCTTTGGCGGTATCGGTGATTCAAACCATTTGACGTACAGCTTGCTGAATTCGCCCGAACGCATCAGGCGCGCAATGGTGCCGTCCACCAGCTTCTTGAAATCGGCGTCATCCTTGCGCAGCATGCAGCCGTAGGGTTCGACTTGCAGCGTCGCGCCGACAACTTCCAGAGAGTCCGGGTCCTTGGAGTTGGCTCGCAAGCCAAATAGCAGAATGTCGTCCATGGCAAATGCGACGGCGCGGTCGCCCTCTACCATTTGCAGCGCGTCGTCATAGTCCTTGCCAAGGACCACCTGCATGTCAATCTTGTTGTCCGCCGCGAATTTCCGGATGACCTTCTCGTTGGTGCTTCCAGCGGTACTGGCTACAGTCTTATTGGCAAGGTCGGAATAGCTCTTGATGCCGGAAGTCTTCTTTGCGAGCAAGCGGGTTCCGGTGTAGAAGTGACTGATGGCAAACGCGACATCCTTGCCGCGCGCGGCAGTGTTGGTGGTGGAGCCGCACTCCAGGTCATAGGTGCCGTTGACCAGCAATGGAATGCGGTTCTGCGCGCCCACCGGTATGTAAGCCACTTCAAGGTTCGGCCTTTTCAACTGCTGACGCACATCGTCAATGATCGCCTCGGTCAACTCGACCGCAAAGCCGGTCGGCTTCGCGGGGCCGATCAGATAGCTGAAAGGAACGGCCGCTTCGCGGTACGACACGGTGATCTTGTTGCTGCTTGCGATCTTTTCCATAGTCTGGGCGCTGACGACGGGTGAAACGGTGAGCAGCCCTGCGCTGATCAACGCGAGGGCAACCAAATTTGAGGCATTCATGGGATTCCTTTCGATCGGTCAGGAGGCGTTGGGACTCACAGCCATGCTTCTGATGCAATGGCAAGCAATACCGCCGCTGACGCGCACGCCAAGGAACGTCAGCCCGCATATCGCCAGTCAATGGTAGATCCCGTGCCCCGCGGCACTTTGCGAATAATCAAGGCCACTCAAAGCGTCAGCGGGTTCGCTGCAAGCGCGCCGGCCTTGGCGGGCGGCACCATCAACTTGATCGACAGCCGTTTGGTGATCCGCGCGAGTCCCGCCGATCTAGCGCAGGTAGGTCGCCAGAAATATCACAGCCAGCAGGCCGACCGCCACGACCAAGACAACCAGAGCAGTTGGGTCGGCGCCCCTTAACTTCTTGCTCTCGTTCGCACTGTCTGCCGGGAGTTCCTGTGTCAACATATTTGTCTCCTTCAGGAAGTTGTCGGGCCAACCGGTTTTGCTATCTGCTTGGTGGCCAACAAATCCAGCTGTCAACCTACACGCTTTCGTTACCGTTCGCAACCAGTTTTGATCCGCTTGCCACGCGAAATCAAAGATCCAAGGGAAAGCACCTACGGGGCGCGCGCGAATTCCTGCGATTCGGCTTATCCACTGCCTTTGTTCATAAGCTTGTGGATAAATCGGGAAAACGAGACCCAACGCTTGGCCTGGCGCGGGCTTGCTTGTACTGCACAATTTTTCAGCGATAAGGCCCGAGCTCAGGTGACTCCGTAAAACCGGATCGTATTGCGACCGGCCTCCTTGGCTTCATACATTGCCTTGTCGGCTTGCTTGAGAACTTCTTCCTCACTCTGCACAGAGTCGAAGAACATGGCCACACCGATGCTCACAGTGCAGCGGTGCTCAATCGTGGCGGCGGCGCCGCCGTCTTGCGCAACCGACAGTCGATAGGGCTCGGCCAGGCTGTCGCGAATCTTCTCTGCAACCCGATTGGCCTGCACGGCGGCCTCATCCTTGCTCAAATCCAGATTGCCTACGAGCACCACAAATTCGTCTCCGCCAAAGCGAGCCACTGTATCAACCTCGCGCACACAAGCTTTGAGTCGATTCGCGACTTCGATCAAGAGAAGATCGCCGAACTCATGGCCAAACTTGTCGTTGAGTGGTTTGAAGTTGTCCAGGTCGAGAAACAAGAGGGCACCGTAGCGCTGATTGCGTTTGCTTGCCGCAAATTCGAAGCCCATCCTGTCTCTCAGGAAACGTCGATTCGGGAGCTTGGTCAGTCCGTCGTAAAAGGCGAAATGCTTGATGTGCTCCTCGGACAGCTTGTTTGCCGTGATATCGCGGGCGACCCCGCGATAACCCGTGAAATTGCCCTCGGTATCAAAAACCGGCATCCCGCTGACCGAAGTCCAGCGCGGGCCGCCATTCTGGCCACGGCGAAACATTTCAAAATCATGAAATTCCTGATGCGATTGCAGCGTGATTCGATGCGCCTTCCAATCGGCCTCGTTCAAATTCAAAGCACCCATTTCCCATCTTGTCTTGCCAACATGCGCGTCGTTTGCCAAACGCGTTTTCTGATCCAGGTCACCGGACAAGCGCACAAAACGGA
>CAIKMZ010000038.1 GCA_903828665.1 uncultured beta proteobacterium
ACTGCGCCACAAGGGCACGCGATGCAAAGTGCCCGCCAACACATTGACAAGCACGGGCAAGCGATCCACCAGGTTGAATTGCTGAAACACAAAGCCAATGCTGGCCCGCGTCTGGCGAATGTCAGCCGCGATCTTCCCGTTTTTCTGAACCATCCGCCCATGGACCTGAACCAGGCCGTTGCCCGTGTTGTCGCCGGCAACCAGTCCCGCCATGTGGCGAAGCAGAGTGGACTTGCCGGAGCCGGAGGCACCAATCAGCGCCACCATCTCACCGGCTTCGATGCGCAGATTTACCTCCTGCAAGGCCTTGCGGCCACCTGTAAAGGTCTTGTTGAGTGCATTGATGCTGATAGCTGCGACCATGAGGCCTCCCGTTAGAAGCGTCTAACTTAACGGCTCAATATGTCAAAAAAATGTCAATGAACGACGCGCTGTGAGATTTCTTTGATTGGCACATCATTTGGCAAGCCACCTTGATTTCTGTCAATCAGCACACCGGGCAATCACTCAATGCGTTCCGTACGTCGGCTAATGCAACTAAATTAGCAATGTGCTTTGAAGTGCGTGAGAAGTTTTTTCGTCACCCATTCGAATCTGACGTGTTGCAGTTCTGTCACGCTGGTTTGCGGTAAGCTGTGTTTGCCGACCATCGCCATCAGGTCTGCGTTAGTGGCTGAATCTTGGTGCTGAGATGCACACAAGAGGGTCAGCTATCATGTCTTGCGATCTGCGGGGTGGTGAATTCCGTCAGAGGTTGTCACCATCCCCAAGTCGAAAGGATTCACGCCATCCAGACAGCCTACGTTGTAGCCATATTGCGTCGGGTTTGAGCGCCTCTGGTGATGGGTATAGATCCCACACTGACTGCAGAAGTAGTGTTTCGCAGTCTTCGTATTGAACTGGTATTGCCTCAGCGTCTCCTCGCCCTGAATAATTGTGATACCGGCGAGCGGAACAAACGCAACAATTGAGCCCCTGCGCCGGCACATCGAACAATTACACCGGCGCGGGTCGACGACACCATCAGGCAAATCGAGCTCCAGAACCACTGCCCCGCAATGACATGCGGCGCGATGCTTCGGCTTAATCTCGGTGTTACCAACTTTCTTGATCATCTCTTCACTTCAAATTGAATCCGGTACATTCTTACGAACAAGCGAATTGCAGCACCGTAGACCTGACGCAGCGGCTTGGCTGAAGTTGCGCATTCAAGCGCGCGGATAAAGCTCCGCCATCTGCAGAGAAAGGTCAAACAGGCGAACTTTGCCGCTGGCGTAACGGTCAAGGCGCCACTCGGCGAGAATCTTCAGAGCCAACTCGAAGTTCTTGAAATCAAGTTTATAGATATCAGAGATTGGGAAGTCCGCTTCCAACTCCAGTGCCAGTACCAGCCTGGCGAGTGTCTTTGAGTCATCTGAATCTGACTGCTGCTGAATGAATTTACGTGCTACTTTGATGGCGTGCATACGAAGACCTTTAAGTATTTTTTTCACCCATGACTGATGTTATGGCTATGACTTGCCCGCGCCACGCAGTGGGTCAAGGCACAGCAATTATCAATGCTTTTGCTCGCAGCGCTCGTGTCGCGTATGGTCGCTTTGCACCGCTTGTTAGGCAGGGCTTGGCCGTGCTTTCAGTCCTTCCAGACTTCATCCCATCGGATGGACCAATGTTGTGGGTGGTTCTTCAGGTTGTGAATGCCTGTCCGTTTGACCAAAGTGTTCTTGCGCCCAGCGGGCAGCAATGCGGGCACCTCGTCCTGTACGATGGCTTGCATCTGGGCGTAAATCGTCTTACGCTTGATGGAGTCTCGGGTCACCATTGCCTGAGCATAGAATTTTATGTACGCATCCGCCCCGGGACCGCTCCAGTAGCCGCTCTCGTTGTTGCTGGGGCGCATCCGGAACAGGCTGATGCCCGGATTGCGCGGGCCGACAGCGGTATAGGCAAACTTGTGCCAATTTCCCTTGCTCACGTCCTCCTCACCCTGCCGGAACTTGAGATAGCCATCGCTGGGGCGTTCTTCGATTGGCAATGCAATGCCTGCTTCCTTCACTGACTGCTGAAGGATCTGGAATACGCGGCCCATCTCGGGCCATTGAGGCGCGTAGTACATCGTAGGCAAAGTGATGCCGTTCGGGTATCCAGCTTGCGCTAGCAGTTGCTTTGCGCGAGTGACATCGCGCTTGGTCTGTCGAGGCACAAAGTTCGCATCGGCGGCGACAAGGTGACTGTCGTTGCCCACCCAGCCTGCGGTTGAGCCATAGGCCACGCGGACGATCGCATCGCGATCTACAGCGAGCGAGAGGGCCTGGCGAACTCGTTTGTCTAGAAACGGTGAGCCAGCATGTTTGGGCAGAATAATGATGGCCTGGTCGCCGCTGCTGGCGCTTACCAGTTCGGTTTCGGCTTCTTTCTCAAGTTGCGCGATCTGGCGCGGGTCAATGTTCAGGACGGCGTCGAACTGCTTGGCCCGAAAGCCGTTGATGGCCGCCTCCATTTGCCCTTCACGGTTCACGACCTCGATGCCATCGAGATACGGCAGGCCTTTCTTCCAGTAGCTGTCGTTGCGCGCCAGCACCATGCGGCGCTGGGGATCGACAGAGACGATCTTGAACGGACCGGTGCCAATCCCGGACAAGCCAATGATGTCGAGCGAAGCCTCGGGCATGATCATTTGGTCGTACTCGGCAACCACGAACGGGAATTCGGCATTGCCCTCCTTCAGGAAGAAACGCAGTTTGTATTTGCCAGTCGCTTCCGAGCCCTTGATCTGCGCGGCAAAACCGGTTCTCTGACGGTGATATTCGAAGGAAGATACAACGTCCTTCGCGCTCATCTCACGGCCATTATGAAATAGCACTCCTTCTCTCAAAGTGAAGTCCCAAACGGCCAGCGAGTCATCTGCCGGCGTCCAGGATGTCGCAAGCTCGGGCTGAACCTGCAGGTTTTCATCGACCCAGGTCAATGCGTTATAGGCCGTGCGTGTGATCAGGTCGATCATGTAGTAGGGGTGCTTGCTGTTGCTTGCGTCTCCACCGCGCCGGTTCGTTGAACAGTTGGCATACACCAGGGTGCCGCCCCTACGCGGGGCCACGTTTTGCGCGAACGAGGCAAACGAAGTGGATAAACCCGCCGCGATCAGGCCGCTTCCGGTGAGTTTGAGGATTTCCCGACGATTGATGGGTGACATGCGCGCTGACTCCTAGATAAATGAAGGGGTAGGACCGATACTGCGTGGTGCGGGGGCTGGTCGTGGTGGGTCGACTACCCCTGGCCGCTTAAAAACCAACCGGGCTCAAGCAACTGCGCCCAGCCAGATTGGGTTGCTCCAGGCTCGCTTGCCATTGGCGTCAATTGCCACGACCCGGCCAAAGCCGCCCTTGGCAATGCTCTCAAGTGGCAAACTTGCGCTGGTCATTTGCTCGCCGAAAACACATTCGGACCGCGAGCCCTTGCCCAGCACCATCACCGACCGGACTGGGCTGCAACGCACTTCGAGCGACGAGCCATGAACGGCGATGTCCTCGAGTAGCGGACCTTGCGAGGAATAGTAGTGACCAAGTTTCAGGGATTCGATCAGTCTGTCGGGTTCAAGCTGTTCAGCCTTGACCATGACCCACGCACCAAAAGCATCGTCGATGTGAAAGTGGGCATCGTCTGACGCAAACCCGCTCAAGCGAAACCCTTTTGCCAGCAGTTGATCCAGCAAGGCGCACCCATCGCCTCGATCACTTTTAACAGCGCTGGTGTGGTTGTAAATCTCCACGGCGTGGGCACTGTCGATGCACTGCGCGTCCTCCACCGAGAGGCTGTACCAGGCCGGATGCACAATGCCCACGAAGGCGCCTGCTTCACGGCAGCGGCGAGCCAGCATCGGACCGGTTTCATCGGCACGCGTCGCTTCGAAGTCCGGCGGCAGACCCACGGCCAGGATATGCCAGACCTCGCCGAGCGAGGTCCCACGCACATGGACCTCGGCGCTCAGCAATGTGGTGAAACCTTCGCAGCGGTGGACCGTCGTATCGGTCACCGGAAAGTCATACACAGGCAGGAAGTGGTCGCTCAGCGCCAGAAAATCGTAACCGGCATCCCGGTACCTGCGGCAGACCTCTTCGGGTGGATGGGCACCATCTGACCGAGTTGAATGGGTGTGAAGATTGCCCTTGTAAAACATTCCAGTGCGGCGAAAAGCATCCAGTGTGTCCACGGTAACGTCCTTGCGTGATGTGAAAAAATCTAATTCAAGATTACCCCAATATAAATTAATTTGATGTCAACGCCGTGACGCCCGGGTTTACGTCGAACTGGCCATGAATGCGCGTATGCTCGGCAAAGCCAGCGAATCCTTGAGCGCTACCGCAAACACGCCGACCCCCTTGGGTTGGGATTGAAACGGAACGGTTGCGAAGCGCGTGTCGTTGCCTTCCTCGCCTTCGAACAAGGCGGTTATACCCAAGCCGGCGGCCACCGCTTCCTTCACGGATTCACGCGAACCCAGTGCAAATCGGCTGCGCAGGGTCTCGGACTCCGCCGCAAAAGTTGCTTCCAGCACCTGCCGCGTCAACGAGCCTTTTTCACGCAGGATAAAAGACTGGTTTGCCAGGTCCCTGACGCGCACTTTCTTCATTTTCGCAATGGGGTCACTTGCTCGGACACAGGCAACAAGCAAGGGGGCGGACAGGAGCTTGCAAGCGAGGTTCGCGATCGGTTCTCTCAAGGCCATAACACCAACGTCGATGCGGCACTGCGCGACATCCTCAAGAAGTGACGTGGTATTGCCCAATTGGGTCTTGAGGTCCACATCGGGGTATTTGGCCAGATACCGCGCGATCATGGGAAGGGCTGCAAACGGCGCCGACATGCCGATGCGTATGCGCCAATCCATTGAATTCTGCAGACCATCCACATGGTTCTCAAAGTCGGTGACCTGGTCCAAGATCAAGCGCGCTTTCACGAACAGGGTTTGCCCTTCGGCGGTCAGCGCGATCTGCGGCTTTCGAGTGCACAGCATGAATCCACAAGTTCGCTCCAGCGCGGCCAGTTGCACGGAAATGCCGGGCTGGGTCACGCCCAGGCGTTGCGCGGCCAGGGAAAAATTCAACTCTTCTACCACCGCAACAAAGGCCCGTAGCGACGCCAGGCTGATGTTGGCGTCGCGTGCAACGGTATCAATTTCCTCCCTGATGTTTGTCATCTTTCTGACACGGCGTTGAATTACATTTTTTGATGTTGCCATTTTTTAAATAACCAAAATTGATAGGAGTGCCCGTGTCCAGAATCTTACGCCGCGACATAATTCGCCACGGAGTCGGTGCCAGCCTGCTGGTGGCTTCGCTTGATCAAACCATTCTGAAAACGGCTTTGGCGCAGGACAGCCCGAAGCGCGGAGGCACCTTAGCGCTGGCGCAATTGTCTGCCAATCGCCGCTCGGCCGATGCCAGCAATGCCAGACACCCGTACTTCATTGTCGACGCGAACACCCGCGCCCAATGGAATTGCCTGACGTGGGTCAACGAGCGAATGGGTTGGGAACTGGAACTAGCGAGCAAGGTTGAACCCACCGACGACAAGCTCAATGTGTGGGAAGTCAGTTTGCGTGAAGGTGTGATGTTTCACAACGGCCGCGAGATGACGGCTGCCGATGTGGCATCTTCGTTCGAATACCACCGACGCAACGCTCCATTTGCGCGGCAGATTGTCAAGGTTGAAACGCTGGGCAAGTACCTGACGCGCTTCACACTGGACAGCGGCAACTCAGAGTTCCCCTACATCCTGGCGGAATACAACAGTGTCATCATGCCTGCTGCCCCCCTTGACAGCATCGGTTTGAGCGGCATTGGCTCTGGCCCCTTCCGGATCGTCGCGACCGACCCTAACCGCTCCATCATCATGGAGCGGTTCGAAGGCTACTGGCGCAAGGGCTTCCCCTATCTGGACCGGATCGAACTTCACAACCGCGAAGGCCAACAGGAAGCAGCACTCAATGGCTTGCGTGCTGGTCAGTTTGACGCCGTGCTCAGCATCGACCCGAGAGCCGTGCTGCAATTTCAGTCTGATCCGACCTACGATATCGAGTCGGCCAAAGGCGGCTACAGCTTTGTGATTCAGCTACCCAAGCATCCGGGCTCTGCTTTTCTAGACAAACGCGTTCGTCAGGCTTTTGCAATGGCAATCGACCGCGAAGCCATAGTGCGCATCGCTTATGGTGGCAAGTACGGATGGGTAGGCAACGACAGCCACCTGATGATCACCGACCCGAGCTTTGTTCCGCGTCCCGGCGGCCGTGATGTAGCCAAGGCCAAGCGCTTGCTGGCAGAAGCGGGTTACCCAAATGGCATCAGCTTGCCGACCTTGTACTTTAGTCCCCAGTTGCCCGAGGTGCCGCGCTATTTTCAGGTGTTACAACAGTCAGTCAAGGACGCCGGTTTTACCATGGCCATCGAAGAACGTCCGAATGACGGCTATATCCAGTTCCGCACTGGCGAAAACGATGTGGGAAAGGGTAAATTTCACAAATTCGCTATGACCGCAGTAGGCTCGCGCAATCCTGGAATAAGCCTGTTCCGGATGCGCCACGACTACGTAGAAAGTGGACACTGGTCTGGCCCAGAGCACGATCGCTACATGAGCCTGTATGCCCAGGCCATGATCACGCGCGACGCCAGCAAGCGCAAACAGATCTATGGCCAGATGCAGGCGATTCTCCACGAAGAAGTGCCGGCGGTGCTGCCGGCTGGTGGTGACACCTTCCTAATCAAAAGGAAGAACGTCCGCAATATGCCGTTTCACCCCCAGATCTGGTCGATCACCTACGACAAGGTCTGGAAGGCCTAAGCGCGATGGCAAGGACTTTACTGCGCCGCGTGTTGCTGTCGCTGTTGACACTGGTTTTACTCGCGACTTTCGTGTTCTTCGCCACCGAGGTTCTTCCCGGGGATGCGCTGGACGTCAGCCTTTCGGCCGATGAGTTGGCAATGATGCCGTCACAGCGCTTGGCGGAGATGAAGGCCGGGCTCGGACTTGATCGACCGGTGCTGACCCGTCTGACCGAGTTCTTGGGTGGCCTGGCACAAGGCAACCTGGGCAGTACCTTGATTTCCCACGCGCCCGTTTCCAGCATCATTGCTTACCCCTTGCGCAACTCCCTGTTGCTGGCGGGTATGACCTTGCTGCTGGCCTTGCCTCTAGCCGTGATATTGGGCGTCGTGTCAGCCTACGCGCAACGCCGCAGCGCAGACAACTGGATTTCAGCGCTGTGCCTGGTGGGCTATTCGGTCCCCGAATTCGTGACCGGGACTTTTCTGGTGATGTTGTTGGCTGTCAAATGGGCCTGGTGGCCAGCCACCATCACGGCCGATACCCAGGGCACGCCTTGGTCGCTGCTTACGGCTTCGCCGCTGGTGGTCTTGACTTTGCTGATTGGCTCGATTGCCTACCTGACGCGCTTGCTGCGCGTCGGCATGATTGATGCATTAGCCAGTGATTTTGTCGAACGGTTACGTCTGACGGGTATTTCCGAGTGGCGCATCGTGTGGCTGCACGCACTGCCCGCGGCGGCCATTCCAAGCCTTGCCGCGATGGCGTTGTATGCCACCTCACTGGTCTCGGGCATCGTGGTGGTCGAGTTAGTCTTTTCATATCCGGGCCTTGGACAAGAACTGGTACGCGCCATCGCTAAACGTGAAGTGCATGTGATTCAGTCTATCGCCATCGTTTCCGCCGGCTTGGTGGTAGGGCTGAACTTGCTGGCCGACCTTGCAACGCTGGCGCTGGATCCGCGCACGAGGTCTTCATGAATCCGTTTTGGAGCAGGCTGCGAAAGAAACCCATTGCCGTGATCGGCCTGCTTGTGGTCGTGATGCACGGGCTTTGCGCCGTGGCTGCGCCTTGGCTGATCAATCACGATCCCTACCAGTTGCTGGAAATGCCCTTCATGCCACCAACCCACCAATACTGGCTGGGCACCGACGACATCGGGAGGGACTTCTTTTCGCGGGTCCTGATGGGCGGGCGACTGTGCCTGGTCGTTGCGCTGGTATCGGGCGCCATGGCAGCGCTCGGCGGCGGCCTGATCGGTTTGCTGGCAGCCTACAAAGGGGGACTGTGGGATGACGTGATTTCGCGCGTGGTGGAGATGAAAATCGCCATTCCATCGATCCTCTTCGTTTCTCTTTTTGTTACCGGCTTTGGCCAGTCGGTCGTAGTGCTGACGATAGTGATTGCCATAATCAAGATGATGGGTGTCATCCGTACCGCGCGCGCCCAAGGCATGGTTCTGGTAGCACAGGGTTTTGTTATGGCCGCACGCCTGCGGGGCGAGTCAACGGCTTACATCGTTCTGCGCGAACTTCTGCCCAACATCGTGGACCTGCTCAGCGTGGAGTTTGCGTTGCGCACATCAAGTGCCTTGCTGCTCGTATCCACACTGTCGTTCCTGGGGCTGGGACTTTCGCCACCGCAGCCGGACTGGGGCCTGATGGTGCATGAAGGGCTGCAATCCATCCGTTCGCAGCCGTGGTTGATACTGGTGCCTGCCGCGTGCATCGCCACGCTGGTGGTGGGCATCAACTTTGCGACGGACGGCCTGGCCGAAGTCTTAGGATTGGAGGCCAGCCGTGGCGTTGCCGGACACTGATGCCCTGGTCGTGGCTGACGCCTTGGGCATGGGCTACACCGACGCCGATTCCTGCGTGCAGCCGGTGATCCATGAAGTTTCATTTTCTATATTGCCCGGCGAGGCGATTGGTTTTGTGGGTGAATCGGGCTCAGGCAAGTCGACGCTGGCGCGTGCCTTGCTGGGGTACCGTCGTTTGGGCGGGGTTTTCACGGGCGGGAGTCTGCGCTATCGAGGCCAGGAATTGACCACCGCCAAGCCGGAGACCTTGCAGGCAATCCGCGGTCTATCGATAGCAATGGTTGCACAAAACCCGCTCGCCTCACTGACTTTTCACCAACGGGTAGGCGATCAGATCCTTGAGGTGTTGCGTTGTCGTACCTGCTTGAACGCCGAAGCTGCACAGCTGCGCATGCTGGAGTTGCTGGAACGCACCGGCATTCAGGACCCAGGGCGCGTGGCGCTCCGTTATCCCCATCAATTATCGGGCGGACAAAGGCAGCGGGTCGTGATCGCCTCTGCCTTGGCGTGCAATCCATCGCTGCTGGTGCTGGACGAGCCAACCACCGCCCTGGACAAGAGCACCGAGTCACAGGTGCTGGATCTGGTTCGCGAGATGCGTCAGCAAAGCGGCGCAGCCCTGGTGCTGGTAACCCATGACCTGAACGTGGTGGCACGTGTTTGCGACCGTGTGCTGGTCATGAAAAACGGGCGCATTGTCGAGCAAGGCCCAGTCCGCCAGGTGTTTTCCAGACCCGACGCAGCCTATACCCGCATGCTCGTGGCCGCATCCTTGCAGATCGATCCTTCGCGCAAACCCCCGGCAGCATCACCCGGCGCAGAGTTGCTTCGGGTTCAGGATCTCCACTTCAGCTATCCCAGGGGCTCCTGGCTCTTCAAGGCGCCGGCGCATGCGCCGGCCCTGAAGAATATTTCGCTCTCGGTGGGCAAGGGTGAAGTGCTGGGTGTCATTGGCGAGTCAGGTTCAGGCAAAAGCACGCTCGGGCTGATTTTGGCTGGCATACTGACCAGTCCTGTTTGCCAGTTGCAGTGGGAAGGGCACGCGCTAGGGACCAACCTCAGGCAACGCACTGCAGACCAGTTGCGGCGCATTCAGATGGTGTTTCAGGACCCGTTGTCCTCATTCAACCCGCGTCAGACGGTAGGGGCAGCCCTGGAGCGGGCGCTCAGGCGCCACCTGGGCCTTGCCGCCGGACCTGCGCGCGCGCGCGCGCAGGCCTTGTTTGCCGAGTTGGGTCTGGATGCCAGCCATCTTGAGCGCTACCCGCGCAAGTTGTCCGGGGGGCAACAACAGCGTGCAGCGATTGCTCGCGCATTTGCGGCCGAGCCGGATCTGCTGATTTGCGATGAGATTACGTCCGCCCTGGACGCGTCGATCCAGTCGCAGCTACTCGACCAACTTCAGCAGATGCAAAGCAAGCGGTCCACAGCCATGCTGATCATTACACACGACCTTTCTGTTATCTGGAAAATGGCGCCTAAAGTCATAGTGCTGAAGGACGGCGAAATCATTGAACAGGGCGATACGGCTGAGGTGTTCATGCGGCCACAAGCCGCTTACACCGCAGCACTCATCCGAGCAGCCACATCGGCACATGACATTCGGACAACCTGAATACTCAATCCGTCGCCCCTATCCAATTGCGGATTTCGGCCTGAAAGCTCGTGCAAAACCAATGTCGGGCTCTGAAGTGACAAATTAAAGATGGGTGCGTAGATTTAACGAACCAGGCGTGACAAGGTACGCATCATCGGCAGCAAGATCAAACTCTAGACTGGCGCTAAGCGCAGTTCAACGCCAAATCAAAAATATCAAAATTACGCAGTGAACCCGGGTCGAATTGCCTGAGCACACGGTTGAACAGCAACGGTACGCGCCGCTCCGACAAACCGCCGTGCGAGCGCAGCGGAACCGTTAGCCCTGAAAGATCGTGCCTTCCGGCAGAAGTGCCCAGAACCGTCAGGCGGTCACCGAGAACCACTAGGTCACCGATACGATCCGGCGGCAGTTCAAAGCGATGACTGGCAGCGCCACGGTCAAGCACTTCCTCGACGCCTGATATTCCTTGCAGACGGCGCGCGATGCGGGCAATGTCCTTCGGAGCACCAGCGTAAACTGTCGCATAGGAACCGAGCGCTCCGTGGTGCACGACGTAGGGATCGGTTATGGGCAGTAGCACCCGTGCCGGTGCCATGCCAGTTTCGCGATCCAGGATATCCTGAAGAAAAACAATATTGGGGTTCCCCAAGGCATCGGTCTTGGCGTTCATGCCGTGGTCAGCGGTAATACCGATAACTGCGCCCAATTGATCGAGCTTTTGGAGATGGCGGTCCATCATGGCGTAGAAACTGTTTGCGCCGACCGTGCCCGGTGCATGCTTGTGCTGCACATAGTCTGTGGTCGACAAGTACATTAGGTCAGGCTGAAGCGTTTCCAACAGCATGACGCCGGCCGCAAACACAAACTCCGACAGATCAGCGCTGTAAACCGACGGCAGTGGCAGGCCAACTTTTCTCAACACATCGTCTATGCCATGCTCGGCGAAGTTCGCCTGGTCTGCCTTCTCGGCCGAAAAGCATACACCATTGAGCCGATGACCCAACAAACCGCATAGCTTGTCCTTGGCGGTGACGACGGCAACCTTCATGCCCGCGTCCGCGGCACTGGCGAAAATGGTGGGCGCGCGCAGATACTTCGCATCATTCATCAGCACTTCAGCATCTTGCTCCGGATCGAAGAAGTAGTTGCCACAAATTCCGTGCACACTCGGTGGCACGCCGGTCACGATAGACAGGTTGTTCGGGTTGGTGAAAGAAGGCATCACACAATCTGCCGACAGCACCGTGCCTGTCTTGCCCAAGCCCGCGAAGAACGGCGCGACACCCGCTTGCACGGCCTGGTTGATGTATTCCTGCTCGCAGCCGTCGATGCAGACGATGACTGTAGGCGCGTTTGGAAGCCGGTAAGTACGTTGATTGACGACGATGCTTGCATTCATGGCGTCGAGGATAAGGGATAAGACGCTTTCTTTACTTTCAGTCTTCTAGATTTTCTGGAATTGTGGCTACGCGAAATGACACGGCAAGGCCATTCGTGCCAACGGGATTAACATGGACTGAGTTGGTGAACGTGCAGATATGCAAAGTTGGTTATGAGCCAGCCCTTGAAGTAAAGTCCTTCGACGCATTTTTGTCGTCATTGAGCGCGACCATTACGGCTGCATTTTTTTCTAATGTCAAGTGCCTGTTATCCCCAGGATTTGTGACTAAGGCTGTGGATAAGTTGATGAATAAGTCGTGAATGCTAGGGCTGTTCAAGGTTGCATCAACACGCTTGCCAAATGGGCACATCAAAGATAAATTTATTGCGCGTTTGACTTGCATCATTACGTCGTAGATTTCCGGATGCCTTTTGTGGAGAAGTCGTGCTTTTCAGTCTGACTTGGCTTCCAACTAAACACCACACTTCTGTACAGTTTCGCAACCGCCCCCACCCGAAGGGCGTGCCGCTTTCGTCCGGCGTGAGTTCGGGCGGTGCCAACAGGGCAAGAATCGCCTGGCTGCCGATAACACCTGAACCCCCAATCCTGCGCAGTTGCCTCTCATGGCCAAGAATCGGAAAACTAACCGGCAATCTGTGTGACCGCTTTGGCTTTCTGGCCATCGCCACGAACAGCCGCTCCTTACCTTGTTTAATGACTTCTAAGGGCACATCAGAGCCTTCGGTGGCCGGCTGGTTTCAGGTCTCTGGATTTTCAAAGGTTGATCCCACGAGTCTCGATCACTGCTCCCTGTTGTTGCAGGAAATCTCCCTGTTACCGAAAACAAATTCCCTGATAGGACAGATTAATTTCCCTGCTAATTTTCAAGCTCGAAATTCGCCTACCGGGCTGCAGGCCACGCCAGCACTCGCATAGCGGAGAACTGGCGCCAAAATCTGCGCCGCGATCTTTCGATTTTTCCCTGTAAATTTCCCTGATATCGGGAAAACCCACCTGAGACGGGTTCGCGCTAGACTACGCCCACCGCCAGCACCGCTGGTTCTCTCCAGGCACTGCGCCTTCACACATCGATGCGCGTCGTGCCGGCAAAGCCCAGGATGTAATCGGCGCCAAAAACCATCGAGGGCGTGCAATAGCCGGGCTGCGCCGCGCCCTTGGCCGTTCGTTTCGCGATGTCCCACGCTGTCAGCGCCGTGAGCGCATAACCCTCCACCGTATCGAGACGCGACGTGGCCGTTTGTCCGGCGGCATTGCGCACCTGGCCCCACAGGTGCGAAGCCCCGCGCCGGCGTTGTTCGGCGTTGGGACCGGCAGGGCCGGCATCAATCTGCTTCTTGATCAGGCTCTGTACCAGGCTGGAGCCGATGACCGCGCCAAAGTAGCGCGACGCCCTGGCCATCCAGCGCAACGCCGCGGGCGCCGCCATGAAGACTTCGATATCCGCAATGGCGGTCGAGACCCAGGCCGTGGAAACGTCGCCCCAGGGAATGCACATGGTGGTGACGGGGCCGCTGCCGAAATCAATGTCGCGCGTGGCCGATGCCGACGGCACGGCCACCAGTTTGCCGCCGCGCCGGACCATGCCGCCGCGGTGCAGGTTTTCCAGCATCGTGGTTGCCGTCCCGCGCGAAGGCTGTCCGATGGCCTGAAAGGCCAGCGTCAAGGCCACTGCATCGGGCATGCGGCGCTTGAGATGTGCCGCAAGGCAATCGCTCGGCACCACGTCGAAGCCGGTGCCGGGCATCAGCATCACGCCCGCCTTGCGCGCCTTGACCCCCATGAGGGCCAGCGCTTCGAACACGTCGATTTCACCCGTGATGTCCAGGTAGTGGACGCCGGCCTCGATGCAAGCCTCGGCCATGGGCTTGGCAGTGCGTGAAAACGGACCGGCGCAATTGAGCACGACGGCCACGCCGGCCAGATTCTTGGCGGTAGCGCCGCGATCCTCCAGACCGAACACCCGAACGCCCAGTCCATGCGCTTGTGCCAGCGGCGCGAGCTTCGCAGCCGAGCGGCCCGCCAGAATCGGCTTGACGCCTTCGCTCAATGCAAGCCGGATGATGAGATCGGCCGTGTAGCCGTTGGCACCGTAGATGAGAATCTTGTTCATGGGCTACGGCAGTATCTCGCGCACGGTCTCGGATGGACGGCACAGCCTGGCCCCGAGCGGCGTCACGACAACGGGCCGATTGATGAGAACCGGATGCTGGTGCATGAGCTCGATCAGTTCGTCATCCGACCATTTCGGATCGCCCAGACCCATCTCGTCGTAAGGTGTTCCCTTTTGACGCAGCAGTTCGCGCGCGCTGAAACCCAGGGCCTTGAGCAGCGCGCGAATCTGCTGCGCACTCGGCGGCGTCTTCAGATACTGAATCACTTCGGGTTCTTCGCCATTGGCGCGGATCAGTGCCAGCACGTTTCTCGACGTCCCGCAGTTCGGGTTGTGAAAGATGGTGATCTTTGCCATGTTCGCTTGCGACCTTGTTCGTGATTGCCGGCGAAGGCGGCGGCGACCCGCTCATCGGCCAGGACGTGCGCCTTCGCATGGATCGGAATATACGTGCAATCGGCTTGCACGCGCTTTTCGCCTTTCCCTTACCATTGGCTCTGCGCAAACCGAGAAGGGACTGTTGCCATGGAAACACCAGATGCTCCGGGTGATGACGTGGCGTTTCCGCCGCTGATCTTTGAAGAGGAAACACCCCAGCCATCGAAAGCCCCACCCGGCGATGCGGAAGAAATTGCGCGTGCCCTCGCCACGGTTCGCACGCATCACCCGCGCATCGCCCATTCCCTGCAGGAGATCTGGGGCTACCGGGAATGCGCCGACTACCTTGAAAAGCTCGTCTTCAACTGCTCCGACCCGGCCGATCTCAAGCGCATCGGCTTCGATCCGGAGGTCATGGACGCCCTGCTGATCCTCTCCAGGCTGCACACGATCACTGCGCGCTGAAGCGCCCGGCCGGCCCGGCTCGGGCGAAAGAAAGTTGTCCCCTGAGCCGGTTGACTCCGTTGTGGACAAGTCGCTGGACAAGTTCAGAAGCCGGTGTCGGCGCGTGGTTTCGCCGCCGTGCCAGAAGAACGGGCAACCGCTGAGCCATCGGCGTTGAGCGTCTCGCCCTTGCGCTCGACGATCAGGCCATAGGCGTGCGGCTGGCGGTGCAGGTCGAAGTTGAAGGTGGTGCGCTTGTAGACCGCGCAAAAGTCCAGGTCGATGCGGGCGATGGCCATTTCATCGTCCTTGGTCTGGCAGCGCGCCACCACCTCGCCCGAGGGCGCGACGATGCAGCTGCCGCCGATGCTGTCCACGCCTTCTTCGAGTCCGGCCTTGGCCACGCCAACGACCCAGCATCCGTTCTGGTAGGCGCCGGCCTGCATCGACAGCGCATTGTGGAACAGCGAGAGATCGTCGTGCTGCGGCGCCGGCGCGTTGTGCACCGGCGTGTTGTAGCCGATCAGCACCAGTTCCGCGCCCTGCAAGCCCAGCACGCGGTAGGTCTCGGCCCAGCGCCGGTCGTTGCACAGCGCCATGCCGACGATGCCGCCAAAGGCCGGCGTCACGCCGAAGCCCGGGCCCGGCGTGAAGTAGCGCTTCTCCAGATGCTGAAAACGGCGCCAGGGTTCGTGCTCACGATGGCCCGGCAGATGCACCTTGCGGTATTTGCCGACGATGCTCCCGGCGCGGTCGACCAGGATCGCCGTGTTGTAGCGCACGTCCATGCCGCCCTCGTTGGCCAGTTCGGCGTAGCCCAGATAAAAGCCGATGCCGAACTCGCGCGCCAGGTTGAACAGGGGCTGCGTTGCCGCATTGGGCATCTCGCGCTCGCAGTAGCCGTTGAGCTCGTCCTCGTCCTCGATGTACCAGCGCGGAAAGAACGTGGTCAAGGCCAGCTCCGGGTAGACGATGAGCTGCGCGCCCACGGCATGCGCCTGGCGCATGAGTTCGCACAGGCGCGCGACCACCCGGGCGCGCGAGTCACCGCGCTGGATCGGCCCCAATTGGCCCATGGCGATATTGACGAAGCGTGACATATGCAAATCCTATGAAGAACGGTTGGCCCGTGCCAGCGCCACCTGCAGCAGCAGCTGCGCGCCGCGCAGCAAGTCTTCGGGCTCGGTGTGTTCGCGCACGTTGTGGCTCAGGCCGCCGACGCTGGGCACGAAGATCATGGCGCTCGGGCAGACGCGCGCGAGCATCTGCGCGTCATGGCCGGCGCCGCTGGGCATGCGCATGTGGGAGCAGCCCAGAGCCTGCGCCTGCTGCGCCACCAGCTCCACCAGCTGCGCGTCGAAGTCCACCGGCTCGAAGCGGGCCAGCGCGCGCGCGCTCAGACGCACACCCTCGGCCTGCGCCGCGCGCCCGGCAAAGGCGTGCAACTCGGCCTCGGCCTTCGCCAGTGCCGCGCTGTCGGTGTTGCGCAGGTCGACCGTGAAGACAGCCTTTTGCGCGATGACGTTGACCAGATTGGGGCTCAGCTGCAACGCGCCCACCGTGGCCAGTTGCCGCCCGCCCATGGACCGCGCCAGCTCGCGCGCATGCACCGCCACTTGCCCGGCCACCAGCGCCGCGTCGTGGCGCAGCGCCATGGGCGTGGTGCCGGCGTGGTTCGATTGGCCCTGCAGCGTGAACTCGGTCCAGGAAATGCCCTGCACGCCTTCGACCACGCCGATCTGCACACCTTCGCGCTCCAGCACCGGCCCCTGTTCGATGTGCAGCTCGACATAACTGTCCGCCACCGGCATGCCGACCGGCTGCGGCCCCTGGTAGCCGATGCGCTGCAGTTCAGCCAGCACGGTGAGCCCGTCGGCGTCGCGCGTGGCCAGCGCCTCCTGCAGCGGCAGACCGCCGACGTAGACCAGGCTGCCCATCATGTCGGGCTGGAAGCGCGCGCCTTCCTCGTTCGTGAAGACCGCCAGCGCCAGCGGCCGGCGCGTGCGCAGGCCGGCCTTAAGCAGCGTGGCCAGCACCTCGAGCGCAGCCAGCACGCCGTAGTTGCCGTCGTACAGACCGCCGGTGCGCACGGTGTCGATGTGCGAGCCCATCATCACCGGCGGCCCATCCTCGACGCCGGCCAGATGGCCGAAGACGTTGCCGATGGCGTCGATCTCGACGCGCAGCCCGAGCGCGCGCATGCGCGCCACCATCCAGTCGCGGCCCAGGCCGTCGGCGTCGCTCAGCGCGAGCCGGTTCACACCGCCACCGGGCAAGGCGCCGATCTGGCCGAGCGCCTGCAGACTGGCCAGCAGACGCGGCCCGTCGATCTGCGGCGTTGGCGCGGCGCTCATGCGCGGGCCCCGCTTGCCAGCAGTTCGGCCGCGCTGCGGCCCACCAGTTGCGCATAGAGCGCGGGGTCGGTGTCGCCCTCGCTGCCAAAGAGCAGCACGCGACTGTGCGGCCCCAGCCCGAGCGCGGCCTTGGCCTCAGCGTCCTGCGCCGCCAGCAGTGCCGCAGCAAGGCCGGCCACGGCCGACTCCCCGGCAACAATCAGCGGATCGGTGCCAAGCGGGCTGGCCAGCAGGCGCATGGCGGCGACTGCCGCCGCGTCCGCAATGCTGCAAAACGCATTGGCGCCGGTCGCCAGAATCTCCCACGCCAGCAGGGAGACCTCGCCGCAGGCCAGGCCCGCCATCAAGGTGTCCAGATCACCCTTGACCGCCACGACCTCGCCGGCCCTGGCGCTTTGCAGCAGGCAATCGGCGCGCTCCGGCTCGATCACCACCAGCACCGGGCGCTTGGCCGCGTCGCGTTCCCAGAAGTAGGCGCAAACCGCGGCGGCAAAGCCGCCCACGCCGGCCTGCACGAACACATGCGTGGGCCATTGCGGCAGGCTGCTGACGGCCTCGTGCACCATCAACTGGTAGCCCTGCATCACGTCGCGCGGAATATCCATGTAGCCGGGGTAGGACGTGTCGGAGATGACGAACCAGCCATTGCTGCGCGCATCGCGATCGGCCTGCTGCACCGAGTCGTCGTAGTTGCCCGTGGTTCGCACGACCTGCGCACCGTAATGTTCGATGGCGCGCTTGCGGCCCTCGCTGACGGTGGCGTGGATGTAGATGACGCAGCGGCAGCCCATCATCTGCGCGCCCCAGGCAACGGAGCGGCCATGGTTGCCGTCGGTGGCGCAGGTGACGGTGATGCCGGCGCACAGCGGGCGCAGGGCCGGATCGCTCAGCAGCGCCGCGGCGTCAACCGGACGGCCCAGGCGCGCGCCGAGTTCGCGGCACAGCAGGCGCGCCACGGCGTAGGCGCCGCCGAGCGCCTTGAAGCTGCCCAGACCGAAGCGCGAGGCCTCGTCCTTGTAGTCGATCGACGCCAGGCCCGCCGCAGCCGCCAGCGCCGGCAGCGCGCGCAGCGGCGTGGCGCGGTAACCGGGCCACGCCGTGATCACCGCCTGCGCCTGCGCCAGGGCCGCCGCGCCGAGCAGCGCCTCGCGATGAGGGCCGTAGGGCTCGTCGCGCCGATGCCCTGCATTGATCAGCAGCGTGAACGGAAATTTTTCCAAAGGGTTCATGGGTGTGTTTCCAGGTCGGCCAAACGCGCGTGGGCCTTTTCAATGCGCGCCATGCGGGCGCGGGCGGGTCTTGGCAGTCGCGCCAGCGCGGCGCTGGCCAGGTAGTTGATGAGGCTGATGGCGCTCACATACGAATCGAAGACGGGTCCGTCCTGCGGCGGGCAGATGAACACCGCCTTGGCGCGCGCCGCCAGCACGGACACGCGGGCATCGGTCAGCAGCACGAGCGCGGCGCCGGCGTCGCAGGCAATGCCCACGACCTGGGACAGGCGGCGCGTGCGGCGTCGGAAGTCCACTGCGAACAGGACATCGTGCGGCCCGATCTCGGCCAGCAGTTCGGCGTCCTCGCCGGAACCCTCGTTGAGCAGGTGGACTTCCGCGCGAACCTGGGTCAGCAGAGCGCGCACATAGAACGCCGCCATGTAGCCGTTGCGGTAGCCGACGACCCAGATGCGCCGCGCGCCGAGCAGCAGGCTGGCGGCCCGTTGCACGCCTTCGTCTGAAACATCCTCGGCCAGGGCGCGCAGGCGCTGCGCATCCTGGTCGACATGCTGCTGCAGCGCGCTGCCCGCTGCGCCCTGCTGCGCCAGGCGCTGCAGCGGCGACGTCGACACCGCGCCCTCGCGCAGGTGCTGGCGAAAGGCCTGAAAGCCCTCAAAGCCCAGGCGCTTGAAAAAGCGCGCCGAACTGGCCTTGGAAACGCCCGCCAGCGCGGCCAGTTCGGTGGCGCTGTAGGCCAGTGCATCCCTTTCATGGGCCAGCACCACATCGGCAAGCCGGCGCTCGACCAGGGACAGCGCTGGGTACTGGCCCTGGATTCGCTCGCGCAGGCTGGCGGTTTTCTTCATGACCGGTTGCGCTGCGGGTTTTGGTGCCGGCAGCCCCAAAACAGGGCGGCGGGCGCACCAGCGAGAAACATATTTTTCATAAACCATCCACAAAGAAACAAGTATTTCATATTCTGCAGCATCTGTTTGCAATTGCAATGCCAGCCGCAAGAGGTGGCATGCATCTTGCGCCAAGCTTGCCGTGTCCCCTTCTTTTCTACGACAGGAAACCTTATGAAATTCAAAGCGTTCTCTACCCTGGCTGGCCTGTTCGCCAGCGTCGCGCTGCTCTGCGCGGCGCCGGCGCACGCCGACGATTCGCTCACGTCCATCCTGGCCAAGAAGTCGATCGCCCTCGGTGTGGCCTCCGACTTCCCGCCCTACGGCTACATGGGCCCCGACTTCAAGCTCACCGGCGTCGATGTGGCAACCGCGCAGCTGATCGCCGACAAGCTGGGCGTCAAGGCCGAGTTCGTGCCTGTGAGCACACCGAACCGCATCCCCTATCTACAAACGAAGAAGATCGACCTGATCGTCTCGGCGCTGGGCAAGAACGCCGAGCGCGAGAAGGTGATCGATTTCACGGTCGCTTACGCGCCGTTCTTTCAAGCGGTCTTCGGCCCTAAGTCGCTGAGCATCAAGAGCTTCGCCGACCTGGCGGGCAAGACGATTGCCGTGACGCGCGGCACGATCCAGGACGATGTGCTGCAGCAGATGGCGCCGCCGACCTTGAAGACCATGCGCTTTGAAGACGACGCCACGACAGTGGCCGCCTTCATCTCGCAGCAGACCCAGCTGCTGGCCACCGGCGCCGCCGTCGCCGCTGCCGCGATCCAGAAGAATCCGCAGGTGCAGGCCGAGTACAAGCTGCTGCTGAAGGACTCGCCGAACTTCATCGGCGTGCGCAAGGGCGAGACCGCGCTCCTGAACCGGGTCAACGAGATCCTGCGCGCCGCCAAGGCTGATGGCACGCTGGAGGCCTATTCGCAAAAATGGCTGGGCCGCGGCACCGGCGTTCTGCCGGACTAAGCCGCTCCGAACGAGACCGCAGCGACATGATCGAGTTCAACTTTGCCGTGGTCCTGGCCCAGTGGCCGATGCTGCTGCACGGGCTCGGTCTGACCGCGGCGCTCACCGCTGCGTCGGCGCTGCTCGGCTCGGTCCTGGGCACCGCCTGCGCCTGGGCCCGGCTGCATGGCAGCGCCACCCTGAAGTGGCTCGTCGGCGCCTACGTCGAACTGGTGCGCAACACGCCGTTCATCATCCAGCTCTTCTTCATCTTTTTCGGCCTGCCCTCGCTCGGCGTGCGGCTCTCGGTCGAGGTCGCCTGCGTGCTGTCCATGGTGCTCAACCTCGGGGCCTATGCCTGCGAGATCATCCGGGCCGGCCTGCAGGCCACCGGGCGCGGGCAGATCGAAGCCGCCATGAGCCTGGCGCTGACGCCCTGGCAGATTTTCTCGCGCGTCGTGCTGCCGCCGGCGCTGGCGCGGATCTGGCCCGCGCTGGTGAGCCAGATCATCATCGTCATGCTGGGCTCGGCCGTGTGCGGGCAGATATCGGCGGAAGAAATGTCGCAGGCCGCCAACCTCATTTCCAGCCGGACCTTTCGCAGCTTCGAGTCCTACATCGTGGTCACGCTAGCCTACCTGGCGCTGGCCGTCGTCCTGCGCCAGTTGCTGAACTGGCTGGGGCCGCGTTTCATCTTCGTGAGCCGCTAGGGCGCAGACCACCATGGTTCAGTTTTCACTCTGGGACATCCTGACGTTTCTGCTCGGCGCCATGCGCTGGACCGTGCTGCTCTCGCTGATCGCGTTCGTCGGTGGCGGCTTGGTCGGCCTGGGCCTGCTGTTGCTTCGCTTCGCGCAGTTGCGCGGCGTGGGCACTTTGGTGACGTGGTATGTGCAGATCTTCCAAGGCACGCCGCTGCTGATGCAGTTGTTCCTGGTCTACTTCGGTCTGGCCCTGCTCGGCATGGACACCTCGCCCTTGGTGTCGGCGGCGATCTGCCTCACGCTCTACGCCAGCGCCTACCTGACCGAGATCTGGCGCGGCTGCGTGAACGCCGTCCATCGCGGCCAGTGGGAGGCCTCGGCCAGCCTGGCGCTGGATTACCGGCAGCAAATGCGCCATGTCATCCTGCCGCAGGCCGCGCGCGTGGCGATCGCGCCCACCGTCGGCTTCATGGTGCAGATCATCAAGGGAACGGCGCTGGCCTCGGTCATCGGTTTTGTCGAACTGACCAAGGCCGGGCAGATGATCTCCAACGCCACCTACCAACCCTTCCTCGCCTACACCTTCGTCGGGCTGCTGTACTTTACCCTGTGCTACCCGTTGTCGCGCTGGAGCCAGCGGCTGGAAAGCCGCCGCCTGGCGTAAACCTGGACGCCTATGAACGATTCAAACAACACCGCCTTTGCCCTGGTCGACATCCGGGGACTGCACAAGCGCTTCGGCGCAACCGAGGTGCTCAAGGGCATCGACCTGCAGGTGCGGCGCAAGGAGGTGATCTGCATCATCGGCAAGAGCGGATCGGGCAAGAGCACGTTGCTGCGCTGCATCAACGGGCTCGAAACGTTCGAGCAGGGCAGCCTGAGCGTCGATGGACAGCCGCTGCGCCATGGCGACCGCAATGCCATGCGCGAGCTGCGCCAGCAGGTCGGCATGATCTTCCAGAGCTTCAACCTGTTCCCGCATCTGGGCGCCGGGCGCAATGTCATGCTGGCGCCCTCTCTGGTCAAGGGCCTGCCCAAGGATGAGGCGCGCACGCGCGCCCAGGCGCTGTTGGCGCGCGTGGGCCTGGACGGCCTGTTCGACCGCCTGCCCGATCAGCTCTCGGGCGGCCAGCAGCAGCGCGTGGCCATTGCACGCGCGCTGGCGATGGACCCGACGGTGCTGCTGTGCGACGAAATCACCTCGGCGCTGGATCCGGAACTGGTGGGCGAAGTGCTGCAGGTCATCGAAATGCTGGCCGAAGAAGGCATGACCCTGATTCTGGTCACGCATGAAATGGCTTTCGCGCGCAAGGTGAGCGACCGCATCGTCTTCATGCACCAGGGGCTCATCCACGAAACGGGCACGCCCGATGAGATCTTCAATCGCCCACAGACACCCGAATTGCGCCAGTTTCTGTCGGCGTTGCGGGACTGATCCGGCAAACTCGCTCCGCTTGGAGTGGGCGCCGGCCACGATCAGTCGCGGCGCGTGCGTTGCGATGAACCCGCCGTGCGCACGATGCGCGACAGGCTCAGGTACTTGTCCTGCCACGCGCGGGCCCATTGGTTCGCCTGTTCGCGATCCGCTCTTGATTCGAGCCGTGCCGCGCGCCGCACGGCCTTGCACATGCGGCCCAACGCGTCGCTTTCGGCTTGGTAGATATCGCGTTTCATGGCCTTGCTCCAGTTCATCGTGGCCATTCTGGGCTACCAAAACGCAGCGACACTTGAGACTTCTCAAGTCGCATGCAAATGCAAACCCTTCCTTGGCGGCCGGGCCAACCCGGACCGCCCGCCGGCCTGGCACCCGATTTCAGGCCAACAGCTTCACGATCCGGTCCTTGGCACTACCCTCCAGCCACAGCTGCTTGGCCTTCTCGATCATTTCCCAGTAGGGGCTGTCGAGCATCAGCCTGGCATTGAGCTGCGCGATCGCATCCAGGCTGTCTGCGTCATAGAACCAGTAGACGCGGTTGTGGCCGAACATTTCAATGCCGGTCTTCATGCCGAGGCCGTAGGTCTTGTTCAGATGCGCCGCCACCTCGCCGCAAAACTGCAATGCGGCGGGCACCGCGGCAACTGTCTTGACCGTAACCTTGCGTGTAAATCGATACATGACTGATCCCCTTGTGAAACAGGCCGTCTGCATCGTTGTCGGCCGGATATGGAAAAGCAAGCGCTGGACTCGCCGATGCGATTCGATCGTGCATTGGCGCGCGGCCAATGCCTTGCGAATAATCAAGGTCGATGGGCGGGCAAAATGGCGAGCACGGCAAACAGCGAAAATGCTCCGAAGACCGGCATCAGGAAACATGGAAGCAACCCGAATCGACAAATGGCTGTGGGCCGCACGTTTCTTTAAAACGCGCTCATTGGCCAGCGATGAAATCAGCCATGGCCGCGTGCAAATCGACCAGCGTGATGTCAAGCCAGCGCGCGAGGTCCGCGTCGGCGACGTCATCACCATCGTGCAGGCACGCGTGGCGCGCACCGTGGTCGTCAAAGGCATCAGCGCACAGCGCGGGCCGGCACCGGTGGCGCAGCAACTTTATGAGGAAACGCCAGACAGCTTGCAAAAGCGTGCCCTGATCATCGAGCACAATCGCCTGAGCCCGGAGCCGGCGCTGAGCATTGCCCACGGCCGCCCGACCAAGCGCGACCGCCGCGATCTGGAAAAGAAGCGGGACGCGCACTAGTACCCTGACACGGCCTGCAAGCCGCATCCCGGCCCGTACAACCCACCCTGCAGCAATCGCATCCGCACTATGACCTTCCCATCGCTTCGAACCCTCCTTGCCGCCCTGGCCGCGCTCTGCGCCTGCGCCGCGCCGCTGCACGCCGAGCCGGCCTGGCCGGCCAAGCCGCTGCGCATCGTGGTGGCCTATCCGTCGGGCGGCGTCAGCGATGCCGTCGCGCGCATCCTGGCCGAGAAGCTGGCCACGCAATTGGGAACGCCGGTGCTGGTGGAGAACAAGCCCGGGGCCAGCGGTAGCATCGGCATCGATGCCGTGGCCAAGGCGGCGCCCGATGGCTACACGTTGGGCTTCGCGGCCATCAGCCCGCTGGCCCTGAATCCGCACCTCGGCAAGGTGCCATACAACCCGGCCAAGGACATTGTTCCGCTGGTCAGCGTGATGTATTCACCAGTGCTGCTGCTCGCCACCAGCGCCACACCGGCCAGGGACCTGCACGAGGTGATGCAGGCCGCGCGCGCCAAGCCGGGCGACATCCGCTGGGCGACATCGGGGCCGGCCTCGCTGGGCCACATCATGCTGGAGCAGCTGAAGTTCCTGACCAAGCTTGACATCACCCATGTGCCCTACAAGGGCGGCGGCCAGCAGATCACCGATGCGCTCGGCGGCCAGTTCGAGATGCTGTCGGTCAACAGCAGCAGCGTCATCATGCAGCAGATCAAGGCGGGCAAGCTGCGTCCCATCGCGGTCGGCGCGCCGGCACGGCTCGAAGCGCTGCCCGCCGTGCCGACGCTGGCCGAGCTCGGTTACGCACCGGCCAACCTGTCGTCGCTGTTCGGGCTGTTCGCACCGGCCGGCGTGCCCGGTGCCATCCTGTCGCGGCTCAATGCCGAGGTCAACAAGACCCTGGCCCTGCCCGACGTGCGCGCGCGCCTGCTCAGCGCCGACAACGTGCCCACCGGCGGCAGCGCCGCCGAGTTCGCGCGGCAGATTACGGCGGAGTCCGACAACAACCTGCGCATCATCCGCGCCGCTGCGATCAAGGCCGACTGATTGCCGGCCCGGGAGAAGGAGTCCTCAGCGAGACCCTTTACGGGGCAACATTGAAGAGAGGATGCCATCCTTGAGAACCACATGGTGGTAGATGGCAGCAGCGGCGTGCAGGCCGGCAAGCCACATGATGGCGTCACCCAGGAATTTGTGCACGTCGCCCCAGTCGGCCAGTTTCGCAATCGCCGAGTCGGCAATCATGGGCATGCGCTCAATGCGCACACCGCCGAGCAGCGTGAGCGGATGGGACTCGCTGCCCAACGCCAGCAACGCAGTGACCGGCAAAGCCAGCAGCAGCGTCCACAAAGCGAGATGCGTCAGCTTGGACATCATCTGCATCGGGCGGGCCATCGCAAACTGCGGCGCGGCCGGGCGCATGGCCACCCAGAGCAGGCGCAACAGGGTCAGCACCAACACCGTGATCCCGAGCGTTTCGTGCCAGACGATATCGCTGCGGGTTGCAGGATCGATGCCCTGGTGCATGAGACGGCCGAATTTCTCCGGCCCCAGGATAAAGGCGATCGTCACCACAACGGCCGTGACCCAATGAAAGGCAAGACTGAGCGTGTCGAAGCGGGATGTGGATTGCTGATTCATAACGTAAGCATTAGAGCAGGACCCATTGTGCGACAGCTTCTTTAACCGATGGTGAAGCCATGACATTTCATCAGATGCATCCTAGATTGTTCCGGCGCGATGCTTGGTCTGTTAGCGCACAGACTGGGTGCCCGCGTCCACTTGACACTGCGGGCTCCGGTACTTACTCCCCGACCGGCGCCAGATGCAACATCCGGCATTTCCCCCGGCCGCTGAAAAGTGTGTCGGGGATTTTTTTTGGCAGGATGGTGGGACGTGAAGGACTTGAACCTTCGACCAAAGGATTATGAGTCCTCTGCTCTAACCAACTGAGCTAACGTCCCGACCGAAGCAGGGATTGTAGTGGCCTACTTGTGGTGGCTCAGGGCGTTGCTGACCAGTTTCGAGGTGATGTCCACAATCTGGATCATGCGGTCGTAGGC
>CAIKMZ010000039.1 GCA_903828665.1 uncultured beta proteobacterium
ACCGGCAGCTTGCGCTCGCGGAATTGCCGCAGCCGCTCGGGCAGCGTCGGCAGCATCGGTCCCAGCTTGAGTTTGCGCAGCGCTTGCTGCAATTCCGGCGTGATTTCATGAACTGACATCGGGCTCTCCTGGCTTTGGTGGTGCTGGACGGTCAAGCGCAAACTCTTGCGGACTTCGGGCAAACCGCAGCGGCGTCACCAGCGCCAGCCGCGGTCGGGGGGTGTCAATCAGCAGTTTTTCCAGGCCCTTGGCCAGCATCTTGTCGATGCGCTGCACGTCCACGACGTCGAAATCCAGCGCCTTCTGGCACGCGGCATCGACCGACTTGGCGCCGTACGTCTTGCACATCCCGAGGAGCCGAAACACCTGACGCACCGACCGCCATGGCGCTGGATCGGCCTGCAGACGGCGCGTGTATTCGGCGACGGCAAAGCCCATCGTCTCCGCCTTGCGCAGCAGCGACGGGGCATCGCGCAGTGCCAAATCCGCCACGCCCGGCGGCAGGTCCAGCGGGTCAATCTGCGCCCCGCCTTTCTCGACCCGCACGTGCGTCTTCACCAGCACCCGGTCGCACCAGACCTTGACCGTCGCTTGCCGCAGCTCGACGCGCACCTCCTTGCCGATGTACCGCGAGGGCATTGAATACAGCGCGCAGCCCGCGGTAATCGTGTGGTCGCGCTGCACCTCGGTTTTCAGCCAGGTCGGCTTGTCCCACGGCTCCGTCGGCATCGGCAGCAGCGCCGGCAGCTCGCGCTCAGCAAAGTCCATCGCCGGCTGTTTGTGCGTCGTGCCGTGCTCGCGCCCGCCGGCCGTCACCTTGCTCCAGAAAATCGCGTCGTTACGCGTGTCTGTCAGGCTCACGAACGTCTCGCCCGGCATGAAGCTGCCCTGGACGTACTTCACGTGGCGCTCGACGCGGCCTTTGTCCTGCGGCTTGCGCACGCGCGCGGGGTCGGCGATGAAGTCCCGCGATTGCGCATAGTCGCGAAAAGCTGGACAAAACACCGGATTGAGCGGGTCGGCAGTGATGACGATGCACTTGCAATTGTCCGGCACGATGACGCCAAACACGCCGCCGTAGAACTGCCACGCCGCTTCCATGCCTTCGATGACCGTCGCGACCGTCTGGTCCCAGCACGGAAAAACGAACGCGTAGCGGCTGACATTCGGCGTGAATATCAGCGCTTGCAGCTTGCGACGTTTGCCTGTGTCCGGATCGATGACGTAGCACAAGTCGCCAAAATCGACCTGCAGCTCCTTGCCCGGCACGCCGTCGGCCACGCGCACCGTCGTCTTCTTCTTGCGCGTGCGGCCCACCTCGGTGGCGACGAAGCGCATCAGCGTGCGCTCCGGCACCAGCACGCCGATGTGCCGCTGCAGCAGCGTCCGCACTTTGGGCACGAGCACGCCGTCGGCGAGCCACGCCTCGATGAGTGGCCTGTGCTTGCGGCACAAGAGACGCATATCACCAGGCGTGCTCGGGCGGCCTGGCCGGACCTTTTGCGCCACCTGGCCGATGAATTCGTCTGTCAGCGCCGCCGAACCGGCATCGCGCTTCAGGCCCAGCGAGGTCGCCGCCTGCAAGTAACGCCGCACGGTCTTGCGATCGAGATTGAACAGGTCAGCGGTCGCCCGCAAGCCATTTTTAGCCTGCCAAGCCCGCAGAACATCTTTGATTTCCGTCACGAACACCTCCCGATACGCCATGCCGACCTCCAGCCCAAAGGGGCGGGTCAGCAGCATGGCGATTCACGGGCGCAGCGCGGCGAGGTGGTCCCTAGTTTGTGGCGGTAGCCTGG
>CAIKMZ010000040.1 GCA_903828665.1 uncultured beta proteobacterium
AGGATGCGGTCAACAACCTCAGCCAAACTCGAAGAGTCGGTCGATTTTTGTACCTTTGCCATTTTCAATCTCCTAACGTATTGCACCCCTCGGAAAACGCTCTTCAGACACGAAGTACGGGGCTAAATCCTTCGTTGCATATTGCAACGCATAGCCCGTGCCAGATCATGGCGAATATCGCGCTTCGCTTTTATTCGCGATTCATGGCGAATTTGATGAATACCGGTGTGCAAAGCGGCGCGGTGATTGCCCGGATGCAGGCTGGATGTCCGAAGCGAGGTGGACGCGCTATGGAGCGAGCGCCATAGCTGGGGTTCAGCTTACTGTCTGTAACACAGCATGGACTGCGTTCATGATGTCGTCGTGCCGAAACGGCTTGGTCACGAAGGCGGCGATCAAGCCGCTGGCCAGGGTTTGCACGATCAGGCTGTCGTCTTTGTAGAAATAACCCGAGACCAGAATCACGGGCGCTGGGCAACTGGTTTCGCTGCGGATGCGCCGTGCCAGGCCCACGCCATCGACGTCCCCGAGTTTGGCGTCGAGCAGGATCAGGTCACAAACCGACTTGGCCAGGTAATGCATGGCTTCGCCGCCGCTACCGGCCTGGCTCACCAGAAAGCCATTGCGGCGCAAGATCATCGACAAGGCCCAGCGCACATCGGGCTCGTCATCGACGATCAGGACTGTTTGGGGCTGGCGCATCAGACCGCCGCTGCCAGTGGCAGACGCACGACAAAGGTCGTGCCCTGGCCTTCAACACTGCTCTCCACCGCAATCGAGCCGCCGTGCTGCTCGACCAAGGTGTGGCAGATGGACAGTCCCAGGCCGGTGCCTTTGCCGACGGGTCGCGTTGTGAAGAAGGGGTCGAAGATGCGGTTCAGATGCGCGGCAGCGATGCCGCAGCCGTTGTCGCGCACACAGATCAGCGCCTTGTCGCCCTCGCGCCGTGTCATGACGCTGACGTCGCCGCTGTTGGTGATTGACTGGTAGGCGTTGAGCACCAGATTCATGATCACCTGCTGCAGCAGATTGGCATTGCCCACGACCGGCAGCAGGGTGTCGCCATAGTGCTCAATCAGGTTGATCTTCTGCAACTTGGCTTGCGGCGTCAGCACGTTAAGGGTTTCCCGCACCACCGCAACCAGGTTCAGCGATTCATGCTGGTTGCTCGACGAAGGCCGGGCAAAGCGCAGCAGGTTCTCGATGATCAGGGACGAGCGCTCGATGCCTTCGAGAATCTTGCCCACGCACTCTTGCTGGAACGCCGGATCCTCGCTGGGCTCCAGCAGAAACTGCGCGGCAGAAAAACTCACGGACAGCGGGTTGCGCAATTCATGCGCGATGCCGCTGGCCATCACGCCCAGCGCTGCCAACTTCTCGCTCTGATACAAGTGCTGTTCGAGCGCGCGGCGCTCCAGCAGGTCGCGCCCCACCGCCACAATGCCGCTGACCTTGCCGGAATCGTCGCGGATCGGCGAGAACGACCAGTCCACCGGAATCAGCGTGCCTGCGAGCGAGACCAGGTTGATTTCGCTGAAGAACTCGACGACACCGCCGTCGACCAGTTGGCGGATGATGGCCGCCATGTCCTTGCGCCGGGTCGTCTCCGACAGGTCGGCCAATTGCTTGCCACGCGCGACGTCGCTGCGGTAGCCCGAGATGCGCTCCGCCGCCGTGTTCCAACTGGTGATGCAACCGTTCGGATCGGTCGAGACCACCAGATCGTGGGCGCATTCGACCACGCTGGCCAGATGGCGCTCGGCCATGCGGACCTTTTCGCTGAGCTGCAGTTTCTCGGTGATGTCGTCCATTACCAGCATGGCGTGTTCCACCGTCTCGCCGGTCTTGATCGGGATGACGGTGTAGAAGTAGCTGCGGATTGGAACGCCCGGCGCGCGGTAGGTCATCTGCGAACCCGAGAGCGCCAGTCCGGTGTTGAAAACGTCGCGGATCTTGGCTTCGAACTGCGTGAACTCCATGATCGCTTCCGGGAACACCTCCCGGATCGGCCGGCCAATGGTGTTGTCTTCGGTGCGCCGGGACTTTTCGATGAAGTTGCGGTTGGCCGAAACCACGCGCAGCGAGGGGTCGGTCAGGATCAGCGAAAACGGGATGTTCCCGAGCAGCATCTGGTAGAGCTTTTCATACCAGCCTTCGGACGAAACGGTGGACGGCGGGTTCATGCCGACGCTGGCCAGACTGCTGCGTGCGCCGGTTTTCTTCATGGCGGGGTGCTCCCGAGTTCCGGGCAAAAGTTGTAGGGCGGCCAGGGGCCACGCAATTCGAGGGTCAGCCCGATCGCCTGGTAGGCTTCCTGCTGCTCGGCCAGGGCGCTGCGAAAGTCGTCGAGCGTTTCCGGCCCCAACAGATAGCTGCTGTTGAAAACCATGCGCTCGGCGCGTCCGGTGACGGCGCTGGCGTGCAGGCGCAGCGCGGCTGCCCCTTCAGCACGCTGTGCCAAAGCCTGGCCCAGGTCGTGGCTGACACGCGTCAGTGCGCTTTCGAGCGCGGCGTCGATCTTGTTGTCAAGCTGCTTTTGCTGCAGGTAGCGCACGCCGGGTGACGCTGACATGGCGGCGCGCCGGGCCTGTATCTCGGGGTCTTCGACGGCGATGATTTTGCGTGCCACCTCGTCTACCAGATAGCCTTTGACGCTCCATTCAGCCTTGCCGCGCAGCCGCTCGAGCGCCTGGTCGATGGCGCTGTGGTGCTGGTTCATGAACTGTTTGAGGCTCTCGCGTGAGTGGTAGAGCGTACCGAACTTGACTGGCAGTACCGGCGAGGCCGCCATGATGCGTGCCACCACGGCTTCGTGGCGCATGGCGCGCTCGCCGAGCCAGGACAGGTCCTGCAGATTGGCCTCGGAGAATTCGCTCAACAGCACTTCGCTGATCACCGCCACCACGCCCGAGTTGGGCAGGGCCGCCAGACCATAGTTTGGGTCCACGCCTAGCCCTTTTTGCGCCGCCAGTTCCTGCACCGTTGCCAGG
>CAIKMZ010000041.1 GCA_903828665.1 uncultured beta proteobacterium
CACAGCCGCGCTTTCAGGCGGCAACAACCGAGCAACCGCCCGGTCCTTGAATGTTTGTCCGTATCGTGCCAACTTCTATCCTTCATCGCCGCCCCCAGGTTCTTGGTTCTATTGGGGCGACAACTATTGTGACGCGGGGGGAGCCTCGTTAGGCAACACGACGCTTTACCTGATTCTCACGGGAATCGTCCTGATCGCTCTGGGTGTCGTGTTTAGACAGCCATTAACCAAATTTTGGAGGCGAGTATTTTCAAAATGAAGTAAGCGATCCTTCAATCACGTGACCAAGGATTAACTGGTCGTTTTTTTTCGCAGGGGTTTCAGCAACTTGTTCGTCGGCTCATGGCACGATGCGCCTCATCAAGAGATCATGCTCATCGGCAGCCCAACAGATTCAATTGCGCTGGCACGCGCGGTGCTCCTAATATGCACCCATGTAATCGCGCTTCCCGATTTCCATCCCGTTATGTCGCAAGATGGCGTACGCGGTCGTAACGTGGAAGAAAAATTGAGGCAAGCCATAGTTCGACAAATAGACCTGACCACTCAGTGTCTTTTCTTTTGGCGTTCCCGGACGCAGCACGATTTCTTTGGATTCACTGCCTTGGAATGTGGCGCTGTCCAATTCATCGAGAAACGTCAATGTTTTGGTCAGCATTACGTCAAGATCGAGAAAGCTTTGCTCGTTGCCTTCAAATGCTGGGATTTCGATACCTGCCAGTCGCGCTGATATGCTCCGGGCGAAGTCCGCAGCAACCTGCACCTGCTTGAGCAGAGGGAACATATCGGGATAGAGGCGAGCTTGCAATAGCGCGCCAGGTTCAATTGATTTCGCTGTGCCATGGGCATCTGCCTTTCCAAGAATGGTCTTCAGGGCCGTCAGCATTTGCTTGAAGACAGGAACGGAATTCGTATACATCGGGCTGGTCATGGGTGCTTCTTTCATGGTGCAAAGAGACGAGAATAGGCTTAAAGCCTTGACCCGGCGCATTCCACGGTTGATATCACATCACACGGGGCCGATTGCGCCGTACTCACCGTTGCCAAACGCCTTTCCGCAGACGTCGTAAATTGCATGATTCATCGTGACCTTTTTTCGAGTGGTCGGTCAGTCGAGCCGACAGACACAAGCGCAAGATGTGAAGAACTGCCCACATCCAAAGTACTATGGTGACCCCAATCCGATCTTTCTTCCCAAAAGGACCAGCATGAAACCATCTGCGAATGTCTCAGCCAACGGCAAGCTCAGGCGGGCTGTGCGCGGCTTCTTGATGGTCTGCAAAGGACTGGCTGCAGCGTCAGCAGTTACCGCCGGTTTTTGTCAGGCCGCGCTCGCCAGTGACTATCACCTCATTGAGAAATTCAAAATAGGTGGCGACGGTGGCTGGGACTATCTGACTTATGACGCCCCGTCAGACCGGCTGTTTATCACCCGTGGTGACCGTGTCCAGGTTGTAAACCCGACTTCTGGCAATCTACTGGCGGAGATCATGGATACCCCCGGCGTTCATGGAGTGGCTCTGGCCAACGAGCTCGGCAAAGGCTATACCAGCAATGGTCGTGACAATTCAATCACGGTGTTTGATCTCAAGACCTTGAAGACACTAAACAAGGTCAAGACGGTAGGTGGTGAGAATCCCGATTTCATTGTCTATGATGGGGTTTCGAGGCGCGTCCTCGCTTTGAATGGGAAAAGCCACAACGCCAGTGTGATTGACGCGGCCAATGATCAATTGCTGACGACCATCGCGTTGACCGGCAAACCCGAAGCGGCAGTGGCCGATGGCAATGGGCGCGTATTCGTCAACATTGAAGACCGAGACGAGCTTGCTACCATCGATATGCGCAAGGGAGTCGTTACCGGCACATGGTCGTTACCCGGGTGCCACGAGCCTGCCGGCCTCGCCATCGACACCGGCCATCACCGCCTCTTTGTCGGTTGCCACAACAGAGCCTTGCTCGTAGTTGACTCGGGGCAAGGCCGCGTCGTTGCAACCCTGCCGATTGGCGAAGGAGTCGATGCCAATGCCTTTGATGCCGCATCCGGGCTTGCCTTCAGCTCACAGGGTGACGGGACTCTAAGTATCGTGAAAGAAGAGTCGGCCGACACTTTCAGCGTCCAGCAGACCGCCACCACGCAGCATGGCGCCCGCACGATGGCGCTCAATCCCAATAACCATCGTGTATATCTGGTTAGCGCGGATTTTGAAGAGACGCCCGCAACAACCGGCCAACAACGCCCGCGCCGCGTGATGAAGCCGAACAGTTTCGCACTGCTCGTCATGGGATCACAGTGATCAACGACGCCGTGAGGAAACTTTTTTGCCACACGCCAGTCGAGTCTATGCTGACAAGCGCGTGGGCCGTAAATTTTTGCTCGACAAATTGACCAAAATTGAATTACGACAGGGAAATTGCCCCTGCTTGAGGAGTCCTGCCTTGTCGACGATGAGCAGGCGTTAATGCCCTCAATGGCTGGTATCGGGCAGGCATTTCAGTAGTCTGGCCGTCTGGTATGGGCACGAAGCGGCTCGCCAGGATCGATTTTTAACTGGAGTTGGACTGGACCACCAGAGAGCAGCCCTTCGTGGACGCCCGCTTACAGTTGGGACAGATAGATGGAAGTCTTGGGAGGCAGATTACCTTGGCCGATCCTGATTTCACACCCCGAACTGTCTAATTCAAAGCTGATAACCAGCTGCGGCTCTAAATGATGCACCCGATTGAACTGCCGCCACCTGGTCTGGTATGCATTGAGCTATGAAGACCGGCGACGCGCAGCCCGCCTCAGGACATCAAATCTGGCGCTCGCCCGAAACAGCCAAGCTTTGCACGCGCAATGCCAATTTTGGTCGCCGGTCGTGAAAGGTTTCGATTACGTCAAACTTCGGTATCCTCAGCCATTTCCAGCGCGTCATCAACTTCGATTCCCAGGTAGCGAACCGTACTTTCAATTTTGGCATGGCCAAGTAAAAGTTGTACGGCACGCAGGTTTTTGGTGCGTCGGTAGATAAGAGATGCCTTGGTACGCCTCATGGAATGTGTTCCGTATGCTGACGGGTCCAAACCAATCTGCTGCACCCAGTTATCGACGATCCGAGCGTACTGACGGGTTCCTAGATGCGGGGAATGGTGTATTCGACTTGGGAACAGGAAGTCTTCTGATCGCAGTTCGGCATCCTTGATCCAGGTACTTACCGCTTCCCGTGTTGGCTCGGTAATCTCGAATTGCACCGGCCGGGCGGTTTTTTGCTGCATGATGATGGCGCGGGCTGCCACCCGGTCGCCGTGACAGATGTCGCGAACCTTGAGTTTGACCAGATCGCAAGCCCGCAGCTTGCTGTCGAGTCCCAAGTCGAACATAGCCAGTTCCCGGACTCGATGTTCGAGTTGCAATCGCACCCGGATGGCCCAGATATCTTTCAGCTTGAATGGCGCCTTCTGGCCCACGAGTTTGCCCTTGTTCCACGGTTCGTGGTGGGACTTGTTGGACGATTCTTCCATGATGAATTCCTTGTAGTTAAAAGGAATTGAACTCTCCCGCGTTTTGACCGAGACCGCCAGTCTGATTGTCAGCTTCCGAGTAGGCAGTCTGATTGATCCGATCGCTGTCAGGAATGACAAGCGGCGAATCACAGCTTACTTCTGCGGCAATGGTTGCTAGAAGGGCATTAGCGCCATTGTGGATGGATCCTTCAACCGGGGACGCATTCAGAAAAGTCCGGCGCGCTCCCAAGGCCAGATTTCAACGCCATGGCGGTTCTCAATTCTTCTCACCTGTCCGCGCCGATTCAAATTTGACCCAAGGCGGGTATGAAGGCGTCAAATCTAATTTACTGAACTGGCCACCAAAAATTTCAAGAACTTTCTACAATGTAGTCTCATTTGTATGTACGGAGCCGCGCATGAACCTTCAGACCTTTAGTGGCAAAAGCACGCCCATTGGGAATTCCAACGGAATTCGCTTTGATGCAGCCTTGTTTAAAGCGCATCCCGAGTTTTTTGGTGAGGTCAAGGCCACGGTGCTGGGGCCTGGGCAAATGCTGGTGTCGGTGCTGTCTGCCGAGGCATCGCCTGCGAATGCCGTGGATGATGAGAGCAACCCAGTAATGCAGGCGTTTCTGCATTTTCTGGAACGTCAGATGACTGAACACCCTGAGTTGGTTGAGCCGATGGATGAGGCAGAGCTGGCGCAAATTGCCGCCCTGGTGGAAGGTGTGGAGCCAGATTGATGCAGAAAAGCGGATGGAACCTGTTTAAGTTCAGGCCCTTTGCCCAGCGGCTGAAGGCTTTGACGCAAGACGTGGCCAGTTTGGCCCAAAGCGACCCCGAAGGTTACAAGCAGCACCCCAAGACCAAGTTGCTGGCATCGGTGTACCGGTCTATTTCTGAGACGGTGCCAGCCAACCCAGCCGACATGGTATTTCAGCTGGGGCACACCCTGGGCAGGCAAAACGGCAATTGGCGGCGCGTCAAAAAAGGTCTGCCGCAGCGCTACCGTTTGTTCTTCATGTTTGCCTCCACCCCCCTGCAAGTGATCATTTATGCCTGGCTCAACGATGAGGACACGCTGCGCAAAGAAGGCAGCCGTACTGATGTGTACGAGGTGTTCAAGCGCATGCTGGGGCGTGGTGAGGTGCCGTCCACCATTGATGAGCTGAGCTGATTCAGGGCAGTACAAAGCGATAAAAATTTAAGGGGACAGCACCTTGCCAATCAGCGCGAAAGTACCTTGCTGTAGTTACATCTGGCTGTTACACCCGTTCCGCACAAAAACACGTCCAAAGAGTAGTTTTGCTTGGCGTAGGTTTTGGCGTAGGTTTTTGGCTTAAAAAGCCTGTTTTCATTGGTAGGCGGACTTCTGCCATTGAACTACACCCGCGAGGCACCGAGTTTACTTGATCGTGCGCTGGCTCAAGCCGCCAGCGGCGTGCTGATGACCTCGATGCGCGCCATGACTTCCGGTGTCAGCTGCGGCAGGACTTTGATCGCGCCCAGGTTGTCGCGCAGCTGCTGCAGGTTCGAAGCGCCGGTGATGACGGTGCTGACGGCCGGATTGCGCGCGGCCCAGGCGATGGCAAGCTGGCTCAGGCTGCAGCCGAGCTCGGCCGCGATGACTTCGAGCTGCGCCAGCGCCGCGTTGCGCGCGGCATCGGTCAGGCCCTTGACCAGAAAACCCATGCCCTCGAGCGAACCGCGGCTGCCGGGCGGCACGCCGTTGCGGTACTTGCCGGTGAGCAGGCCGCTGGCCAGCGGACTCCAGGTCGTCAGGCCCAGGCCGGTGTCCTCGATCAGGCGCTTGTATTCCTGCTCCACGCGCTTGCGATGGAACAGGTGGTACTGCGGCTGCTCCATCACGGGCTTGTGCAGGTGTTGCCGGTCGGCGATGGTCCAGGCGGCGCGGATCTCATCGGCCGACCATTCGCTCGTGCCCCAGTACAGCGCCTTGCCCTGGCTGATCATGTCGCTCATGGCGCGGACCGTTTCCTCGATCGGCGTCAGCGGGTCCGGGCGGTGGCAGTAGACGAGGTCGATGAAGTCCAGCCCCATGCGCTTGAGCGAGCCGTCGATGGCCTGCATCAGGTACTTGCGGTTGAGCGTGTTCTTGCGGTTGATCGAATCGCCTTCGCGGTCCAGCCCCCAGAAGAACTTGGTCGAGACGACGTAGTTCAGGCGCGGCCATTTCAAGGCCTTGATGGCATCGCCCATCACGCTTTCGCTCATGCCTGCGGCATAGGCCTCGGCGTTGTCGAAGAAATTGACGCCGCTGTCCATCGCCAGCGCCAGCATCTCGCGCGCGGCCGTCACGTCGACCTGGTTGTGGTACGTGACCCAGGAGCCAAGGGAGAGTTCGCTGAGTTGCAGGCCGCTGCGGCCAAGACGTCGGTATTGCATGAGAGGCGCTCGCTGAATAGGGATGACGCCGGCGACTTTAGCAGAGAGGGGATTACACCCGCTGCCCGCCGTCAATGGCGATCTCTGCACCGGTGATGTAGGACGCCTTGGAGCTGCACAGGAACTCGATCAGGTCCACCACCTCGCTGACTTCGCCCAGGCGGCGCATCGGGATGTTGTTGTCGACGATCATCTGCGTGCCCGGCGACAGGATCGAGGTGTTGATCTCGCCCGGCGCGATCGCGTTGACGCGCACGCCCATCGGCGCCATGTCGGCCGCCATCTCGCGCGTCAGGGCCGCCAGCGCTGCCTTCGAGGTGGCATAGGCGGCGCCGGCAAACGGGTGCACGCGGTAGCCGGCGATGGAGCACAGGTTGACAACCGAGCCCTTGGCGTTGGAGAGCTCCTGGGCGAAGCCGCGCGTCAGGATCAGCGGCGCGTAGAAGTTGGTGTTGTACATCTCCTGCCAGACCTTGAGATCAGTCGTGAGCGAGTTGACGCGCTCGCCACCCGGACCCTTCGGCGAGATGCCGGCGTTGTTGATCAGCGCGTGCAGTTTCGAGCCGCCCAGCAGCGGGCGAAGCGCATCGACGGTCTTCGTGATCTGGTCCAAGTCTGACAGGTCGAGTTCGACATGGGTGTTCTGCTCGGCGTGCCACGGGCACTCGACCGGCAGGGCCTGGCGCGAGACCGTGATGACGCGCCAGCCCAGATCGCGAAAGCGTTCGGCCACGCCGTGTCCGATACCGCGGCTCGCGCCGGTGACGATGGCCGTCTTCTGTTCTGTCATGGAGTTGGATGCTCGGGTGGGGTTCGGATTGTGGGGCTGCACGCAGCCGGGGGCGCGGACAGTTCAGGCCGGCTTCATCGCCTTGCGCGTTCGGCGCTGCAGCATCTGCATCAGCAGGAACAGCGTCGTGGAAAAGACGATCATGATGGTGGCCACGGCGGTCAGCGCCGGCGTCATGCTGTCGCGCAAGCCGGAGAACATCTCGCGCGGCAGCGTGCGCTGGTCGGGTCCGGCGATCAGCAGCGCGATCACCACGTCGTCGAAGGACGCGGCAAAGGCGAACAGGGCGCCCGATGCCATCGCCGGCATGATGCTGGGCAGCGTCACGCGCATGAAGGTCACGCGCGGCACGGCGCCGCAGGCGGCAGCGGCGCGCGCCAGATTGGGGTCGAGCAGTTCGAGCGCGGTGAGCACCGGCACCACGACAAAAGGCACGGCGATCACGGTGTGCGCGATGATGAGCCCGAGGTAGGTGCTGGTCAGCGAGAGCGGCGCCAGGAAGAAGTAGGAGGCCACGGCAATCAGGATCACTGGCACGATCATCGGCGACAGCGCGACGAGCTTGAGCGCCTCGCTCCACCAGGCCTTGTTGCGCATCAGCCCAAGCGAGGCCAGCGTGCCCAGTAGCACCGACAGCAGGGTGGCGAAGGCGCCGACGAACAGCGAGTTGCCCAGGGCCGTGAGCCACTTGCCGCCGCCCAGAACTTCCTGGTACCAGCGCAGCGACAGGCCCGGCAGCGGGTAGGTCAGGAAGGAGCCGCTGGAAAACGAGAGCGGAATGATCGCGGCGATCGGCGCCAGCAGGAACACCAGCACGCAAGCGCACAGGAACCAGTACAGGGGCTTCCAGGGGAATTTGAAAGACTTCATTCTGTTCAGCCCATGGAGAGGGCGCGGCCGCCGGAGAGTTTGTGCGCGACCGCGTACAAGGCCAGCGTCGTGACCAGCATCATCAGGCCCAGCGCCGAGGCCAGGCCCCAGTTGCCGGTATCGGTGGTGTAGGTGGCGACAAAGTAGGACAGCATCTGGTCGGAGCCGCCGCCCACCAGCGCCGGCGTGATGTAGTAGCCCATGGCGAGGATGAAGACCATCAGCGAGCCGGCCATGATCGCGGGCGCGGCCATCGGCAGATACACGCGGAAGAACGCGACCACGGGTGGCGCGCCCAGGCTGGTCGCGGCGCGCATGTAGTGCGGTGGAATGCCCTTGAGCACGCCGTACAGCGGCAGGATCATGAAGGGCAGCAGCACGTGCGTCATGGCGATGAGGACGCCGGTGCGGTTGTAGATCAGGGTCAATGGTTCGGAGATGACGCCCAGGTGCATGAGCAGCGTGTTGACCATGCCCTCGCGCTGCAGCACCACGACCCAGGCCGCGGTGCGCACCAGCAGCGAGGTCCAGAACGGCAGCAGCACCAGGATCATCAGCCAGTCGGCGGTCTTGGCGGTGACCTGCGTCAGCAGCATCGCTACCGGGAATCCCAGCAGCAGGCACAGCAGCGTGACGCTCAGGCTGATGCCCAGCGTGCGCATCAGCACGTCGATGTAGATGCGGTTGGCCTCGGAGACGCGCTCGATCTCGCCCTTGGCGTTGCGCGCCATGTCGAAGGCGGCCAGCAGGTAATAGCTTGATACGGGGCCGCGCGCGCGCTGCACGGCGGCGAAAAATTCGGGGCTTGCCAGCGCCGGATCGACGGCGTTGAAAAACTCGGCGCCGAACACGGTGTCGGGCGCAGCCGAGCCCACTTCGCGCGCGGCGCGCATCAGGGTGCTGCGCACACCGCCCACTTCGTAATTGAGACGACGCGCGGCGTCGGCCAGGGTGCTGGCGGCGCGCGCCTCGACCAGATCCTGCGCCAGGTCGGGAAACACCTTGGGCGGCAGCGCCTGGCCCGGCTGCCAGGTCTGCAGCACGGCCAGGGTGCGCGGCAGCGCGCGCGGCACTTCGGCCTCGCGCACGGCCAGCGACAGCAGCCAGACCAGAGGCGCCACAAAGAACACCAGCAGAAACCCGGACAGGGGTAACAACAGGGAGAATCGTTGGCGCGTGGACATGGCTTTTCAGTACTCGGGGTTTACTTGGTGCCGGCCCACTTGGTCCAGCGCTCGGCCAGCTTGTCGCCGTTGTCGATCCAGAACTTCACGTCCTCGGCAAACGCCTGCTTGTGGATTTCCGGATTGGTCGGCAGTTCACCCATCAAGGACTTGTCGATCAGGGGCGTTGCGGCAACCGCGGTCACACCATAGCGCACATACTTGGGCAGCTTGGCCTGGTTCTCCGGGCGACCCAGGAACTCGACCAGCTTCTCGGCGTTGGCCTTGAGCGGCGTGCCCTTCATGATGACCCAGCTGTCCATGGTGTAGGGCGTGTCCTTCCAGACCATCTTGAAGTTCTTCTTGTCCTTCTCGTTGGCGGCGGTGATGCGGCCGTTGTAGGCGGTGGTCATGACGACGTCGCCGGCAGCGAGCATCTGCGGTGGCTGCGCGCCGCTCTTCCAGAAAACGAGGTCGCCCTTGATGGTGTCGAGCTTCTTGAACGCGCGCTCCACGCCTTCGGGCGTGCGCAGCACCTTGTAGACGTCCTTGGCAGGAACGCCGTCGGCGATCAAGGCCACTTCGAGGTTCCACTTGGCGCCGTTGCGGATCGAGCGCTTGCCGGCGATCTTCTTGGTGTCGAAGAAATCGGTCCAGCCGTTCGGTGCCGCCTTGAGCTTGTCGCCGTCATAGGCCAGAACCAGGTTGTAGATGATGGCGCCAACGCCGCAGGCGTGCACCGTGCCCGGCAGGTAGCGCGCAGCGCCGCCGATCTTGTTGACGTCAAGCTTCTCGTAGAGGCCCTCGTCGCAGCCGACTTCAAGCTCGTCGGCCTCGACCTGCACCACGTCCCACGTGCTGTTGCCGCCCTTGATCTTGGTGCGCAGCACGCCCAGACCGCCGTCCCAGGCTTCGTCGGTGAGTTTGATGCCGGTGGCGTTGAAGGGTTTGAAGAACACTTCCTTCTGGCCGTCCTGATAGGCGCCGCCCCATGACACGATGTTGAGGTCGCGCGACTGTGCCATTGCCTGACTGCTCAGACAGGCCAAGGCGACAGCGCCTGCAACCGTTGCCCATACTTGCTTCTTCATACCCGTTCTCCTAAAAAATGGAAATTATTCAAACCATCAAAATACCCATGCATCCTCGGGCCGGAACCCGAGCGACACATTTTGCCCAACCACCAGCCCGGGCGGCAATGCTCCCGGACTGACTTTTGCAAACCATTGCAGCGGCGCGCTGTGCGGACCGCTTTCCAGTGATGCGAGGCGCACCACGACGCGCCAGTGATCGCCCTGGTGAATCAGGTCGACCAGGCTTCCGTTGAGGCAGTTCGGTGTTGCCAGCGCAGCGCATTCGGCCGCCACCTGAAGGAATTCGGGCCGCACGCACAGCTTGACCGTTGCTTCGTTTTCGAACGCAGTGGTGGCGCAGATGCGTGCCTGCAGCAGCTGTCCGCTGGCGGTCCTGACGCCGCCGGCAGCACCGCCCGGCGCGCCATGCGCCAGCGTGCAGTTGAGCATGTTGTTGTCGCCGAGGAAATTGGCCACGAACGGATTGGCCGGCGCGTCGTACAGCGCCTGCGGCGTTGCCAGTTGCTCGATGCGGCCCTGGTTGAACACTGCGACGCGGTCCGACAGCGTCATGGCCTCGGACTGGTCGTGCGTGACGAACACCATGGTGACGCCGAGCTCGCGGTGCAGGCGGCGGATCTCGAGCTGCATTTCCTCGCGCAGCTTCTTGTCCAGCGCCGACAGCGGCTCGTCCATCAGAACCAGGCGCGGCTCGAACACGAGCGCGCGCGCCAGCGCCACGCGCTGCTGCTGCCCGCCCGACAACTGGTTGGGCTTGCGGTGCGTGAAGTTCTCCAGATGCACCTTGCCCAGCGCTGCCGTGACCTTCTCGGCGATCACCGACTTGTCGACCTTGCGCACCGACAGCGGGAAGGCGACGTTCTCGGCCACCGTCATGTGCGGAAACAGCGAATAGCTCTGGAACACCACGCCCATGTTGCGCTGGTGCGGCGGCAGCGACTCGATCGATTTGCCGTCGAGCCGGATCGCGCCGGCGCTGGGCGCCTCGAAGCCGGCCAGCAGCATCAGGGTCGTGGTCTTGCCCGAGCCCGACGGGCCGAGCAGCGTCAGGAACTCGCCGGCCTCAATGTGCAGGTTCAGGTCGTCCACGGCCGCATTGCTGCTGCCGGGGTAGCGCTTGAAAACGTGTTCGAACTCGATCAGTGCCATCGTGTGGGAGCTTTCGGAAATCGTCGCGGTCAGCGGGTCAGGTACGCCAGCTGTTGACCCAGGCCAGCGTATCGGCCAGCGCCAGCTTGGTGCGTTCGAGCATGGTGTCGATCTCGGCCTCGGTGATGATCAGCGGCGGCGAGAACGCGATCACATCGCCCATCAGCACGCGCACGATCAGGCCATGGTGCTGGGCCCGGCTCACAAAGTAGGCGCCGACGCCGCGCTTGGGGTCGAACGGTTCGCGCTTGGCCGGATCGGCTGCGAATTCGATCGCGCCGATCAGGCCCAGGCCGCGCGTGTCGCCGATGATCGGATGGCCCTTGAGCGCTTGCAGCCCCTGCTGCAGACGCGGGGCGACCTTCTTGACATGGTCGAGCACCTTGTCGCTCTCGTAGATGCGCAGGGTCTCGAGCGCCACCGCGCAGGCCAGCGGATGGCCGCTGTAGGTGTAGCCGTGCCCGAAGACGCCAATCTCGGCGCTGGCGTCGGCGATCGTCTGGTAGATCTCGTCGGAGACGTAGAGCGCGGACATCGGCACATAGGCCGAGGTCAGCATCTTGGCCACCGTGATCATGTCGGGCTTCAGGTCGAACACCTGGGTGCCGAAGTTCTGCCCGAGGCGGCCAAAACCCGTGATGACTTCGTCGACCAGGAACAGGATGTCGTACTTCTTCAGGATCGCCTGGACGCGCGCAAAGTAGCCCTGCGCCGGTATCAGCACGCCACCCGCGCCCTGCACCGGCTCGGCGATGAAGGCGGCCACCGTGTCCGGGCCTTCGCGCAGGATCGTGTCTTCGAGCTCCTGCGCCAGGCGGTCGACGAACTGGGCCTCGGTTTCACTGGGCAGGCCGAACTGGTAGAAGTGCGGGCAGCCGACGCGCACGATGCCAGGCAGCGGCAGGTCGAAGTTCTGGTGCATGGTGCCCAGGCCCGACATCGAAGCGGCAGCGGCCGTGACGCCGTGGTAGGCCTTGTTGCGCGCGATGATTTTTTTCTTGTTCGGGCGACCCTTGGCGTTGTTGTAGTAGCGCACCAGCTTGAAGGCGGTGTCGTTGGATTCGGAGCCCGAGTTGGCGAACAGCACGCGCGCCATCGGCACCGGCGCCCAGCGGATCAGGGTCTGGACCAGTTCCGTCACCGGCCCCGGCACCTTGCCTGAAAACGAGTGGTAGTAGGGCAGGGTGGTCATCTGCTTGTAGGCGGCGTCGGCGAGGCGCTTCTCGGAAAAACCGAGCGAGGCGCACCAGAGCCCGGCCATGCCCTCGATATAGGCCTTGCCGTTTTCGTCGAAAACCTCGACCCCCTGGCCGCGCACGATGACGAGCGGCCCTTCCTTTTCGAACTGGCGCAGTTGCGTATACGGGTGCAGGTGGTGCGCCAGATCGCTTTGTCCGGCGGCGGAGAATTCTGTCTTGGGGATGCTCATAAGTTCCAGTGTTTATTTCAGGATGTCGCCGATGCAGAGGTATTTGATCTCAACATAGTCATCGATGCCATGGTGAGAACCCTCACGTCCGAGGCCCGATTGCTTGACGCCGCCGAACGGCACGTGCTCGGTGGCCAGGATGCCGACGTTGATGCCGACCATGCCGTACTCCAGCGCCTCGCTGACGCGAAAGATCCGTCCGACGTCGCGCGTATAGAAGTAGCTCGCCAGCCCGAATTCTGTGTAATTGGCTGCATCCACCGCCTCCTGTTCGGTCTTGAACCTGAACACCGGCGCGAACGGGCCGAAGGTTTCTTCCTTCGCGCACAGCATGTCGGCCGTCGCATCGGCCACCACCGTTGGTTCGAAGAACTGGCCGGCCAGTCGCTTGCCGCCGACCATCACGCGCGCACCCTTGGCCACGGCGTCGTCGACATGGCGCTGCACCTTGACCAGCGCCGCTTCCTCGATCAGCGGGCCCTGGTTGACGCCATCCTCGAAGCCGTTGCCGACCTTGGCAGTCCGGACCTTGGCCGCGAACTTGGTGACGAACTGCTCGTAGACGCCTTCCTGCACATAGAACCGGTTCGAGCAGACGCAGGTCTGGCCCGCATTGCGGTACTTGCTGGCGAACGCGCCTTCGACCGCTGAGTCGATGTCGGCATCGTCGAACACGATGAAGGGCGCATTGCCGCCGAGTTCGAGCGACATCTTCTTGACCGTCGGCGCCGATTGCGCCATCAGGATACGCCCGACTTCGGTGGAGCCGGTGAAGCTGATGTGGCGCACCACGTCGCTGGCGCACAGCACCTTGCCCACGGCAATCGAGTTGTCGGCATCGGCGCTGATCATGTTGAGCACACCGGCCGGGATGCCGGCGCGGATTGCGAGTTCGGCCGCGGCCAGCGCGGTCAGCGGCGTGAGTTCGGCCGGCTTGATGATGACGGTGCAGCCCGCTGCCAGCGCCGGCGCCACCTTGCGCGTGATCATGGCCAGCGGGAAATTCCAGGGCGTGATGGCCGCGCACACGCCGATCGGCTGGCGCAGCACCATCAGGCGGCGGTTGTTGTCGAACTGCGGCAGCGTTTCGCCGTTGACGCGCTTGGCCTCTTCGGCAAACCATTCGACAAAGCTCGCGCCGTAGGCGACTTCGCCCTTGGCTTCGGGCAGCGGCTTGCCCTGCTCGGCGGTCATGATGTGGCCCAGGTCGTCCTGGTTCGCCATCAACAGGTCGAACCACTTGCGCAGGATGATGCTGCGTTCCTTCGCCGTTTTGGTGCGCCAGGCCGGCCAGGCGGCATTTGCGGCGTCAATCGCGCTCTGCGCCTCAGTTGGCCCGAGGTTGGCGACGTCGGCGAGCTTGCGGCCGGTGGCGGGGTCAAGCACGTCGAAGCGGCTTTCGCCCTTGACCCACTGACCATTGATCAGTGCGTCGGTCTTGAGCAGGCCTGGATCTTTCAAAAGGGACAAGGGGGACGTGGTAACTGTCATGGGATCCAATGGAAAGAATTTGACGGGTGGAGGAAGGCGGGCATATTTTGGGATTGCATGACAGTCATGTCATGCAATATGCATGCCCGAATTACGTTTGGCACGCGGCTCAGCTGGCCTGAACAGCCGCCAATGACGCAGCGATGATGGCCAGGCCTTCGTCGACCAGGGCGTCGCTGGCGGTCAGTGGCACCAATATGCGCACGACGTTGCCGTAGGTGCCGCAGGACAGCAGGATCAGGCCGCGCTTGGTCGCTTCGACGCACAGACGCTTGGTCAGGTCGGCATCGGGCTGGCCCAGCTCGCCGTTTTTGCACAGCTCGATCGCCACCATCGCGCCCAGGCCGCGCACATCGACAATGCAGCGGTTCTTCGCGGCAAGGGTCTTGAGGCTGGCCGTCATGCGCGCGCCCAGCGCCCGGCTGCGCTCAAGCAGGTTTTCCTTGGCGAAGATGTCGAGCACGGCCAGGCCGGCTGCGCATGACATCGGGCTGCCGGCGTAGGTGCCGCCCAGGCCGCCCGCTGCCGGTGCGTCCATCACTTCGGCGCGTCCGACCACGGCCGAGATCGGGAAGCCCCCGGCCATCGACTTGGCCATCGTGATCAGGTCCGGCGCGACGCCGCTCTGCTCGATCGCAAACCAGGTGCCGGTGCGTCCCGCACCGGTCTGGATCTCGTCGGCCACCATGACGATGCCGTGTTGGTCGCACAGCGCGCGCAGGCGCTGCAGGAACTCGGGTGGCGCGACGTTGAAGCCGCCTTCGCCCTGCACCGGCTCGACGATGATGGCCGCCACGCGGCTGGCTTCGACGTCGTTTTTGAACAACGACTCGACCGAGGCAATCGAATCATCCACGCTCACGCCGTGCAGCGCGTCGGGAAAGCGCGCGTGGAAGATCTCGCCCGGGAACGGGCCGAAGCCGGTCTTGTAGGGCGCGACTTTGCCGGTCAGGCCCAGGGTCAGCAGGGTGCGCCCGTGGTAGCCGCTCGTGAAGGCGATGACGGCGCTGCGCTTGGTGTAGGAGCGCGCAATCTTGATCGCGTTCTCCACCGCTTCGGCGCCGGTGCTCAGGAACATGGTTTTCTTGGCGAAGTTGCCCGGTGCCAGCGCGTTGATGCGCTCGGCCAGCTCGACGTAGGGCTCGTAGGCCAGCACCTGGAAGCAGGTGTGGGTGTAGAGGTCGAGCTGGGCCTTGACGGCCGCGATGATGGCCGGGTGGCGGTGCCCGGTGTTGAGGACGGCGATGCCGCCGGCAAAGTCGATGTAGCGCTTGCCCTCGACATCCCAGACCTCGGCGTTCTCGCCGCGGGCGATGAAGACTTCATGGCTTTGGCCCACGCCACGGGGGATGGCGGCTTGGCGGCGCGCCATCAGGGCGGCATTGTTGAGTTGAGGTTCGCGGTGCATAGTTCACTCCAATCGATCGTTAAAACGGTAGCTGACCGGCGCAATGTAGGTCCAACGTCCGATCATGACCATATACATTTTGGGGTGCACTGTGCAGTAAGCTCTGCCTGTACAGACAAACCCTTATGTTTTCGCTCAATCTTCACAGTTCGACCCCGCTGGTCCAGCAGATCGTCGAAGGTTTTCGCCAGGCCATCGACGACGGCGCGCTGCGCGCGGGGGTCAAGGCGCCGTCAATCCGGCAGTTCGCCCACGCCCACAAGGTCAGCGTCTTCACCGTGGTCGATGCCTACGACCGCCTCGTCGCGCAAGGTTATTTCGCCTCGCGACCGCACTCGGGCTTCTTCGTCAAGCAGCGTCCGCTGTCCGATGGCGGTGCGCCGGGGATCGGGCCCAATTTCAATTTCGATTCGATGTGGTACCTGCGCCGCATCTTCGAGAACCGCGCGCTGCGCATGAAGCCGGGCTGCGGCTGGCTGCCCGGCGAGTGGCTGTTTCAGGAAGGCGTGCGGCGCAGCCTGCGCACGCTGGCGACCGAGAATGTGGACCTCGGCGGCTACGGCGAGCCCAAGGGCTACCCGCCGTTGCGCCAACTGGTGCGCGAGCTGCTCGCCGAGCAGGAGATCGCCGTCACCACCGACCAGGTGGTGCTGACCCAGGGTTCGAGCCAGGCCATGGACCTCGTGGCGCGCCGGCTGGTGCGCGCGGGCGACGCCGTGCTGGTGGACGATCCGGGCTACCCGAACCAGATGTTTTCACTGCGCTTCCTCGGTGCGCGCCTGTTTGGCGTGCCGCGCACGGCCAGCGGCTACGACCTCGTGGCGCTGGAGCGCCTGGTGGTGGAGCATCAGCCCAAGGTGTTCTTCACCCAGCCCCGGCTGCAGAGCCCGACCGGTTCGGTGGCGCAACTCGCGCACCTGCACCGCGTCATGCAGCTGGCCGACAAGCATGACTTTCTGGTGGTGGAAAACGACATCTACGCCGACCTCGACCCCGAGCCGCGGCCGTCGCTGGCCAGTCTCGATCAGCTGCGCCGCGTCATCTACATCAGCAGCTTTTCCAAGACCATCTCGCCCAATATCCGGGTCGGCTATCTGGCCGCCGCGCCCGATCTGCTGGAGGACCTGGCGCAGCTCAAGATGATCTCGGGCCTGACCTCGTCCGAGTTCAGCGAGCGTCTGGCTCACGGCGCCCTGCTCGACGGTCGCTGGCGCAAGCACATCAAGGGTGTGCGCGAGCGCCTGGCCCAGGCCCATCAGGGCGCGGCCGCAAGGCTGCTAAACATCGGCTTCGAGATCTTCACCGAGCCCAAGGCCGGCATCTTCCTGTGGGCGCGCCATCCCGAGCTGCCCGATGCGACGGAGCTGGCCTACAAGGGCGCCGAGCAGGACATCCTGCTCGGCCCCGGCCATCTGTTCAGCGCCGATCTGCACAGTAGTTCCTGGTTCCGATTTAATGTCGCCTACTGCGAAGATCCCGAGGTGTTTGCCTTCCTGGACAAACAGCGCCAGCGGGGCTGATGACTTAAAATTTGCGGCTCAACCACTCTGCAGCCGCCATGAATTCACCTGTTACCCCTGCCAGCGTCGCCGATATCCGCAAGATATTCCTCGACTTCTTCGAGTCCAAGGGGCATACCGTGGTGGCGTCGAGCCCGCTCGTTCCCGGCAACGACCCGACGCTGATGTTCACCAATTCCGGCATGGTGCAGTTCAAGGACGTGTTCCTCGGAACCGACAAGCGCTCCTACGTGCGCGCGGCCTCGGTGCAGGCCTGCCTGCGCGCCGGCGGCAAGCACAACGACCTGGAGAACGTGGGCTACACGGCGCGGCACCACACCTTCTTCGAGATGCTGGGCAACTGGAGCTTTGGCGACTACTTCAAGCGCGAATCGCTCATGTGGGGATGGGAACTGCTGACCGAGGTCTACAGGCTACCGGCCGACAAGCTGCTGGTCACCGTCTACAAGGACGACGACGAGGCCTACGAAATCTGGACCAAGGACATCGGCCTGCCGGCCGATCGCGTGATCCGCATCGGCGACAACAAGGGCAAGAAATACGCCTCCGACAATTTCTGGATGATGGCCGATACGGGGCCTTGCGGTCCGTGCTCGGAAATCTTCTACGACCACGGCGCCGACATCCCGGGCGGCCCGCCCGGCAGCCCAGGCGAGGACGGCGACCGCTTCATCGAAATCTGGAACCACGTGTTCATGCAGTTCGACATGCAGGCCGACGGCAGCCTGGTCAAGCTGCCAGCGCCCTGCGTCGACACCGGCATGGGACTGGAACGCCTGGCCGCCATCCTGCAGCACGTGCACAGCAACTACGAGATCGACCTGTTCGACGCGCTGATCAGGGCCGCTGCGCGCGAGACCGGCTGTGCCGACCTCGGCAACAAGAGCCTGCGCGTGATCGCCGACCACATCCGCGCCACCGCCTTCCTGGTCAGTGACGGCGTCGTGCCATCGAACGAAGGGCGCGGCTACGTGCAGCGCCGCATCGTGCGCCGCGCCATCCGCCACGGCTACAAGCTGGGCAAGACGACGCCGTTCTTCCACAAGCTCGTGCCCGACCTGGTCAAGTTGATGGGCGAGGCCTACCCGAAGCTCAGGTCCGACGAGCAGCGCATCATCGAGGTGCTCAAGGCCGAGGAAGAACGATTCTTCGAGACGCTGGCCAACGGCATGCAGATCCTGGACGCGGCGCTTGAAGGCGGCGTCAAGGTGCTGCCGGGCGACGTCGCCTTCAAGCTGCACGACACCTTCGGTTTCCCGCTCGATCTGTCAGCCGACGTCTGCCGCGAGCGTGACCTGTCGGTCGATGAAGCCGGCTTTCACGCCGCCATGGAGAAGCAGAAGGCGCAGGGCCGCGCCGCCGGCAAGTTCCGCATGGAAAAGGCGCTCGACTACAGCGGCGAAGGCAATGACTTCGTCGGCTACGAGCGCCTCACGCAACAGGCCAAAGTGCTCGCGCTCTATGCCGGAGCCACCCCTGTGAATGAACTCAAGGCCGGCGAAGCCGGTGTCGTGGTGTTAGATGCCACACCGTTCTACAGCGAGAGCGGCGGCCAGGTCGGTGATGCCGGCGCCATCTTCAGCGACGGCGCGATGTTCGAGGTGCAGGACACGCAGAAGATCAAGGCCGATGTCTTCGGCCACCATGGCCAGCTGGCCAGCGGCGCGCTCAGGATCGGCGACGTGGTGACGGCCCATGTCGATGCCGCGCTGCGCGCCGCCACGCAGCGCAACCACAGCGTGACGCACCTGATGCACAAGGCCTTGCGCGAGGTGCTCGGCTCGCACGTTCAGCAAAAGGGCAGTCTGGTAAATGCAGAGCGCACGCGCTTCGACTTTGCCCACAATGCGCCGGTGACCGACGCCGAGATACGCGAGGTCGAGGCGCGCGTCAACACCGAAATCCTGAGCAACGCGGCGACGCAGGCGCGCGTGATGGACATCGAATCGGCGCAGCAGACCGGCGCCATGATGCTGTTCGGCGAGAAGTACGGCGAATCGGTGCGCGTGATCGACATCGGCGCGAGCCGTGAACTGTGCGGCGGCACGCACGTGCAGCGCAGCGGCGACATCGGCTTGTTCAAGATCGTGGCCGAGGGCGGTGTCGCCTCCGGCGTGCGCCGCATCGAGGCCGTCACCGGCCAGAACGCGCTGCGCTATCTGCAGGACCTGGAGGACACGGTGACGCAGGCGGCCGGTGCGCTCAAGGCGCCGGCGGCCGAGCTCAACGAGCGCATCGGCGGTGTGCTCGACCACATGAAGACGCTGGAGAAGGAAGTCGCCGCGCTCAAGGGCAAGCTCGCTTCCAGCCAGGGTGACGAACTGCTGACGCAGGCCACAACGGTCAACGGCGTCAAGGTGCTCGCGGCACGGCTTGAAGGGGCCGACAGCAAGACGCTGCGCGAGAGCATGGACAAGCTCAAGGACAAGCTCAAGACGGCCGTCATCGTGCTGGCCAGCGTGGACGGCGACAAGGTGCAGATCGCCGCCGGCGTCACGCCCGACACGGTGGGAAAGGTCAAGGCCGGCGAGCTGGTCAACTTTGTCGCGCAGCAACTCGGCGGCAAGGGCGGCGGCAAGCCCGATATGGCCATGGCCGGCGGCACCGAGCCGGCCAAGCTCGGCGCTGCGCTGGGCAGCGTGCTGGCCTGGGTTTCTGCCAAGCTCTGAGTGCAACTTCGTGCGGCGCGCTTGGCTGCTGGTGCAAGTCCTTGGGCTGATCAGCCCGTTGCTGGCGCAGGCCACCGAGCCGCAGCCAGTCAGCCTCACCAGCCTCGACAGCAGCACCATCATAGCCTGGGTCTTCCAGCCTGACGGCAAGCCCCGTGGCACGGTCGTGGCATTGCATGGTTGCGGCGGCCTGTTTGCGACCGAGGGTTCGCGCGCGGGACGCATCAGTGCGCGCCATCAGGCCATGGCCGAGCGGCTGGTGGCGCAGGGTTACGCCGTGGTCTTCCCCGACAGCCTGACGCCGCGCGGCGTGACGCAGCTGTGCACGCAAAAGCTGCGCGAGCGCACGATCGGGCAGCGCGAGCGCCGGCGCGACGCGTTGGCAACGCTGAACTGGGTGGCGGCGCAGCCCTGGGCCGATGTCGCCAAACTGGCGCTGCTCGGTTGGTCGCACGGTGGCACAGCGGTGCTCGAGGCCACGGATGGCAGCCAGCCCGAGGTGGCGGCACAGCCGGTCAAGGCCGGCGTTGCCATTGCCTTCTATCCCGGTTGTGCCGGTTCACTCAAGAGCGGCTACCAAGCCAGCACGCGGCTGCTGCTGTTGCTCGGCGCCCTGGACGACTGGACGCCGAGCGCGCCCTGTGTCGAATTGGGTCGCTTGGCCGGCGCGCAGGTCGAGGTCTATCCGGAAAGTTACCACGGCTTCGACAATCCGGGCGGCGCGGTCAAGCTGTTGCGCGACGTTCCGAACGGCGTCAATCCGCGTCAGGGCGTGCACGTCGGAGCGAACTCGGCCGCGCGCGAGCAGGCCAATGCAAAGGTGCTGCAGGTGCTGGCGTCGGCCTTTGATTGAACCGGGCGCAGCCGCCTAGGCCGGCTTCCTTTGCAGGGCCTTGATGTTGATGCGGACGCCGCCCGCAGCGGCGGGCCTTGCGCGCGTCACATCGGCCAGCGTGACCTTGTCGAGCTCGGCCAGGTAGCTCTGAAGCGCGTTGCCGAAGACCTGCTTTAGCTGGCAGTTCGGGGTCAGGGTGCAGGTGTCGTGCGCCTTGTCGAAGCATTCGACGAGCCGGAAGTCGGTTTCGGTCTGGCGCACCACATCGCCGATGCGGATGTCGGCCGCCGCTTTGAGCAGGCGCAGGCCGCCGCCGCGTCCGCGCGTGGTCTGCAGCAGGCCCTGGCGCGCCAGATCGTTGACGATCTTCATCAAGTGGTTCTTGGAGACCGCGTGCGTGTCGGCCAGTTCGGCAATGGTGACCGAGCGCTCGGGGTGCATGGCGCAGAACATCAGGACGCGCAGGGTGTAGTCGGTGTAGTCGGTCAGTCGCATCGGAGGCATCCAGGTTGGCGTTGAACCCGATTTTATGCTGAATCGGAAATAAGATGCATATAAAATGCATTTATTAAATTTCAGCGAGCCGCCTGCGTTGGTGCCACCATGAACATTGACTCCCTGCCCATCTTCAAGGCCGTGCCACCGGCCGCGTCCGCGACACACGGCCTGCCCGTGCTGCGCCTGGGCTTCCGGCCGTTCTACATCGCGGGCACGCTGTTCGCCGCGCTGGCGCTGCCGCTCTGGCTGGCAATGTTCTGCGGGCAAACGGCCTGGACGCCGAACCTGCCGCCGCTGCTCTGGCATGCCCATGAAATGCTGTTCGGCTTTGCCGTGGCCATCATCGTCGGTTTCCTGCTGACAGCCGCCAAGGCCTGGACCGGCGTGCCGACGCCGCGCGGCCCGGCACTGGCGGCCTTGGTGCTGTTGTGGCTGGCGGCGCGCGTGGCCGCGCTGGTCGGACCGTATGCGCTGTACGCGGCGCTGGACGTGGCGCTGCTGCCGCTGGTGGCGGCGATCCTGGTGCGCATCCTGCAAAAGGCGCGCAATTACCGCAACCTGCCGCTGGCCCTGCTGGTGCTCCTGCTGGCGCTGGCCAATCTGCTGTTTCACCTGGCCGTCACGGGCGTGCTCGCGCTGCCCGCATTCACACCGCTGTATGCCGCGCTGGCGCTGATCACGCTGATCGAGTGCGTGATGGGCGGCCGCGTCATCCCTTCGTTCACCATGGCGGTGACGCCCGGTCGGAAGCTCGCGGCCAATGCCGGGCTGGAGCGCCTCACGCTGGGCGCCACCGGACTGGGCCTGCTGCTGTGGCTGCTGGCGGTACCGGTGCTGCTGGGCGGCACGGTGCTGGCGCTGGCCAGCGCCTTGCAGGTCTGGCGCATGCGCGGCTGGCAGCCGGCGGTGACGCGCCAGCGCCCCATCCTGTGGATCCTGCACCTGGCCTATGCCTGGATACCGCTTGGGCTGGCCCTGCTGGCGCTGGCCCGGTTCGGGCTCGTGAGCAACTCGGCCGGTGTGCACGCGCTGGCCGTGGGCGCGACCGGCGGCCTGATCATCGGCATGGTCACGCGCACTGCGCGCGGCCACACTGGCCGGCCCTTGCAGGTGTCGCGCCCCGAAGTGCTGGCCTATACGCTGGTGATGGCGGCGGCACTGCTGCGCGTGCTGCTGCCGCTGCTGCTGCCATCCCTCTACCTGGTCTGGCTGTCGGTGGCCGGCATGGCCTGGAGTGCGGCGTTCCTGATCTACCTCTGGATCTACACACCCTGGCTGGCGCGCACGCGGCTCGACGGCAAGGACGGCTGAGCGAGGCCATGATGGACTACGGCTTGGTGAAGTACCTGCATGTCGCGTGCGTCGTGCTCAGCATCGCGCTGTTCCTGCTGCGCGGTGGTCTGCAGTTGCAGTCGCAGGCGTGGCGCGAGTGGCGCGTGCTGCGCGTGGCGCCGCATTACGTCGACACCGTGCTGCTCGGTTCGGCGCTGTGGCTGGCTTGGCGCAGCGCCCAATACCCGTTCGTGGCGCCCTGGCTCACGGCCAAGGTGCTGGCCTTGCTGCTCTACATCGTGCTCGGGCATCTGGCGCTGACGAGGAGCGCCAGGCCGGGGCCGCGCCTGCTGGCCTTTGTTGCGGCCGTGCTGTGCGTGCTCTACATCGTCGGCGTCGCGCTGACGCGTTCACCGACTTGGCACTTCTAAGCCTTCGGTGCCGTCACGGTGCTGGGCTCGGTGTCGGGCAGGGCCGGCTCGAAGGGCGCGGGCTCGGGCGGTTGCGGCGGCGCGTCGGGCTCCTGCTCGGGTGGGGTGCCAAAGGGAACGGGCGGCAGCTCGGGCGGAATCGGTTGCCCGCCGGAGCGGGTTACATTGCTGTTCATGGTCGCTATTTTGCGCTCGCTGCAGGAATCGGCCCGGCATCGGGTTTGACAATTCGCAAGCGCCGTCGAAGGGCGCGTCCTATGCGGCCTGCAACTGGCGTTGGCTCTCGTAGCAGCGCGGCTCACCGCTTACCGGATCGGCAAATTCGATCGAGCGCGCCAGCAGTTGCAGCGGGTTGGCGTAGTCGATCTGGCCTTCGGGCGTGAGCGTCGGGTACAGGCCGTCGCCCACGATGGGCAGGCCGAGCGCGGCCATGTGCACGCGCAGCTGGTGCCGTTTGCCGGTGACCGGGCGCAAGCGGTAGTGCGCCAGGGCGCCGCGCCGCGCGATCAGTTCGATCTGCGTGATGGCGTTGGGCTCGCCACTCGCCTCATGCTGCAGCATGAAGTGACCGGCTTCCACGATCCGGCTGGTGCGTGTCAGCGGCAGACTCAGATCCTCGCGCCAGGGCGCAACGGCTTCGTAGGTCTTGCGGATGCGGCACTGGCTGAACAGCGCGCTGTAGGCGGCGCGCGATTGCGGCTGCACCGAGAACAGCACCAGGCCGGCGGTGTCGCGGTCGATGCGGTGCAGCGGCACCAGATCGGGCAGGCCGAGTTTCTTCTTGAGCCGCAGCAGCAGCGTTTCCTGCAGGTAGTGGCCGGAGGGCACGACGGGCAGGAAATGCGGCTTGTCGGCAACGACCAGATGCGCGTCCTGAAACAGCACGACTTCCGCAAAGGGTATCGGTGCTTCGGCCGGCACGGCGCGGTAGTAGAACACCCGCATATGGCCCTGGTAGCGCCGCCCGGGTGTGACGGCAAGGCCATGCTCGTCGACCACCAGGCCCTGCGCCATGCGCTCATGCCAGACCTCGCGCGCGATGGCGGGAAAGCGTTCGGTGAAGAAGTCCAGCATCGTGGACCACGGCCCGGCGGGCAAGCCGACGCAGCTCGCGCCGACGCCGTCGCGCGCGACTGGTTTCACATGCTGATCAGATGCGTTCAAACACCAGGTCCCAGACGCCATGGCCAAGCCGGATGCCGCGGTTCTCGAACTTGGTCAGCGGGCGGTACAGCGGTTTGGGCGCATAACCGGCGAGCTCGGGGTGCGTGGCCAGCGCGCGGTTGCGCAGCAGCGGCTCGGCGCTCAGCACCTCGAGCATCTGCTCGGCGTAGGGCTGCCAGTCGGTGGCGCAATGTATGTAGCCGCCGGGCTTGAGCCGCGCCGCCAGTTTGGCAACCAGGCCGCCTTGAAGCAGGCGGCGCTTGTTATGGCGCTTCTTGTGCCAGGGATCGGGAAAGAAGATGTGCACGCCGTCCAGGCTCTGCAGCGGCAGCATCTGGTCGATCACTTCGACCGCGTCGTGGGCCACGATGCGGATGTTGCGCAGGTCCTGCTCCCTGATGCGCTTGAGCAGCGCGCCGACGCCCGGCGCGTGGACTTCGCAGCACAGGAAGCGGGTCTGTGGCAGCAGCGCGGCGATATGCGCCGTGGCCTCGCCCATGCCGAAGCCGATCTCGAGGACGACCGGGTGCACGGCGCTGTCGAGCGGTGCGGCGGCGTCGGCAAAAGCCGCTGCGAAATCGAGCGGCTGCGGCTGGAAGAGCAGCAGGAATTGCGGCCCGATGTCGGCCACGGCCTTGGCCTGTCCGGTGGTGGTGCGCCCGGCGCGGCGGACGTAGCTCTTGATCGCTTTGGGAAAGGCGACGCCCTCGGGCGCGCGGTCGGCTGGATTGGTTTGGCTGGTAGTCACGGGGATGGATTGTAGAGAGCGCCGGAGAACGGCCACAGGCCGACCCATGTTTCCAGTGCCCGCGCCACGCCACCCGTGTGCACCGGCAGTCCCAGGACCTCGGCGGCGCGGTTCAGCGCGGTCAGCGGCTCTGAGGTGTCGAGCGCCTGCGCGCCGCTCTGCTTGGACAGCTTCTCGCCGTTGGGGCCGAGCAGCAGGGGCGTGTGCAGGTAGCGCGGCGTCGGCAGCCGCAGGGTGCGCTGCAGCACGATCTGCCGCGCCGTGTTGTCCGCCAGATCCGCACCGCGCACGACGTCGGTGATGCCCTGCGCGGCGTCGTCCACCACCACTGCGAGCTGGTAGCCAAAGCAGCCGTCGGCGCGCTTGAGCACGAAGTCGCCGACGGCGGCTTCGACGTCCTGTCGCTGGTGACCGAGCCGGCGGTCATGCCAGTCAATGCGTGACGCGCACAGGTCGGTGCGCAGGCGCCAGACACGAGGCGTCCTGTCGGCCGGCACGGCGACGCGTTGCGGCGCGGCAGGGCGACAGGTGCCGGGGTAGACGAGTTCGCCGTGGCGCTCCAGTGCCTGTCCGCGCTCGCGCATCGCATTTTCGATGTCGCGCCGGCTGCAGTGGCACGGGTAGGCCAGCCCTAGCGCGATCAGCTGTTCGAGTGCCTGCTGGTAATGCGCGCCGCGCCGCGATTGCCAGAGCGGCGGCGCGTCGGGGAGCAGGGAGCAGTCCTGCAACTGCTGCAGGATGATGCGGTCGGCGCCGGTGATGCAGCGTGGTGTATCGACGTCTTCGATGCGCACCAGCCAGCGACCGCCGTGGGCCCGGGCGTCGAGCCAGCTCGCCAGTGCCGCGACCAGTGAACCCGCATGCAGCGGGCCGGTCGGGGAGGGGGCGAAGCGGCCGGTGTAGTTCATGCCACGCCGCGCATGGTCATGAAGCGTTCTTCCGGCGCTGGCAGAAGGCCGCATGCGGGGCTTGTCATGCCGGACCCTGATCCGGCATCCACGGCAACGTGAACCATGGACTGCGGATCAAGTCCGCAATGACAATATCACGGTTCATGGCCCCGGTGCGCGCACTTTCTAGGCGACGCTCAGCGCCAGTTCCAGGCCGGACACGAAGGCGTTTTCGACGCGCTGCCCAAGGCACCAGTCACCGCAGACCCCGACGCCGATCTTGGCGTCCCACAGATGCGATTTGCCCAGCGCCGCGCTGGTCTGGGCGTAGCGCCAGCGCCGGCTGTCGACATGGGCCGGTTCGGCACGGATGCCCGTCACCTCGGAGAAGGCCTTGATCAGCTTGGCCTGCACGCGCTGCGGATCGTCTTCCAGATGTTCCTGCGACCAGGCGGCGCTGGCCTGCACGGTCCAGCGCTCGACGGCGCCGCGTCCGGGCTTGCTCGATTCGCGCGCCAGCCAGGCGATGCGGTGGTGCGTGCTGCGCGCGGCGTTCCACTGCGGGCCGAGGGTCGTCAGGCCCGGCTGCACGGCTTGCGGAAAGGCCAGCATCAGCGTCCAGCACGGGGCCATCTGCACACGGTCGATCTTCTGCGCCAGGCCGTCGGCTTTTTGCGCGGTGTTGAGCAGCAGGCGCGCGGGTTCGGCTGGGATCGCCAGCAGCACCGCGTCGAAGCCGGAATAGACGTGCTGCGTGCCACCGGGGCCGATGCCGCGCAACTGCCACTGCTGGGGTTGCAGGGCATCGCGTTCGAGCTGGCTGATGCGGGTTTCGAGCTCGAGCCGGCCCTGCGCCTGCAGCGGCGCCGCCCAGCGCTTGACTAGTGCGCCCATGTCCGGTGTCGGGACCCAATGGGCTTCTTTTCTTGACACGTCGGCCGAGGCGATCCGGCCATGCTCGTCGAGCACCTGCACCGCGTTCGCGCTCCAGGGTTTGCACAGGCCGGGCACGGTCTTGAGCGCGCGCGCAAAGCGCGCGTCGCGCACCGTGAAATACTGCACGCCGTGGTCGAAGCTGCCGAACGGGCTGCTGCGCGTGGCCATGCGTCCGCCCGCGTTGGCGCCTTTTTCGAACACGGTGACCTGATGGCCGGCCTGCAGCAGGGTGCGGGCGCACGCGATGCCCGCCATGCCGGCACCGATGACTGCGATATTCCTGCTTTTGAATGGGCTCATGACGCTGCTTTCAATTGATGATGTATGTGATGCACTTTATTCCATTTCCAAACCATCCCTGTCGTTGTTGCTTCGCCTTGCCGTGCCCGAGCACTGTCTGCGGCTTCGCGCCTAGACAGAAATGATTTGGAAATGGAATTAGATGCCTCGGTGACGCTCGAGCAAAGCGGCGCGTGTGGCCGGGCTTTCGAGCTGGGTCAGCCACCAGGTCAGCGCGCGTCCGGGGCCCGATGGGGTTTCGCTGCGCCAGGCGTAATGGACGCCGACGACGCGCTGCGGCCGCTCCATGCGTCGCACCACGAGGCGGCCGGTTTCGATGTAGGGGCGGGCCATGCATTCGGGCACGAAGCCGCAGCCCAGCCCGCGCAACTGCGCGTCGAGCTTGGTCTGCATGCTGGCCACGGTGAACACATCCTGACCACCGAGCAGGCCGACCGTCAGGCCGTTACCGCGCGTGACGCTGTCGGCCACGGCCACGGCCCGGTGCTGGCGCACCACGTCATCCGTCAGTGGTTCGGGTGCGCTGGCCAGCGGGTGATGCGGCGCCACGGCATAGACGAAGCTGACTTCGCCGAGCGGCTTGCCATGGATGCCGGCGCTGCTGCCGGTCTCGGCCACGCCGAGGGCCAGGTCGGCCTGGCCCGAGGTCAGGGCCTGCAGCGTGCCCGACAGTGTTTCATCGCGCAAGCGGATGCGCGTGGGCGCGCCCAGCGCGAAAAAGCTCTCGCACAGCTCCAGCACGGTGGTCCGGGCAATGATGCTGTCGATGGCGATTGTCAGTTGCGACTCCCAGCCGGTGGCGACGCGCTTGACCCGGTTCGCAACGGCGTCGATGTCTTCGAGCAACCGGCTGCCTTCACGCAGCAGCTCGATGCCGGCGGCGGTCGGTTGCGCTTGGCGCGAACTGCGGTCGAACAGCAGCACATCAAGCGCATCCTCGATTTGGCGCACACGATAGGTCAGCGCGCTGGGCACCAGCCCGAGGCTGCGCGCCGCAGCCGCAAAACTGCCGCTGACGGCGATGGTCTGCAGCATGGTGAGGGCGTCGGGGGTCAAGACATCGCGCGGACTTGGCACTTCGGTGATCTCGTGTTTCGAATAATTTGAATGATGCCATCAAAAGCGGCGCATTGCCGCTTTGGCGCGCCGGCCTAAAGTCAAAGGCATCAGAACACAGGACGCAGAAACATGTTGACACTTCGCAAATCACTGGAACGGGGCTATGCCGATCACGGCTGGCTGAAGTCCTTCCACAGCTTTTCTTTCGCCGGCTACTACGATCCGAAGCACATGGGCTGGGGCAATCTGCGCGTCATCAACGAAGACCGCATTGCCCCCGGCGCCGGCTTTGGCACGCACGGGCATCGCGACATGGAGATCATCAGCTATGTGATGGCGGGCAATCTGGCGCACAAGGACAGCATGGGCAACGTGCGCGGCATTCCGCCCGGCGACGTGCAGCGCATGAGCGCGGGCAGCGGCGTGCAGCACAGCGAATTCAACCATGCGCCCAACGAGACCACGCATTTCCTGCAGATCTGGATCGAGCCGAGTGTGAAGGGCATCGCGCCGTGCTATGAGCAGAAGACTTTTGCGCAGGCCGAGAAGCGCGGCGCGCTCAGGCTGGTGGCATCCCCCGATGGCGCCCAAGGCTCGGTCACGATCCATGCCGACGCCGCCCTCTACGCGGCGCTGATCGACGGTTCAGAGCGCGCCAGCCTGGCGCTCGACCCCGCCCGCAAGGCCTATGTGTTCCTGGTGCGCGGTGAAGTGGAGGTCAACGGCCAGAAATTGAGCGCCGGCGATGCCGCGTTGCTCGAGAGCGAGAGCCAGATCACGCTCAGCGCCGGCAGGGACGCGGAAGTGCTGGTGTTCGACCTGAGCGCCTGAACCAGCGCAGCTAAGATGGGCTGCAAAGATTTTCCCGGAGGGCTGCGGTGCAGGCTTCCATTTCTCAAACGTGTGAAGGAGATTTGAAATGGCAAAAGTAGCGGTTGTTTTTCATTCGGGCTATGGTCATACCCAGCGCATGGCGCAGTCGGTGGCCCAGGGCGCTGGCGCGGAGTTGCTGGCCGTCGATGCGGAGGGCAACCTGCCCGAGGGTGCCTGGGAGACCCTGGCGGCGGCCGACGCCATCATCTTCGGCTCGCCGACCTACATGGGCAGCGTTAGCTGGCAGTTCAAGAAGTTTGCCGACGCGTCGAGCAAGCCCTGGTACACGCAGGCCTGGAAGGACAAGGTCTTTGGCGGCTTCACGAACAGCGCCAATGTCAACGGCGACAAGCACTCGACCCTGCATTACTTCATGACCCTGGCGATGCAGCATGGCGGCGTGTGGGCCGGCACCGGCCTGAACTACAACAACACCAAGGCCTCGCAGCGCAACGACGTCAACTATCTGGCCTCTTCGGCCGGTCCGATGGCGCAGACGCCGGGTGATGCCAGCGCGGATGAAATGAACGCCGGCGACCTGGAAACCGCACGCCTGTTCGGCGCGCGCATCGCCGCCCTGGCCGCCAAGTTGCGCGCCTGAAGCAGCGGCGCAATCGACCAGGCCCGCAGCACCGCAGTCTGGCGGTCGGCGGGCCCTTTTTTTGACCCTGGAGCCACGCGCCCACCGTGCGCGGATCCGATTTTCCGGGGTTCTGCGGCAAACGGACAAATTTGGGGGGTGAAAACAAATTAAGGAATGCTGCCTGACCCCATGCTCAATGTGCTTTGCCAGGTGGCGACCCGGCATGCGCAGCTGTTCCGTTTCGAAGGCGCCGCATGAGACGCGGCGCTATCCAGTTTCCGATGTTGCTGGCGGCCTTGTTGCCGTTGACGCTGCTCTCGATCCTGATGGCCGGCATCTTCCTGGTCATCACGCTCGACTACAACGAGCATATCGACAGCCGACGGGAGCGCCAGTTGCTGCAGCAGCTGGCCGCGGCCTGCGAAAGCGGACTCCTTTCGGCCAATGCGGATCAATTGCAGGGCCTCGCGCAGAACGCGCTGACGTGGGTCTTGGCAGTCTCGTCCGCAAGAAACTGTTTTTGACTGATGTCCTTGGTCGAATAGCCATCGAGCAGCAGGTACAAGACCTGTTCCTGGCGCGGCGTCAACTGGCGCGGCAGTTCGACCCCTACGGCGCTGGAGATCTCGGGCGGGTCGCCTTCGAGCAGCATTTCTGGCGGTATGTGCGCCTCGCCGTCCAGCACCTTGCGCAGTGCGCTCAGCATGTCTTTGCTGGGGCCGGCCTTGGTCAGAAAGCCGGCGGCACCCTTGTCCATGGCTTGGCGCATCATGGCCGGATTGACGGCACCGGAGAGCATGACGATGGGCAGTTCAGCATGCTCCTGGCCAAAGACAATGAGCGCATCGAGTCCGCTCATGTTGGGCAGCTGGTAATCGAGCAGCGCCAGATCGATATCGTCGTGCTGGGCCGCCAGTTTTAAAGCACCGGCGCAATTCCCGGCCTCGAGCACCTCGATCTGTTCGTCGAGGCCTTTAAGAACCTGGTGCAAACCTTCACGCACCAGGGCATGATCATCCACAACAAGAATTTTCACAAGCTCCACACTGCCATTTCAATTATTTCAGTGCGTCTGCCGACCAGGGAAGTTTCTCACAATTGCGCCGATTGCGGCGGCTGATGCCGACCATGCCCGCAAACCCGATCATGGTACAGATTGTGCCGGGCTTGAACGTTGGCGGGCGGTCCCGCAAATTAGAATGAAGCATGTTTGTCCATCTGCGTCTGCACACCGAATTTTCCGTCGTCGACGGCACCAACCGCATCGACGAGATCGTGCGCTGTGCCGCGGTCGACGCCCAGCCGGCGCTGGCCATTACCGATCTGAGCAATCTGTTTGGCACGATCAAGTTCTACAAGGAGGCGCGCAAGCGCGGCGTCAAGCCGCTGATCGGCGCCGAAATCTGGATCGAGGGGCTGGGCCAGGACGCGGCGACGCTGTCGCGCATCGTGCTGCTGGTGCAGAACCGCCAGGGTTACCTGAACCTGTCCGAACTGCTGGCGCGCGCCTGGACCCGCAACACCGGCGCGGCGCAAGCTTTTGTCAGGCTCGACTGGCTCAAGGAACTGGGGGGGGGTCTGATCGCCCTGTCGGGCGCGCAGTGCGGCCCGGTCGGGCAGGCGCTGGTGCAGGGCGACGCCAAGCGTGCGGCCGACGTGGCGCTGCAACTCGGCGCCATCTTTGCCCATCGCTTCTACCTCGAGCTGCAAAGGGCCGGGCGCGCCGATGACGAAGCCCATGTGATCGCGGCCGTGCAACTGGCCGCGCGCTTGGGCCTGCCGGTGGTCGCCACGCACCCGGTGCAGTTCACGCTGGCCGATGATTTTGAAGCGCACGAGGCGCGTGTCTGCATCGCCGAAGGCGAGATCCTCGGCAACCAGCGCCGCGTGCGCCGTTTCACGCGCGAGCAGTATTTCAAGTCCTCGGCGCAGATGCAGGCGCTGTTTGCAGACTTGCCGTCGGCGCTGGCCAACACGCTGGAGATCGCGCGGCGCTGCAATCTGACGCTGGATCTGGGAAAGCCGCAGTTGCCCGACTTTCCGACACCGGAAGTCGACGGTCGGCGAATGTCGCCGGAAGAGTATTTTCGCTACGCATCCCATGCCGGGCTCGATGAGCGGCTCGCCCACCTGTACCGGGACGAGGCGCGGCGCGAGCGTGAGCGGCCGCGTTATGTCGAGCGCCTGGAGTTCGAGATCGGCACCATCCTGAAGATGGGTTTCCCGGGCTACTTCCTGATCGTCGGCGACTTCATCAACTGGGCCAAGAACAACGGCTGCCCGGTCGGCCCCGGGCGCGGCTCCGGCGCCGGTTCGCTGGTGGCCTATTCGCTCAAGATCACCGATCTGGACCCGCTGCAATACAACCTGCTGTTCGAGCGTTTCCTGAACCCGGAGCGGGTCTCGATGCCCGACTTCGACATCGACTTCTGCCAGGGCAATCGCGATCGCGTGATCGACTACGTCAAGCTCAAGTACGGCAAGGACTCGGTCAGCCAGATCGTGACCTTCGGCACTATGGCGGCGCGCGCCGCGGTGCGCGATGTCGGACGCGTGCTCGACATGAGCTACACCTTTTGCGATGGCATCAGCAAGCTCATACCGAACAAGCCGGGCAGCAGCGTCAGCCTGCAGCTGCCGCCGGCCGAGCGGCCTAAAGACGACAAGACCATCTACGCCAGCGAGGCCGAGCCGATCCTGGCCGAGCGCGAGCGCAAGGAGGAGGATGTACGCACGCTGCTGGAGCTTGCGCGCAAGCTCGAAGGCATGACGCGCAACGTCGGCATGCATGCCGGCGGCGTGCTGATCGCGCCGGGCAAGCTGACCGACTTCTGCCCGCTCTACCAGCAGCCCGGCAGCGACTCGGCGGTGAGCCAGTTCGACAAGAACGACGTCGAGGCGATCGGCCTGGTGAAGTTCGACTTCCTGGGCCTGGCCACGCTCACCATTCTCGAGATCGCGCGCGAGTTCATCGTGCGCCGGCACCCGGGCCAAGAGAACTTCGCGTTCGAGAATCTGCCGCTCGACGACGCCAAGGTCTACCAGCTGTTCTCGGACGGCAAAACCGAAGCCGTGTTCCAGTTTGAAAGCCGCGGCATGCAGGGCTTGCTCAAGGACGCCAAGCCGACGCGGCTGGAAGACCTGATCGCGATGAATGCGCTGTACCGTCCCGGACCGATGGACCTGATCCCGACCTATCTGGCGCGCAAGGCCGGGCGCGAGGAAGTGGTGTACCCGGACCCGCGCGTGGCCTCCATCCTGTCCGAGACCTATGGCGTAATGATCTACCAGGAACAGGTGATGCAGATGGCGCAGATCCTGGGCGGCTACTCGCTCGGCGGCGCCGACCTGCTGCGCCGTGCCATGGGCAAGAAGGACGCCGACGAGATGGCGCGGCACCGCCAGATCTTCCGCGAGGGCGCCGGCCAGAAGGGCATTGCCGCCGAGAAGGCCGATGCTGTGTTCGACGACATGGAGAAGTTCGCCGGCTATGGCTTCAACAAGTCGCACTCGGCCGCCTACGCGCTTCTGGCCTACCACACGGGTTGGCTCAAGGTGCACTACACGGCCGAGTTCTTCTGCGCCAACATGACGGTGGAAATGGACGACACGGACAAGCTCAAGGTGCTGTTCGAAGATGCCATCAAGATGGGCCTGGGCTTCGAGCCGCCCGATGTGAACCGGGGCTTCGGCCGCTTCGAGCCGATCTCCGACAAGATGATCCGCTACGGCCTGAGCGCCATCAAGGGCTCGGGCGCGCAGGCGATCGAGGCGATCGTTGCGGCGCGCGAAGGCCGCGGCGTCGGCACCGCCGGTGCCGAGGCCGGGCCGTTCAAGAGCCTGTTCGATTTTTGCCTGCGGGTCGACCGCAGCCGCATCAACAAGCGCACGGTGGAGGCATTGATCAAGGCCGGCGCCTTCGACTCGATCCAGCGCAACCGCGCCAGCCTTGTGGCTTCGCTGGACTGCGCTTTTGAATTTGGCGCGGCGGCGCTGGCCAACGCGAACCAGGGCGGCCTGTTCGACATGGGCGGCGAGGACGACCATGGCTCGAGCACGCAGGAACCCGAGCTGGTGCAGGCCACGCCCTGGGGCGTCAAGGAGCAGCTCACCTACGAGAAAACGGCGGTCGGCTTCTATCTGTCGGGGCACCTGTTCGACGAGGTGGCGCTTGAGGTGCGGCGTTTCGTGAAGCGCCAGATCGACGACTTGATCGACACGCGCGAGCCGCAATTGCTGGCCGGCATCATCACCGATTTCCGCGTCATCAACGGGCAGCGCGGCAAGCTTGCGCTGTTCAAGCTCGACGACAAGTCCGGCGTCATCGAGGCGCGTGCCGACGAGGCGCTGATCAACGCGAACCGGCAGCTGTTCAAGGACGACGAACTGGTCATCGTCATGGGCAAGCTGCAGCCGGACCGTTTCTCGGGCGGCATGCAGCTGACCGTGACGCAGATCTGGGACTTGGAGCAGGCGCGCTGCCGCTTTGGAAAATTCCTGCGCGTGGCGGTCAACGGCAGGGCGCCCGATGTGGCACGCATGATCAGCGAATTTCCGGCGCGCCGCGAAGTGACTGAGCAGGGCGAACTGGTGCGCGGCCTGTCGGTGCGTCTGGCGCTGGCGCGGCAGGCCGAGGCCGGTGCGGCCACAGCGGAACTGCAGTTGGGAGAGGCCTACCGCTTTTACCCGACCAACGCCGCGCTAGCCGGCTGGCGCGTGCAGGCGGATGCGGGCAAGGCCGAGATCATCTACGACTGAGCGGTTGTGTCGCGGCTCAGTCCTTGGGCCGGAACGTGATGATCAGGGAAGGGGGCACCCGACCATCGACATCACGCGGCAGGGTGCCGAGCTTGTCGAGCGCTTTGAGCACCGCTTCGTCCCACGCCTTGATGCCACTGGACTTGAGCATCTTGCTGCCGATGATGCTGCCGTTGGGTGCGGTGCGCACCTCAACTTCAGCCTCCGGGTTGCCGGAGACACTCTCGGTGAAGACGATATTGGGCTTGATGCTGGCGCGGATGCGACCGGCATAGCCGGCTGAAGGCCCGGACGATTTCAGTCCGGTTCCGGTTGAACCCTCGGCGCCGCTGGCGCCGGCCAGTCCGCTCATGCGCTTGAGGTTTTCCTGGCGCAGGCCTTCGAGGCGCTTGGCATCCTGCTGCGCCTGTTGCGCGTCCTTGCGTTGTTTGTCCGCCGCCAGCTTCTGCTTCTCCAGCGCCGCCTGCTTCTCCTGCAGGCGCTTCTTTTCCAGCGCCAGCTTCTCATCCTTCTGGCGCAGCTTTTCGCGCTCGAGCTTTTCGTTCTTCAGCTGCTGCTTTTCCAGTGCGAGCTTTTCCAGCTTCTCCTTCTTGAGGCGCTGCTTCTCGCGTTCCAGCGCGATATCGACCTCGGCCGGCTTCGGGGCTTCGACCGGCGCGGCCACCGGAGGCGGTGGCGGGGCCGGCGGCTCGGGCGCGGCCTCGACCAGCCTGGGCGCGGCCTGTTGCGGCACCGCGGACCACAGTTCGGCCTCGGCCGTGACGCTCACGGTTTCGCTGTGCCACTGCACGCCCCAGGTCAGCGCCGCCACCAGAAAGAGGTGCGCCAGCACGGCCAGGCCGAACGAGCGCAGCGCGCCGGGTGTCGGCGGCGGGCTGAATTCAAGTCGATCGCTGGCAAGCACGGCGCTCATGGCGATGCGCTGCTCAGGGGTTGGCCAACTGCACGGACAGGCCGACGCGCTGCACGCCGGCGCGCTGCAGGGAGTCCATGACCTTGACAACCGCTTCGTACTTGACGGCCTTGTCAGCGCTGATGACGACGGCGGAGTCTGGCTTGTCGCCCTGCGCCTGGTGGATCACGTCGGCCAGTTCCTTCAGGCCCAGGGCGCGCGTCTTGTCCTGCAGCTTCATCTCGAGCGACTCGTCCTTGCCGATCACGATCTGGATCACCTGGTCGGGCTGCTTCTTCGCCTTGCCGATGCTGGGCAGGTCGATCGTGCTCGGTGTGATCAGCGGCGCTGTCACCATGAAGATGATCAGCAGCACCAGCATCACGTCGATGAATGGCACCATGTTGATCTCGTTGATGGTGCGCCGGCCGCGTCCGCGGCTGACCAGGGATGGCATGTTCAGTCTCCCTTCACTGGCCCGAGGCCGATTGCGCGCCGACGTTGCGCTGCAGGATGTTGGAGAACTCCTCGATGAACGTCTCCAGCGTGATGGCGATGCGGTCGATCTCGCGCGCGAAGCGGTTGTAGGCGACCACGGCCGGTATCGCCGCAAACAGGCCGATGGCGGTCGAGACCAGTGCTTCGGCGATGCCGGGCGCCACGGTGGCGAGGGTGACCTGCTGCAGCGAGGCCAGTCCGTTGAAGGAGTGCATGATGCCCCAGACCGTGCCGAACAGGCCGACGTAGGGAGAGACCGAGCCGACCGAGGCCAGGAACGAGAGGTTGATTTCAACCACATCCATCTCGCGCTGGAAGCTCGCGCGCATGGCGCGCCGGGCGCCGTCCATCAGTGTGCTGGCATCGGTGATGCGCCGCTCGCGCAGTTTCTGGTACTCCCGCATGCCGCTGGCAAAGATGCGTTCCATCGGGCCCGACAGGCGGGCGTTCTTGGCGGCCGCCGCAAACAGGTCGTTCAGGCTGGTGCCGGACCAGAACTCGCGCTCGAACGTGTCGTTGAGCGCCTTCACGCGTTTGAGCGCGAACAGCTTGCGAAAGATGGCGGCCCAGCTCGAGACCGAGATCAGGATCAGCAACAGCATCACCAGTTGCACGACCAGACTGGCGTTGAGCACCATGTGGAGGATCGACAGGTCTTGGTTCATTTCAGGATTTCCAGAAGGGTCTGCGGTATTCGCGCCGGCCGGTGGCTCGTGGCATCGACCCAGCCGACGCGGATGGTGGCTTCGCACAGCAGGCTGTTGCCGCTTGCGGTCGTGTGCCACGCCTGCTGCTGTATTGTCAGCGATGCGCGGCCGATTTCGATCGGCGAGGCTGTAACAAGAAGTATGTCGTCCAGGTGCGCCGGCCGGTGGTAGCGGACCTGCGCATCGCTGACCACGAAGATGCCGCCGCTGCTGCTGCGCAGGGCGCTTTGCTCGATGCCCAGCGCGCGCAGCCATTCGGTGCGGGCGCGCTCGAAGTACTTCAGGTAATTGGCGTAGAACACGATGCCGCCGGCGTCGGTGTCTTCCCAGTAAACGCGCACCGGCCAGCCGAACGGGTGCCCGGATGCGCCACTCATGACAACAGGACCCGCAGGCGTTCGATGGCGACGCGCAGTTGCGTCATCGAGCTGGCCGTGGAAAAGCGGATGAAGTTCGGGGCGCTGGCCAGGCCGAAATCGCGCCCGGGCGTGACGGCGACATGGGCGCGCTGCATGATCTCGAACGAGAGGTCCCAGCTGTCCGCGACCTTGAGCTGTTCAAAGACCGACGAGCAGTCGGTCCAGGCATAGAAGGCCCCGTCGGGCATCACCGGCACCTTCAGTCCGAGCGCGTTCAGGGCCGGGATGAAGTAGTCGCGCCGGGCCTTGAATTCGGCGCGACGGCGCTCGTACTCGGTGATGCTGTCGTTCTCGAAGCAGGCCAGCGCCGCGTACTGCGAGACCGTGCTCGGGCAGATGAACAGGTTCTGCGCCAGGCGCTCGATCACGCTCACCAGCCGCTCGGGGACGACCATCCAGCCCAGGCGCCAGCCGGTCATGTTGAAGTACTTGCTGAAACTGTTGATGCTGATGATGTCGTCGGCGATGGCCAGCGCGGTCTGGCCGTAGCGCGCGTCAAAGCTCAGCCCGAGGTAGATCTCGTCGACCAGCGTGATGCCGCTCTTGCCGCTGACCACGCCGTGGATGCGGCGCAACTCGTCGGGGTCGATCGAGGTGCCGGTCGGGTTCGAGGGCGAAGCGAGCAGCACGCCGCGCGTCTTCGGGCCCCAGGCCGCATGCACTTGGTCGGCTGTCAACTGGAAGCGCTCGGCGGCCGTGGTCGGCAGCAGCACGGCCGTGCCCTCGGCAGCGCTGACGAAATGGCGGTTGCAGGGGTAGCTCGGGTCCGGCATCAGGATCTCGTCGCCGATTTCGATCAGCGCCAGGCAGGCCAGCTGCAGCGCGGCCGACGCGCCGGCCGTGAGCACGATGCGGCCCGCCGGAACCTCGATCTTGAAGCGCTGCCAGTACCAGTCGCTGATGCGCTCGCGCAGCGGCATCATGCCCAGCGCCTGCGTGTAGTGCGTCAGGCCGTCGCGCACGGCGCGGCAGGCGGCTTCCTGCACCAGCGGCGGCGCGGTGAAATCGGGCTCGCCGATATTGAGGAAGACCATCGGCGAATCGCTGTGCGCGACTTCGTGCGCGAGTGTCGCCGCCGCCTTGGCGACCTCCATCACGTAAAAGGGCTCAATGCGCTGGGCGCGAGCCGAAATCCTCATGGTCGCGTCTGGCCCCGGTCGGCGTTGACTTCGGCGCCGCGCAGCTGCGGCGCCAGCGCGTTGAGCACGGCGTTGACGTACTTGTGGCCATCGGTGCCGCCGAACTCCTTGGCCAGTTCAACACATTCGTTGAGCACGACGCGCCAGGGCACATCCAGGCAGTTCTTGAGCTCGTAGGCGCCGATCCACAGCACGCCGTGCTCGATCGGCGAGATTTCGCCGAGCTTGCGGTCCAGCAGCGGCACGATCAGGGCGTCGAGCGCGTCCCGGTCAGCTGCGCAGCCGTGCAGCAAGGCATCGAAGTGCAGCGCGTCGCACTTGGAGAACCCGGCCAGGTCGCGCGTGAAGGCGTTGACGTCGGCGACGTCATTGCGGCCGACCAGAGTCTGGTACAGGGCCTGCAACGCGAATTCGCGCGAGCGGCTGCGCTCGGACTTGCTCGCGGCCTTGCGCACGCCGGTGCTGGTCAGGCCGGTGCGGCTCTGGCGCGGGGGGCGGCTGCCGCTGGCGCGAATGGGTTGGTCGGTCATCAGTCTTGTTCCATCAGGTTGGCCATTTCAACGGCAACACGGGCGGCATCGCGCCCCTTTTCGGTTTGCCGTGCCACGGCCTGTTCCAGGTTCTCGGTGGTCAGGATGGCGTTCGCAATCGGCAACTGGTAGTCGAGAGCGACCCGGCTGACGCCGGCGCCCGATTCATTGGCGACCAGTTCAAAGTGATAGGTTTCGCCGCGGATGATGGAGCCGATCGCCACCAGCGCGTCGTATTCCTGTTGCTCCGCCATCGCCATCAGCGCCACGGGCACTTCGAGCGCGCCGGGCACCGTGATCAGCCGGATGTTCTGCTCCAGCACGCCGAGCGCCAGCAATTCCGCTTTGCAGGCTGCGCTCAGCGTGTCGGTGACGGACGCGTTGAAGCGGGCCTGCACGATGCCGATGCACAGCTTGCTGCCGTCCAGGCGCCAGTCGCCTGCCTGTGGTGTTCCCTGGTCTGCGTCTTTCATACTCTGTTCTTTCTTGTCAGTTGGCGACAGCGCCAGCTCGCTTCGCGCAGCTTCGGTCTGTCCCGCAAATTCATTATTTCGTGATATAGCCCACAATTTCCAGGCCGTAGCCCGTCATGCTGGGCATGCGTCGCGGGTTGCCCAGCAGGTTCATCTTGTGCACGCCGCACTCGCGCAGAATCTGCGCGCCGATGCCGTAGCTGCGCAGGTCCATGCGGCCGCGCTCGGGCCCATGGGACGCGCGCGCCGTGCCGGCGACCTGCGCGAGCACCTGCTCGGCGTTCTCGGCGCAATTGAGCAGCACGACGACGCCCCGGCCGGTCGCCGCGATGCGCTCCAGGCTGGCGTCCAGGCTCCATGAGTGCATGGCGCGACCGACTTCAAGCGCGTCGAGCAGGGAGGTCGGCTCGTGCACACGCGCCGCCACGGTATCGCCCGGACCCCACTGGCCCTTGACCAGCGCCAGGTGCACGCCGTTGGTGGTCTTGTCCTTGAACGCGTGCAGGGCGAACTCGCCGAACGCCGTGTTGATGGTGCGCGAGCCCACTTTTTCAACCAGGGACTCGACCCGGCTGCGGTGCTCGATCAGGTCGGCAATGGTGCCGATCTTCAGGCCGTGTTCCGCGGCGAACAACTGCAGGTCGGGCAGGCGCGCCATGGTGCCGTCGTCCTTCATGATTTCGCAGATCACGGCGGCCGGGCTGCAGCCGGCCATGGTCGCCAAGTCGCAACCGGCTTCGGTATGGCCCGCGCGCATCAGCACGCCGCCTTCGACCGCCTGCAGCGGGAAGATATGGCCCGGCTGCACCAGGTCTTCGGGTTGCGCGTTGCGGGCCACGGCGGCCTGCACGGTGCGCGCGCGGTCGGCGGCCGAGATGCCGGTGGTGACGCCTTCGGCGGCCTCGATCGACACCGTGAAGGCCGTGCCCTTCTTGTCGCCGTTGCGCGCCGCCATCGGCGGCAGTTCGAGGCGCTCGCAGTGCTCGCGGCTCAGGGTCAGGCAGATCAGGCCGCGGCCGAATCGCGCCATGAAGTTGATGGCGTCGGCGCTGACATGGTCAGCGGCCATCAGCAGATCGCCTTCGTTCTCGCGGTCTTCTTCGTCAACCAGGATCACCATGCGTCCCGCGCGCAGGTCGGCCACGATGTCTTCAACCGGGGAAATGGCCACAGGGGTGAGGGCGCTCATGCAGTAGTCTTTCAAAAATAACAGGGTTGCAATGCGGACTGGGATCAGGGCGCAGGTGCGCCGGCCGCTTGCGGGTCGGCGCCCAGCATGCGCTCGACGTAGCGCGCGATCAGGTCAATTTCGAGATTGACCGACGCGTCCACCTGGAGCGTTCTGAGCGCGGTATTTTGCACTGTGTGGGGAATCAGGTTGATGCTGACTTCGCAGCCGGCATCCATGTCACGGATCCGGTTGACCGTCAGGCTCACGCCATTGACTGTGATCGAGCCCTTGTAGGCCAGGTACTTGGCCAGTGATGGCGGCGCCATGACGCGCAGGTGCCAGCTCTCGCCGATCTGTTCGAACTGGGTCACGCGGCCGACGCCATCGACATGGCCTGACACCAGATGCCCGCCAAGGCGGTCATTGGCGCGCAGTGCCTTCTCCAGGTTGACGCGGCCGGTCTGGTCCAGCGCCGCCGTGCGAGCCAGCGACTCGGCCGAGATCTCGATGGTGAAGCGGCTCTGCGCGGCATCCAGCGAGGTCACGGTCATGCAAGCGCCGTTGAGCGCGATGCTGTCGCCCAGGCTGACGTCGTCGAGGTAAGCACCTGGACATTCGATGGTCAGGCGCTTGCCATGGGTAGAAGAGCTGCCTAAGGCGTCTACGGCGACGATGCGCCCGACGCCGGTGATGATTCCGGTAAACATCCGGCTATTTTCGCAGGGAATTGGCCGCTGGCCGCTCCGCAGTGGAAATCTTCTGCCCTAAAACCGGTCGTGACCTTTCAGGCGGGCCAGGATTCGCAGGTCCGGCCCGATCATCGTGCTGCTCCTGAACTCGAGCGGGAACGCATCGGCCAGTGCGCTCAAAGGCCCGAAACTTGCCATGCCGCGCCCCGGTCCCAGCAGTTTGGGCGCGAGGTAGACCAGCAGTTCGTCCACCAGACCTGCTTGCAGCAGGGCGCCGTTGAGGCGCTGTCCGGCTTCCACGTGCAGTTCATTGATCTCGCGCTGTCCCAGGTCGGTCAGCACGGCGGCCAGATCAACCTGCTGCTGCGGACCGGGCCGGTAGATGACGCTGGCGCCGCGGGCCTGCAGCGCGGCCTGCTTCGCGGCGTCGGGCACGGCGGCATAGATCAACACGGAGCGATCCGGATCGAACAGTGGCGCATCCGGCGGTGTCTGCAGATTGCTGTCGACGATCACCAGGTGTGGCTGGCGCGGTGTGTCGACCAATCGCACATCGAGGCGCGGCTGGTCGGCCAGCACGGTGCCGATGCCGGTCAACACGGCGCTGGCGCGCGCGCGCCAGGCATGGCCGTCGGCGCGCGCCGCGTTGGATGTGATCCACTGGCTCGCGCCGTTGTGCAAGGCGGTGCTGCCGTCGAGCGACGAGGCGACCTTCAGGCGCACCCAAGGGCGCTGGCGGATCATGCGGCTGAAGAAGCCGATATTGAGCTCGCGCGTGGCCACGGCGGCCGGGGCGTCCGGGTCCAGCACGTCGACTTGGACACCGGCGGCGCGCAGGCGCGCGATGCCTTGCCCGGCGACCAGCGGATTGGGGTCCTGCTGCGCCACCACGACGCGCGCCACGCCGGCCTCGATCAGCGCGTCGCAGCACGGCGGCGTGCGGCCAAAGTGCGAGCAGGGCTCGAGTGTCACAAAGGCGGTGGCGCCGCGCATATCGTGGCCGGCTTCCTTGGCAGCGCGCAAAGCCATGATCTCGGCATGGGATTGACCGACACGCTGGGTGTGCCCGTGGCCCAGCATGCTACCTTTCTCGTCGACGAGAACGCAGCCGACGCGCGGATTCGGGTCGCAAAGGTACATTGCCAGCGCGGCTTGTTCTGTCGCAATGTCGGAAAAGGGGGATGGGTTGAGAAATCGCATACGGTGCGTTTTTACCATTTGTCAGAATCCTGAAGCCGTTTGTCGGCTGGCGTTGCCGGCTGGCAATCCTGATGGATAGACTGAACCCGAGTTGGGAAGATTTGCATGGCCTGTATCAGACAACGTGGTTTTACCCTGATCGAGTTGATGATCACGGTGGCCGTCATCGGCATTCTGGCGGCGATTGCGTACCCGTCTTACAACCAGTACATTGTGCGTGCCAATCGCTCGGCGGCCGAGAGTTTCATGTTTTCGGTGGCGAACAAGCAGGAGCAGTACATGCTGGACGCCCGCAGTTATGCGGCAAGTCTGTCCACGCTGAACCTGACGGTACCGCCAGAAGTCGCCGCGAAATACGCGGTGACTGTCACGTCCGACATGAGCACGACGCCGCCGTCCTATCTGGTGACGGCGACACCAGGTTCTGCCCAGAATGACGCAAAGTGCGGTACCTTGACGCTGAACCACCTGGGGGCCAAGACCATGTCCGGCACGGCGAGCGCCGTTTCCGATTGCTGGTAAGGCACGCTTGGCATGCGCTGCAGATCCCGCGGTTTCACGCTGATCGAATTGATGGTCGTGGTGGCGCTGGCTGCCATCCTGGCCGCGCTGGCCACGCCGTCTTTCAAAGGCTTCATTTCAGGTCAGCGGGTCAAGACGGCCGCCTCCGACTTCCTGATGACCGCCAACTTTGCAAGGTCCGAGGCCATCAAGCGCAACGTGGCGGTCACCATCAGTGCGGCGAGCGGCGGGGTCGCGGGCTGGAAGGATGGCTGGAGCGTGTTCGCAGGAACGACGCAACTCAGCAAGCAGGATGCCTATGCGGGGTTGACGTTTTCCGGGCCGGCGTCGGCCATCACCTACTTGGCTTCCGGTCGACTGGGGGCGGCGGTGCTGCCCATGGCGATCACCGGAGCGGACGGCAGCACGCGCTGCATTGCATTTGACCTGAGCGGCCTGCCGCGCAGCACACTGAGCAGCACGGGGACCTGCTCATGAAACCGATCGGCCGTCAACGACAGTCGCAATAGGGATCGAGCCTGATCGAAGTGCTCGTCACCATGGTCATCCTGCTGCTGGGCCTGCTGGGCCTGGTCGGCTTGATGGTGCAGGGTCAGCGTTCCCAGATGGAGTCCTATCAGCGCGTGCAGGCGCTCGTGCTGTTGGAGGACATGGTGAACCGCATCAACGCGAATCGCAAGGTGGCGGCCTGCTATGCCATTACGACGGCGGCCGATGGCACGCCCTACCTCGGCACCGGTGCCGGGTCCGCACCCGCTTGCGGGCTGGGAACCGCGCAGCAACGGGCGCGAGCCGATCTGGACATGGCGGAATGGAGCAATCTGCTGCTGGGCAGCGCAGAAAAGATCGGGGCTGGTAATGTCGGCGCCATGCTGGGCGCGCGTGGCTGCGTCAGCGTCGCAACGGTTGGAATCTACCAGGTCTATACCGTCAGCGTCGCGTGGCAGGGCAGCGGCAAGACCCTGGCGCCGCCCGCGTCCGTGCCCTGTGCCACCGGTCTTTTTGGTGATGAGGCCCAGCGCAGGGCGGTCAGCGTCCCCGTGCAGATTGCCAGTCTGAGTTGAACATGCTGCATTTCAAACCCCACTTTCATCCGGCAACGCGGCGCCGCGCCGCGCCACGACGTAGCCATCAGCGCGGCATGACCTTGGTCGAGTGGATGGTTTCCATCACCATCGGGCTGATCCTGCTCGCGGGCCTGACGGGCTTGATCGCGCGGCAAAGCAGTGCGCAGTCCGAGCTTGAAAAGTCGAGCCGCCAGATCGAGAACGGTCGCTACGCGATGCAACTGCTGAATGAAGATGTCCAGATGGCAGGTTACTACGGAGAGTTTTCCAACGTCGGCAGTCTCGCTGTGCCGTCGGCCTTGCCGGATCCGTGTGTGGTGACCGTCAGCGCAATTGAGGCGGCCATGGTGTTTCCGGTGCAGGGCTATGACGCGCCGACCGGCGCGCTGTCAACCTGCATCGCGGCTGCCGACCACGTGGCGGGTACCGACATCCTGGTCGTGCGGCGCGTCGAGCCTGCGACGGTGACCGTGGCGGCTGCAGCTTCAGCTGCGGGCGGGCAAGTTTATCTGCAGTCGGGTCTGACCGCCTCCGGTCTGGAGTTCACCAAGAAGATGGGCACGGGCGCCGATGCGGCAGGCACTTCGGTCTTCACGCTGTTCAAGAAGGATCGCGCCACCCTGGCCGATTTGCGCAGGTTCCTGGTGCACATCTACTTTGTCAGTCCATGCAGCGTTCCGGTCGGCAGCAGTTGCAGCGGCGCAGCCGACGGCGGCAAACCGATACCCACGCTCAAGGTGCTGGAACTGTCGAGCTCGGGCGCCATGACCACGACGCCTTTGGTTGAAGGTATCGACAACATGCAGATCGACTATGGTTTGGACAGCAACGGCGATGGCGCGCCCGAAGGTGCGTATGTCACCAGTCCGGCACTTGCGGATTGGCCCAATGTGATGGCGCTGCAAGTTCACCTGCTCGCGCGCAACAACGAAAGCACGGCCGGCTTCACCGATACCAAGGTCTACAACCTCGGGGTGGCAGGCTCGACCACCGCCACCAATGACGGTTTCAAGCGCCGCGTGTTCAGTCAGTTGATCCGGGTCGTCAACCCGAGCGCCAGGAGGGACCAATGAGCACCTCTTCAAGACGCCGGCAGCGAGGCGCAACCCTGCTGATCGGCATGATCATGCTGGTCGTGCTGACGCTGCTGGTGCTGTTCGCGATCCGTTCCGGCAATACCAATCTGCGCATCGCCGGCAACATGCAGACGCAGGCCGAAGTGGGCGCCGCCGCGCAGCAGGCCATCGAGCAGGTCATCGAGCAGATCAAGCTGCCGACCACGGACATCTCCCAGATCAAGGCGCAGACCGTGACCGTTCCGGTGGGCAACACCACGTACAACGTGGCTGTGAAGGCCATGGGCAATAAATGCCTCATGGAAATACCGGTGCTCAACTCGGCCCTGAACCCATCGAATGCGAACGATGTGCCGTGTTTTGAAAGCCCCGACGAAGACAAGGTCATCCTGTCCGACAACACACTGTCGAGCAAGCCGTCGGCCTGCAAGACGCAGCAATGGGAGATCGAGGCCGGCGTGACCGACACCGCCACCGGTGCCAATGTCAGCCAGGTTCAGGGCATCACGGTGCGGGTGCCGGCCACAACGACTTGTCTGTAAGGACGAAAAGGTTTCAATCATGAACTACTTCCGAATCCTGTTGCTGTGCCTGCTCGGCCTGTCCTCCTTGAGCCGCGCCGAGGACATCGATCTTTACAGCGCCAACGCGGTCAATACCGGCGTGCCCAATGTCCTGCTGGTGCTCGACAATGCCGCGAATTTTTCTGCCAGTGCCGGCAATTGCACCTATGTCGATGGCTCGACCCCATCCCTCAACGGCACGGCCGGCGGCATCGAGCAATGCGCGATCTACAACGTCGTCTCGGGTTTGCCGGCCGGTGCGGTCAACCTCGGGCTGATGGCCTACAACGCCAACAACATGAGGGACATCAACAACGCGAACTGCGGTGGTTCAAACGGTGGTTGTCTGATGCAACCGCTGGCCCTGATGTCGGGGACCGCCAAAACAAATTTCCTGGCCTGGGTCAAGAGCTGGAAGACAACCGGCGGGGCCGGTGATGGGTACATCAAGGCCAACGGCGAAGCCACCGGCGCGACGATGCAGGAGGCCTGGGCCTATTACGCCGGCCGGACCGGCTTGTCGGGTCGCTCCTATGCCGGCGTCCAGCCGACCGCGGGGTGTCAGAAGAACTTTGTCATCTTTATCGGCAATGCCTTCGACAACTCGGGTACGCCGGGTGACGGCGGGAGCACCAGTCCGCAAAGTGCACTGGCGAGCGCGCCCGGCGTCACATCGCTGCAGTTGGCCAACATCACCATTCCAAGCGCATCCTACGGCACGAGCAGCTTCAGTTGCGGCGCGTACACGATGAAGAGTCATACCGATCCATCCGGTTTGTATGCCGACGAGTGGGCACGCTACATGTACCAGACCGATCTGTATGGTTCGCTGGACGAAAGCCAGGGCATCACCACCTACACGGTGGGATTGCTTGGCACCAGCTGCAAACCTGATTTCCCGGCCCTGCTGACCAGCATGGCCAAGGTCGGCGGCGGCAAGTACTTCGCCACTTCCAGCTACGACGAGATCGCAAGCGCCATCCTCAAGATTCTCAATGAAATCCAGGCGGTCAACAGCGTGTTCTCTTCGGCCAGTCTGCCCGTCAGCGTCAACGCGCAGGGCACCTATCTGAACCAGATCTTTCTGGGCATGTTCCGACCCGACGCCAGTGCCAATCCGCGCTGGATCGGCAACCTCAAGCAGTACGAGTTCATGCTGAGCTACCCGGACCCGACGAAGCCGGACCCGAACACGGCGACATTGCAATTGGCCGACAGTGTCGGTGCCTCGGCGATCAGCACGACGACCGGTTTCATCACGCCGGGCGCCATCAGCTTCTGGACCAGCAAGGACACGAGCAAGGCGCCCGATTCGACGGGGGGGTTCTACGTCAACGATCAGCGTGGAGCGGGCCTCGGCTTTGATTCGCCGGACGGCGAACTGGTGGAAAAGGGCGGCGCAGCGCAGCAGTCACGACTGCAGAACCTGACGGCCGATTTTGCGGCGACGGCCGCATCATCGAGCAACCCCAGGCGCCTGTATACCTATTGCCCAAGCGGCAGTGGCTGTGTCGCGGCCCTGACCGACAGCAGCAACGCCTTTTCTGTCAGCAACATCAATATTGGCGCAAGCGCCTTTGGCACTTCGAATGCCATCAAGATCAATTCGATGATCCGCACCGGCAGCAGTGCGTTGGTGACAACCGCTGGAAATCACGGGTTTGTTGTTGGCAGTACGGTGACCATCGCTGGTGCAACCCCCAGTGTGTACAACGTAACGCAGACCTTGACGGCCGCCAATGCGCCAAGCGGAAATACGTTCAGCATCACGGGCCTGAATGATTATCCAAACAACCCGTCACTCGGAACTTATACGGCGAGTCTCTACAACGCTTCCGGGTCGCTCTCCAGCACCGCGAGCCGCAGCACTTCGACACCGGGCGCGACGGAAACAGTCACGGTGACGACTTCTGCGCCGCACGGCTATCTTGCGGGCGACAAGGTGACGCTCTCGGGATTAAATGCGAGCGACGGCAGCAATCTTTACGGTGCCAGTGTCATCAGCGTCGTGGCGCCGGGCACAAGCACATTCAGCTATTCGATACCGATCTATCCGGTTTCCCCGTCAGTCAATGCGTATCAAGCGGTGCTGGTGCCCGATTACACCAACCTCATGATCACCAGCATCACCGGGTCTGCTGGCACCTACACGGTGACCACAAACGGTTCACACCGGTTGCATACCGGGCAGACGATCGCCATCTCTGGAATCGTCACGGGCGTCATCACGACCGGGAACAACAAGAACTACTGGAACAATTTGAATGGCACTTTTGTAGTGCAGGGTCTGACAGCCAGCAACAAATTCACAATTTCGATCGGCGGCAACCAGGCGCCCACGGCGTGGTCCGGCACTGAGGCCAAGCTAAATCCCAGCACCGCTGCCCAGGCGATTGCCGTCGGCGGCATAAGCCGCCTCAACTCCAGTGGCTCGACCACGGCCACCGCGACAGTCACGGCATCAAACTGGTTTGGAAATGATCCCTACGATTCCTCGTACAAACCGACCGTTTCGATCACCAAAGTGTCGGGTGCGGGAGCGAACGAGTCTGCCTATGCCTATACCGGAAAGGTCACTTGCACTGCGCCTTGCACCAGTCTGTCGTACACCATCGCAACGACACCGCCGGTGCAGGCCAGCGCCGCAAGCGGACAGACGATCACCGTGTCGTTGCAGGCGGCGACGTCCAGCATCGCTGCAGGCAAGATCGCCCGGGACGTGTCCGGCAACGTCACGGCAACGTGCTCGGCAACCTGTCCGTTCCCGTTTGTAACGGGCGACAAAGTGGTCATTCAAAGCCTCACAGGTCCTTCTTCGGGTGACGAGACGGCTTACGCGGGGACGTGGCCCATCACATGCAGCAGTGGGAGTTGCACTTCGTTTTCATACGGACCCGTCACGCTGACGCCGGCCACGCAGGCGACGGGCAACATGACCGTGAGCAGTTCAAGCGGGGGGCCGGACGCGAGCACGCTGATCAAGTGGGTGCGCGGCCAGGACAACTTCGGCGATGAACTTGGGCCGGGCGGTTCGGTGACGGTGCGGCCCTCGATACACGGCGATGTGCTGCATTCGCGACCGGCGGTCATCAACTATGGCGACAGTCGCGGTGTGGTGGTCTACTATGGCGCCAACGATGGCGTATACCGTGCTGTCAACGGCAGTCAGGACACTGCGTTGAGCACCCTCGACAGCAGCGGCGCATCGGTCACGGTTCCGCCGGGCGGCGAGCTCTGGGGTCTGATATTGCCGGAACATTTCAGCGCGCTCAATCGCCAGCGCATCAACACGCCTGAACTCAAGTTGTCCACCTCGGTGTTGACCACTGCGTTGCCAAAGGACTATTTCGTCGACGGTTCTCCGGGCGTCTATCAGAAGCTCAATGCGGACGGAAGCACCTATGCGGCCTATCTGTTCCTGACCATGCGCCGTGGCGGGCGATTCATCTATGCATTGGATGTGACGACGCCGACCACACCGAGGGTTCTGTGGAAGATCAGTTCCACCGATGCCGGGTTCGAAGAAATGGGACAAAGCTGGTCGCGCCCGCGCGTCACCCTGGTGAGGGGCTATACCAATCCGGTGCTGGTATTCGGGGCCGGCTACGATCCGGCTGAAGATGCTGAGCCGCCCGCGGCCGATACCATGGGGCGTGGCATCTTTGTTGTGGATGCCGTCACTGGTGCGCGTGTATGGAGCGCCGGTTTCAGCGCCGGATCCAGTACGGCCTGCACTGGCAGCGCCACGCAGGCCGCCTGTGCGGTTGCCGGCATGAACTGGGCCATACCGGCCGACATCAGCTTTGTTGACCGCAACAACGACGGCAAGACCGACCGCTTCTATGCGGCGGATACCGGCGGCAATGTCTGGCGCGTCGATCTGGAGCCGGATGCCGGCAATACACCTGACAAATGGCAGGTGAGCAAGTTGGCTGCCTTGGGCTGCAGCACGGGCGTCTGCACTGGTGGCGCGACACCGCGCAAATTCTTCTTTCCGCCCAATGTGGTGTCGGTCGGGGTGACCGGG